>NZ_JAFNMU010000007.1:0-134089 GCF_026537125.1 Gilliamella sp. B2828
TGCGATAGCCAAACCGGATGAAAGGATAATAAGTGTTTGCCCCAATTGTTTTAGAGGGCGCTGGGCTTATTTTTTTTATGTTTTGCCGCGTACTATTATTATGTGGTTACTTTCACTATTAGTGATGACAGGTCTACATGTATATTATTATAGTCTTGATGAAGTATTATCCTTAAGTAAGGATTATATAGATAATATATCTATGTCTGCATTAACTTATGGTCTTTTTGCACTTGCCGGTTTGATTATTGCCATAAAAGACAGTTTTAAAACCAAAGTGAAAATTGCTGAACAAATTTTTAACGCCTTAAATCTGCCAAAAATATCCAGAATAGATTTAAGAAAGTACACCAATAGAAAATGTTGGAAATTAAAATTTCAAGGTAAATGTACAGCAAATAATCAAAAACCAAGGCTCAGTTATAACATGAAAGCTGATGATAATAATCTTTTTTATTATTAACAAGAACAAAACCAAGATTATCAAGATATGAGTCTAAAAAATTTTTATAAAATTCAGAAGCAAATCATCGATCGCTCCTGGCGACATCCCCCCAAACCACCGGTTCTACCGTGTTTGGGGGATGAATTTACCAAGATTTGTGGAACGATAGAACGCATTGATATCGAGCAACAACAACAAGCGTTTGAAGTGGAATCGTATGAAAACATGAAAGAAATAATGGAAAGAACCGAGAGAGCTGCCAAGATAGGGGCCATCATTGGTGCCTTACGAGGGCAAGTTGGTTTGACCGGAATGGCAGATAATCAACCTATTTTACGAGATGCCAATTTTGTTAATGTGCAAATTGAAAATAAGATTTATTGTGGTTGGTTAGGTGATTGCCCATTTCGGGAAGGGGATAACGTTGAAGTGGTGGTGGAGTGGCAAAAGGATCATTACGAACTGTATGCGATAGCCAAACCGGATGAAAGGATAATAAGTGTTTGCCCCAATTGCTTTAGAGGGCGCTGGGCTTATTTTTTTTATGTTTTGTCGCGTACCATAATAATAGTATTGTTTGTATTATTGTTTTTTACATGTCTTGATGTCTATTCTTTTGGGCTCAATGAAGTATTATCATTAAGTAAAAGCTATTTAGATGACATAAGTGCCGTTGCAATGGCTTTTGGTAGTTTTGCATTTGTCGGATTAATTATTGCCATAAAAGACAGTTTTAAAACCAAAGTGAAAATTGCTGAACAAATTTTTAACGCCTTAAACCTGCCAAAAATATCCAGAATAGATTTAAGAAAGTACACCAATAGAAAATGTTGGAAATTAAAATTTCAAGGTAAATATACTGCAAATAATAATAAACCTAAAATTAACTATAGAATTAAAGTTTGTGATAATAATCTTTTTTATTATTAACAAGAACAAAACCAAGATTGCTAAGATATGAGTCTAAAAAATTTTTATAAAATTCAGAAGCAAATCATTGATCGCTCCTGGCGACATCCCCCCAAACCACCGGTTTTACCGTGTTTGGGGAATGAATTTACCAAGATTTGTGGAACGATAGAACGCATTGATATCGAGCAACAACAAGCGTTCGAGTTTAAAAACAGAAAATGCATTTTTTGATGAGAAATTTTGTGAAACACACGCATACTTTGATAGCTACCGCATAAATGGTCACGCAATAAAATCTGAAACTTTTTGCTCAATATGATCGGTGACACTCATTAATCACAATTGAGTCGTTCTTTTTGTCAAAAAGTTTCAGGTTAACACTACGTTTGAGTATGAAAATAGAAAATCTATCCCTTAATTTGAAACTTTGGCTAAGCTACCTTCACCTTGATAACAATAATTCTTGGTGTTATAGGCGATGAAGGCGGATTCACCTTTAGTCAGTGTTATAATTTCAAATTTAGAAGTTAAGGTAATATTGCCTTCAAGACAAAATAGTATTTGCGCACTAGTGACCTTTTCATTTCTTGCTTGATTATCACTGTCAATTATTTCAAATTTAAAATCATCAACCGGAACCGGAAAATCAATTTTATTTTGTCGAATAATAGGTGCAATGATTAACGCATCCAAACTAAGGCTATTAAAACTGGTATTTTTTAACAATTCATCGATATCCAAATGTTTATTGGTTAAACCTGCCCGCAATACATTATCCGAGCTTGCCATCACTTCAAGTCCAGTACCACACAAATAAGCATGGGGTGTTTGGGCAGATAAAAACATGGCTTGTGATGGTTGCAATTGAATTACATTTAAGATTAATGGCATGAATATCCCAATATCATTTGGGTAATCGTTGGCAAGGGTTTTTATTGTTAAATAGGGCTCGTTTGTAAACGGTTTTATACAATTTAACAATTGGTTTATCGCTTGATGTTTTCTTTCGGGTGATAATGTCAGCAATGCTTGGAAAAAGCATTTTAATTGTTGTTCATTGGCATGAATATGCAATTGCTCAAGTTCATTGCTTAATGTTGGAACGTTAACTTGGCTAAACAATGCCAAAATTTCTGTAATAGCGCGAAAAGAGCACATGGCTTTAAATGGCGTGAGAGCATAGATCAGCTCTGGTTTGTGGTTGGGATCTTTATAATTGCGTTTCGGATCATTTAAAGCAATGCCTAATTGATTCTCTTTTGCAAAACCTTGCTCGGCATTAAACTTGGTTGGGTGTACTTGTATTGATAATGCTTTATTCGCTGATAGCACTTTAAATAAATAGGGAAGATCGGAATATTTTTGAAAAGTTTTGGCACCTAACGTTGCTAACGGATGATTTTTGATAAGGTTATCAAGTCTGATTTTTTTATGCATTTTATCAATCGCTAATGAACAACCCTTTGGATGATCGCCCATCCAGATTTCAGCAATGAGTTTTTTTGTTGGATTGTCGATAGCAAACATTTTAGGAATATTATCAATACTTCCCCAATCGTAGTTTTTAACACTATTTTCAAGTTTCCATATAGTTTGGCGCATATATTTAATCCTCCAGTTTGTTCAGCACTGCCCAGAGTGTTTATACTTGGCGTAGGTTATAATACTCTTGATAATTGCAAATACATTTCGTAAAAACAAACCAATATATTGCAATAAACTGGTTTGTTTTAAAAGACGAAATAGGTTCGCTATGTCACACTTACGATGAATTAATAGAAATATTTAAATCTTACGCGCGCACCATATCGATCATCGCTATTGTCACCATGAGATTTATTTCGATCTAATAATGACCAATATGCACCTAAATAGATATTAAAATTATCCATATCCAATACATTATCAATTAAATAAGAAGCATTAACTGTGTGAATTTTATATTTACCCTTGTTATTGATATGCCCATCTTTAATTTTATTGTCTGAATTAAATTTCTTAATATTATTGTGAGCATAATAGTAGCCCAGCCCGACTTTCTCCCAGATGATATCTGAACCGATGGTCATATCATTTTCATCTTTGGCGTTCAGGTAAGCGAAGCTGGTATTGATTTTAAGTCCTTTGTTTTCTGCTCCCCAGTCCCCTTCACTGTTCCAAGAAAAGGTTACGCCGTAACCAGTTCGTTGAGATTGATCGCGAAATTTACCATTATTATCGTAATAACCATAAGCATTTTTTACAACATTGGTTTCAGCTGCAATGCCGGTTGAGAAATGATCATTTTTCCATGATAAAACTGGACGGACATAAACGACGTTTTTCTTTTTCTCAATATCATAACCGTGATAGGTCGATTTATTAAACATTTTTTCGCCGTTACTGACTAAGGCATTAACTTCTAAATTGAAATTATTGAAAAATGGCTTATTTAATTGAATACTTCCGCCATTTTTACTGCGACCTCGACCTTCTTTCATCATATAGATGTAGCCAAAACCATCTTCATAGATATCATTAGCTGTATTACCTGAATATTCAATAAAAGTATCTTGACCAAGAGGAAACATATCATAGGCCTCATAACGTCCGACTTTAATGCTCCATTCTTGTTTTTGTCCAAAATAAAAAGCCGCATCGTCCAAATTCATATCACCACCTAAATCAGCCAGTGGCTGTACTACAAAACCAGCAAAATTGTGATCCTTTATTTCGTGATAACCTTCTAACCCTATCAAAATTCGACCATTAATATCCCAGCGATCTTTATCAGCAGGTTTATTTTTTTTCTCGGCGCTTTCTTTTAAGGAGCTAAGTTGTTGTTTGCTGCTTGCGGCATCAACATTAATTTCAACATCACCATAGAGTTTAAGTTTTCCTTGTGGTGTATCCCACTCAATTGCAGCGTTAGCCATTGAACTCAACCCTATTAAAATGAATATCACGATTTTTTTCATAAAACTCTCCTCTCACCTATTTTGTATTATTTCATTGTGTTGTATGGTGTATGCGATACCGCTATGTTTGGTAATAATGGCAATAATTATTGGAATAAATATTGAAAAGATCATAAATGATATCGTTTACATTCATGATGTTATATGTTGATTGTCGTTTTTTAAACTTCCAGGATGTATTTATGTGACAGGGGTAACATTTTTAGGATGAATTTATCGTCAATTTCATTTTTTTGAGGCGATCGAAAATGTTCAAGTAAGATGAAGATGAGTCGAAGCTATATTTTACTAGTGATTAAGTATATAATGATGACCATATTCAATTAATTTAAGTTTAAGTTACATATTTATGAAATCTTCAATTATCAATAAGTTAGAAACATTGCAAGAACGTTATGAAGAAGTTCAAGCATTATTATCTGACCCTTCGGTAATCGCCGATCAAAATCGCTTTCGCACACTTTCTAAAGAATATGCACAATTAAATGATGTCGTGAAGTGTTTTACGAGCTGGAAGCAAACTCAAGAAAATATCGAAACGGCTAAAATGATGCTTTCCGATCCGGAAATGAGTGAAATGGCTCAAGAAGAATTGAATGAAGCATTAGGACAAGTCGAAGAACAAGAAAGGCAGTTGCAGGTGTTATTATTACCTAAAGATCCTAATGATGATTATAACTGTTTTGTTGAAGTACGTGCCGGAACCGGTGGGGATGAGGCGGCAATTTTTGCCGGTGACTTAGCCAGAATGTATACCCGCTATGCTGAATCACGCCGTTGGCGAGTTGAAATCATGAGTTCTAATGAAGGCGAACATGGTGGTTATAAAGAAGTGATCATGCTCATAAGTGGCGATGGTGTATACGGTAACTTAAAATTTGAATCAGGTGGTCATCGCGTTCAACGGGTTCCGGAAACAGAGTCTCAAGGTCGTATTCATACTTCCGCTTGTACTGTTGCTGTTTTACCTGAAATCCCTGAGGCAGAAATGCCTGAAATCAATCCAGCGGATTTAAAAATCGATACGTATCGTTCATCGGGTGCGGGCGGGCAACACGTTAATACTACCGATTCTGCTATCCGTATTACTCACATTCCAACCGGCATTGTTGTTGAGTGTCAAGACGAACGTTCACAACATAAAAACAAAGCTAAAGCCATGTCAGTATTGGCGGCGCGCATTCAGGATGCTGAAATACGTAAACGTCAGCAAGAAGAAGCGTCAACTCGACGTAATCTTTTAGGTTCAGGCGATCGCTCAGATAGAATCCGAACCTATAACTATCCACAAGGTCGAGTGACCGATCACCGAATCAACCTGACCATTTATCGCTTAGATGAAGTCATGGAAGGTAAACTAGAAATGTTAATCGATCCAATTGTACAAGAATATCAAGCAGACCAACTTGCAGCTTTATCGGAACAAGATGAATGACCTATTTAGAATGGCTTAAGGGCGCTTCCCAAACGCTGACTGATAGTGAAAGCCCTAAGCGTGATGCCGAAATTTTATTAAGTTTTGTCACACATAAAACACGCACATTTTTGATGGCATTTAGCGAAACCGAATTAACTGAAGATGAGCTCATTGCTTTAGAGAGAAATTTAAAACGTCGTCAAACGGGCGAGCCAATCGCTTATATCACGGGTGAAAAAGAATTTTGGTCTTTGAAGTTTAATGTGTCTAACGCAACATTAATTCCGCGACCGGATACTGAAAAATTAGTTGAACTCAGTTTAGACTATTTACCTAAAGTACCGTGTGAAGTTTTAGATCTCGGTACCGGTACGGGGGCGATAGCGATTGCTATGGCAACCGAACGCCCTGATTGCTTATTTACAGGCGTTGAAAAAAATAATGACGCTTTAATTTTGGCTCAAAAAAATGCTGACCAAATTGGGGTTAACAATGTCTATTTTTTAAAAGGTGATTGGTATAAACCGATAAAAAGCCGTAAATTTTCAATGATAACCAGTAATCCACCTTATATTGAACCCACAGATATTCATTTATCGCAAGGGGATGTTCGATTCGAACCCAAAAGTGCTTTGGTTTCTGAAGATGACGGTTTAGCTGACATTAGATTGATTGTTCAAGGTGCCACAAAACATTTAATTCAATACGGCTGGCTACTTATCGAACATGGTTGGAAACAAGGTGAAGCGGTACAGACCATTTTCAAACAACACGGATTTCAATTAGTTGAAACCTTTACCGACTATAGTGGCAATGATAGGGTCACGATCGGTCGCTGGTTTAAACCTTAACAAGGATAATTTTATGATGAATCAAAAAAAAGTAAATGTCGGTGATATTACCGTAGCCAATGATCTACCGTTTGTATTATTTGGTGGTATGAACGTACTTGAATCACGTGATTTGGCTATGAAGATTTGTGAACATTATGTCACTGTAACTGATAAACTCAATATTCCTTATATTTTCAAAGCATCTTTTGATAAAGCCAATCGCTCATCAATCCATTCTTATCGTGGACCTGGTTTAGAAGAAGGCCTAAAAATCTTCCAGGAGCTTAAACAGCAGTTTGGCATCAAAATCATTACCGATGTCCATACTCAAGAGCAGTGTCAACCAGTCGCTGATGTGGTCGATGTGATTCAGTTACCAGCCTTTTTAGCCAGACAAACTGATTTGGTTGTTGCAATGGCAAAAACAGGTGCGGTAATTAATGTTAAAAAACCGCAATTTGTTAGCCCTGGTCAAATGGGTAATATTGTTGAAAAATTTGAAGAAGCGGGTAACAATAAAGTGATTCTTTGTGACCGAGGTAGTTGTTTTGGCTATGATAATTTGGTCGTTGATATGTTAGGTTTTAATATTATGAAAAAAGCCAGCAAAGGATCCCCAGTAATTTTTGATGTTACTCACGCTCTTCAATGTCGTGACCCTATGGGGGCTGCATCCGGTGGACGCCGAGGTCAAGTCACTGAACTTGCTCGTTCAGGCATGGCAGTCGGTATAGCGGGATTATTTTTAGAATCCCACCCAGATCCAAGTCACGCAAAATGTGACGGTCCGTCAGCATTACCATTAGCGAAATTGGAACCTTTCTTAAAACAGATGAAAGCGATTGATGAGTTAGTAAAAAGTTTTGAAGAAATTGATACTGAAAATTAGTTTAACGCTGTATTGAAATTCAATATTAATGATAAGAGAAATGCTGGGCATTTCTCTTTTTTTAGCCTCTATACTGACTTGTCATAACCAAAATGATACTGCTAATTTAGCTCAGCATAATAAAAGCAATGATTTACATAACCTCTTTTATCTTTTCTATTTTATTATTTTTTTAAATAAAAAAAGTAAACATTTCCCCAAATGAAATCATTCAAAGTGAAATCTTTTTAGTGACTAGGATCACGAATTTAAATTATTTAATTTGCTAACTAAAATATGTTTATGCATTATAAAAAATAGCTGTTTAGCCTCTTTTTTGGTTTTACTGAGTTTTTCAAGGTGTTAATAAAAGTTTTTAAAATGAAAACGGATTTTATTTTGTGCTTAATAACGAGGTGGTCTAATGAAGAACGGCTGTTTAAATTACACAGTATTGATTTAAGGAAATAAATTATGAATAACTATAATGCATTAAACATTCCTCGTTCGCTGAGTTATTTGACAAAACTCATACTTTCTTTAACCGTGTTAACCAGCATTACACCGCTTTATGCTACTTATGCAAATAATTTTGTTGATGATTCGTCACTTACAGGTAATGTATTTTTCTGGAATCGTGATCGTGAAAGAAAAAATGTCGATGAACATAAATATGAAAAAAATCTTAGACATTCCTCTTTTAACACAAATTTGGATTTTAAATCGGGGTATATGGCTGATCGATTTGCAATTGAGTTAGGTGGTTACGGTGCTTGGGAAGTCAGTAACGGTGGCAATGGACATCCTAATGAAATCGGTTTTAGTGGCGCCAATACCCGATGGGATGAGGATTGGAAGAAAGATGTCAGTGGGCTGAGTTTTTATAAAGCGTTAGTGAATTTTAAAATCGACGACAAATTTTGGCTTAGAGCAGGGTATATTCAACCTTCAGGTCAAACATTACTGGCGCCACACTGGAGTTTATTACCCGGTACTTATCGAGGTGTGGAATTTGGTACTTTGCTTGATTTCGATGAAGCCGGTGTTTTATCCATGTCGTATATGTGGACTGATAAATACAAAGCGCCTTGGTATAAGCGACTTTATGAATTTAAACAATGGGGAAAAGGGAAAAAAATTGATTACCTCCATTCTGCTGGTTTGAAGTATGACTTTAAAAACCATTTAGTGGTAGAAAGTGCTTTTGGTCAAGCACAAAATTATATGAACCAATTTTTTGGTAAAGCCTCATATAAAACCGATATATTCAATAATCCACTTACGATGAGTTATCAATTTTATGGCGCTAAAGATCAGTCACATAAAGGAAAAAATGTTTATGATGGCTTGGCGTGGTTACAAGCAGCTACTTTAGGTTATCAAATGGGGCCGGTTGGTCTACGACTTGAAGGTGTGGTTGTTAAAGCTGAAGGTGAACAAGGGTTCTTTCTACAGCGAATGACACCGGATTATGCTTCTTCAAATGGTCGATTAGATGTGTGGTGGAATTCACGTTCTGACTTTAATGCCAATGGTGAGAAGGCGATATTTGCTGAAGTCACTTATGATTTAGGCGATCTATCCAATTCTTTAACTGGTTGGAAAACAGGCGTTTCTTATGCTTATGGTTGGGATGCGAAACCGAGCACAGACAAACAATTTAATCAGAAGAAACGTTTAATTGAATCAGCTTACAATTTTGATTTAGGTTATACCGTACAAAATGGTTGGATAAAAGATACGTCTTTACAACTTCATTATACCAAATATAACAATCATACCAATATCCCAAGCTGGGGGGGCGGATATGGCAATATCTTCCAAGACGAACACGATATCAAATTTATTGTTACTGTCCCTTTCACCATTTTCAATGCTAAACAAAAATAGGTAATTGTCATGATAAAATTTAAATCAGCTATTATTGCTACATCGATAGCATCATTATTCAGTATGGGAGCTGCACAATCAGTTAGCGCTTCACAAAAAATTGTGGATACCATGAGTTCACAATTGCGACTAAATTATCATATAGTTGATAATAATGCTGTCAATCATGGTGTAGATTGTGCTGCATTGGGGGCAGATTGGGCATCTTGTAACAAAGTAACTTTAACGCTTAAAAATACGGGTTCTGCGATAACTGACAAAGATTGGGCAATCTATTTTCACAATATTCGCATGATATTAGCCGTCAATCATGATCAATTTAAAATTACCCATATAACAGGTGATTTGCATAAGCTTGAACCTACTAAAAAATTCAAAGGAATTCCCGAGAAAGCTATTGTGAAAATACCCATCATTGGGGAATATTGGCAAATCAGTGAAAGTGATGTGATGCCTAGATGGTATGTCACCTCATCAAATGCTGAACCCAAAATGATTGTTAATACGGATACCGATTCCGATAATCTATCGGCATTTGTTGAACCTTTAGGCAAACAATGGAAAATATCCCCCAATGATCATAATATTTTAATGACGCCTGAAAATCGTTATCAACATAACAAAGAGATGCAACTTATTAATGCCGACTTGTTAAAAGGGCAGATTTTGCCGACCCCATCCAAACTTACTGTTGGTAAGGAAATGGTTACACTCAATGAAAATGGCGTTAATTTAGTTCTTAATGGCTTAGCAAAAGAGAGCGAAGCGGTATTAAATGAACATTTTAAAATATTAAACATCCCTGTTAGTCCTAAAGGCTTTAACATTAAGGCTTCAATTGATAAAAGTGCATTTGAAAAAGGCGTAAAAGGGAGTTATAAGTTAGATATCACTCCTGAAGGGGCCACCATTTTAGCTTTTGACCAAAGTGGCATTTTTTATGGCGTAGAATCGATATTATCTGTATTACATGCCGATAATCCTCATGTTATTCCTGTACTTTCAGCTGAAGATGCCCCGCGTTTTGAATATCGAGGAATGATGTTAGATACCGGTCGAAATTTCAAAAGTAAAGAAGCGGTATTACAGCTACTTGATACGATGTCAAAATATAAAATGAATAAATTTCATTTCCATTTGAGTGATGATGAAGGTTGGCGAATTGAAATTCCAGGTTTACCTGAACTCACCAATTTTGGTAGTAAACGCTGTCATGATTTGAGTGAGAAAAAGTGCTTATTGCCACAACTTGGATCGGGTCCAAATAGCAATAATAGCGGCAGTGGATACTTTACTCGAGCTGATTATATTGAGATAGTAAAATACGCAAAAGCTCGATTTATTGAAGTCATCCCAGAAATCGATATGCCCGCTCATGCTAGAGCCGCTATTAAATCGATGGAAGTGAGATATCAACACCTAATGGATAAAGGACAAGAACAACAAGCTAACGAATATCGATTAATTGATCCAACCGATACATCCAATACAACAACGGTACAATTTTATAATCGACAAAGTTATCTCAACCCATGTTTGGAGTCTTCAAAAAAATTTGTTAATAAAGTCATTAGTGAAATCGCTAAAATGCATGTTGAAGCTGAACAACCTATTACAACCTGGCATTTTGGTGGTGATGAAGCAAAAAACATTCATTTCGGTAATGGCTACCAAGATATCAACGCCGCTCAAAAAGAGGATGGTAAAGGGTTAATCGATCAAAGTGTTGAAGATCACCCATGGGCAAAATCACAAGCTTGCCAAACCTTTGTCAAAACTGGCGTAGTTGAGAATTTTGAACATTTACCAAGCTATTTTGCCGTCGAAGTAAGTAAAATCATTAAAAAAAATGGGATTAATCGCATGCAAGTTTGGCAAGATGGTGTAAAATTTGCTACCGATGCCAACGCTTTTGCCACTGATGAAGTGATTGTCAATTTCTGGGATAACTTATATTGGGGCGGGTATGATTCAGTGAATGAATTTGCCAATAAGGGCTATAAAGTTATTGTGTCTAATCCTGATTATGTCTATTTAGATATGCCTTACGAAGTTAATCCAAAAGAAAGCGGTTATTATTGGGCTGCTCGATTTAATGACGAACGCAAAATCTTCAGTTTTGCGCCAGATAACTTGCCACAGAATGCTGAAACTTCTTTTGATCGTAACGGGGATGCTTTTGCAGCGAAAGGTACAATGGATTGGCCAGGTGCATATGGATTATCAGCTCAAATATGGACTGAAAATATTCGTACAGATGAGAAAATGGCGTATATGACCTATCCTCGATTACTCAGTGTTGCAGAACGCGCATGGCATAAAGCCGATTGGGAAACAAATTATCAAAAAGATCGCCAATTCCAACTAGGTGAAACCCATTATGTTGATCAGCAGAAACTTTTTGATGATTGGAACCAATTTGCCAATTTATTAGGACAACGAGAATTAGCTAAATTAGATGCGGCTTTGGTTGATTATCGTCTACCTATCCCTGGAGCAAAAATTGAAAATGGTAAATTGATGGCAAATATTGTTTTCCCTGGTTTAAGTATTGAATATTCAATTGATAAAGGCGATCAATGGTTACGTTATCGAGGTCCCACTTCCATTAAGAAAGGGGAAAGTGTCTTTATTCGTAGTGTATCGCCAAATCAACAAAGGACAAGTCGCATTGAAATTGTGAAATAAATTCCTATCACTCACTATTCTTATCCGTCATTTAGCGGATAAGAATAAAAGTGAAAAGAAGAAAAGTCCAAAAGAGGTAAATAGCTTCGAAACAATAAATAGGTTAAATAATATCATTAATCGTATTAATGAAGCGTTTCGAGATTATCATCTTCATGAAAATCATCGCTGCCATCTTCAAAATAAGTTCCCCAACCATCATAGTTGACACCGAATTGATATGTTAATGTGATTATTTCTGCTATTTGGGCATTAATTGATTCTGCATTAAGTGGACTTTCAGCAACAATATCAAAACCGATAACAACGTTGCCCACCTCGTCTACGTCTTCGTCAGGATCGGTAGCTTCATAACCTAATTTATAGGCTTCTACAGCGACTTTTTCAAGCTGATCAAAATTTTGGGATGAAATATGATGTTCAATAATATAAAGCGCATGAGGATCGCTACCATCTTCTAACAGTTCTTCAATAATCGCGTTGGTATCTTGTTGGGCAAGCATAATTTGATCTTTCATAATTTACCTTTTAGTGGTCATGCAATTTGTGTGGTATATTACACGTTTAAAAATAATTTTCGAGAAAAAAAGTGATCGTTGATTTACATTCGCATACAACTGCGTCAGACGGCACATTGACACCCAGTGAACTGGTCAAAAGAGCGGCTGATAATCATATCAGTATGTTAGCCATTACCGATCACGATACTATCAAAGGTCTATTAGAAGCCAAAAATACGATAGAACGTGAAAGTTTACCCGTTAAATTAATTTATGGTGTTGAAGTATCAACAATATGGAAGAATAATGAAATTCATATTGTTGGATTGAATGTCGATATTGAAAACTCATTGTTACTTGACTTGCTATCCACCCAAGAACAAAAGCGAATTGATAGAGCAATTTGCATTGACCAAAAATTAGCGAAAGTCAGTATTAATAATGCGTATCAACAAGCACAACAATTTTCGAAAGGTGATATTGTATCACGAGCTCACTTCGCACGTTTTTTAGTTGCTCATGGTCATGCTAAAGATATTAAACACGCCTTTAAAAAATATTTAGGCAAAAGTGGTTATGCCTATGTGCCTGCAAAATATTGTAGTATTGTTCAAGCGGTGCATGCCATTCATGCAGCAGGTGGGCAAGCAGTACTTGCTCATCCTAGCCGTTATGATTTAACGTTAACAAAATTAAAAACATTGATTGCTGAATTTAAAGAATATGGCGGTAATGCCATGGAAGTATCACAAAGCAGACAAACGCAAGATGATTTACAACGATTGGCGAAATTAGCTAATGAATTTGGATTATTGGCATCACAAGGTTCCGATTTTCACGATCTGGTTAATTATCTTGATTTAGGTAAAACCACCCCTTTACCTGCCAGTGTGACACCTATCTGGCATGATTGGAATGACGATATTAAACATAACATTTAACGATAACACGAATAATAGAAGAAAACTATGAGCCAAACTTTTTATATTCATCCAGATAATCCACAAACAAGATTATTAGATCAAGTTGTCAAAATTTTAAATGATGGAGGCGTCATTGCCTTTCCGACAGATTCAGGTTATTCACTAGGCTGCTTGCTGGATAACAAGTATGGTGTGGATCGGATTTGCCAAATTCGCCAGCTTGATAAATATCATAACTTCACCTTAATGTGTCGTGATCTTTCTGAACTTTCATCTTATGCATTTGTTGATAACACAACTTTTCGACTATTAAAAAATAATACTCCCGGTAAATATGTTTTTATTTTACCAGCCAGCAAAGAAGTTCCGCGCCGATTAATGAATGAAAAACGTAAAACCATTGGTTTGCGTATTCCTGATAATAAAATTGATTTAGCATTGCTGGAATTATTGGGACAACCATTAATGACAACCACATTAATTTTACCTAATGAGGATGAAGCACAGTCTGATCCTGAAGAGATCGAAGATAAAATTGGTCATCAGCTTGATGCCATTGTGCATGGTGGATACATTGGTGCGCAACCGACAACCGTTATCGATTTAACCCATGACTATCCCGATATTATTCGTCAAGGCAGTGGTGATATCAGCCCATTTATTTAAAATGAGAGAGCAATATCCTGACCAATCAACCGATTATGTTAATAGGTTTAACGGATAGGTATAGTATTTATCCAATTTTATATCGTTTATGAACAATTTCGTGTTATTTCCTAATTTGATTATGTAAACAGTGATATTGCCGATTTTATTTTTTAAATATTTCTATGACTATAAACAATTAATCGGCATAATTTTTATTATCCTATTGTTTTTTTGGGGGAACAAAAAGCATAAAAAGCGCGTTGTTTACTTCATTGCCAGAATCAAATGGTAATGCTTTTTATTGAGTGAACAAGTAAACGTTCTTTATCATTTTAAGTATGCTACAATGTCTGACTTTAATGCGCTTTGAGCTCCTACCGTTTTAGGCGCTTTTGGGGACTTTATTGAGTCTGATTGGATTTTGTGGACTTATTATTCTAAACAATTTGAAGAAAATAATACTACATGATTAAACCGCAAACAGCTTAGTTTCAAAAATAAAAAACTTCAGAAAATAGACGTCACTAAAAGATCCAAGTAATAATATGAAGAATTTATTTTTATTGTTTGTTAAAAATTGAGAAACTTACGATTTAACCTACAATATTTACTGACTATATCAAAGAATCATATCGATTTTGATATAAGTTTTCACTAAAAGTTAAACAAATATGATACCTGTGAAGGTAGCGAGAACTGGTTATGAAAAATATTAAAGACAATACTGAAAAATTACAGAAAGTATTAGCAAATTTAGGCAATGGTTCACGTCGTGAGATTGAAGCCATGATAGCAGCAGGGAAGATCAGCGTTGATGGTAAAATCGCTAATTTAGGCGATCGTGTTGATGTTAGCGCTAACCCTAAAATTCGTATCAATGGGCATTTAGTTCAACTTAGAAGTAAAGAAAAAGAAGTCTGCCGAGTCCTGGCTTATTATAAACCTGAGGGGGAAATTTGTTCGCGTAACGATCCTCAAGGTCGTGCGACGGTATTTGAACGATTACCTCGTTTAAAAAATGCTCGTTGGATCAATATTGGTCGTTTGGATATCAATACTTCTGGCCTGTTATTATTTACCACAGATGGTGAGCTTGCTAACCGATTAATGCATCCAAGACATGAAATCGAACGTGAATATGCGGTGCGAGTATTTGGTCATATTACCGATCAGCAAATTCATCAATTACGTAAAGGTGTTCAGCTTGAAGACGGTCCCGCCTCATTTAAGTCAATTAAAGCTCAGGGTGGTGACGGACTCAACCAATGGTTTAATGTTGTTATAACCGAAGGTCGTAATCGAGAAGTACGCAGAATGTGGGAAGCGATCGAGGTACAAGTCAGCCGTTTACTACGTATTCGTTATGGTAATATTAATTTACCAAAAGGATTATCGCGTGGTACATGGATGGAGCTCGGCATTGATTCTGTTAACTATTTACGTGAGCTTGTCGGCTTACCGGCAGAAGTGAAAAGTTTTACTAAAACTGCTACCTCATCGGACAAAAAAATTGTTAGACCAAAGCGTGTTAAATTGAATAATTTTTCCAAACCACCACGCCGTGCTACGGCTAAAAAACCTACTCGAAAATAGTGTTATCTATCACCTCAATACATAATTGGTATTGAGGTAGACACCCAATGAAAATAGCGATTAATGTTAAAAATGTTATTTTTCAATTTTCTATCAATGAGTTGGAAAATAAAGTGATAACAATAAACAAGCAATTGAACCTGATAAGAAGCATCTTGAGGTTCGTAATGGACAATTTAGTCTTTGTTTCCTGAGTGAATTGCATCATTACGCAAATATCTTAAAATCTTAATTCTACCGATCGTTATCTTAAAATATGGCTCATTCAATAATGAAAAATGCACTTTGCTTTGATTTGTTCATAACTGTATAAATTGGATTAAAGCTGCGGAGAATGCAGAATAAAAGTAATAAATCGTGTAGACAAGTTATGGTGGGATAGTAAGCACTTATTCTATTTTCTTGTATCAGTTTGTAAGCCGCTTCATCCGTTATTGCATAATTATTTATCGAATCATGATGTTGAGTAGAGTGAAGTTGTTTTTATCTTATTATTGCATCTAGTGTATAAGTGATAACCTGCTTAATGCAGGAATCCAATGTTTAGAAAAAGGCTTTTTAAAATAAGATGATCATGAGAAAAATCTCACCATGGTTTAATTATTGTAGGTGAGATTCTTATTTATATCAGTTGGTTTATTATTCCAGTCCTAACACCATTCGTCCATTTCTGGTGGCAACATTTACAACATTATCCAGATCGGTATAACGGCAGCCAGTAACAAGCAGTTTTAGTTCTTCCCACATATTACCTGTTGAAAATGGCAACATATAATCGCTAATATTGTCGGTACCAATGGCAACAGGAATTCCTGCTTCGGCAAGTTCGTCAACAGGTGTGAGAGAGTTACGGGTTGGACCTTGTTCTTCACGGCGAGGACTATCAATCCATGCAAATGGACAAGCAATAACCATCATTTTTGCTTCTTTCATTTTTTGATACAGTTTTTGACGATATTCTAAGCTGTGCGCTGTGATTGAAATACTGTGAATGGCAACAACACGACCATGCATGCCATGTTCTAAGGTTTTATCCGTAAGCTGTTCGGTTTCGATTTCGTCCGATGAATTAAATTGATCTACGTGGACATGCACCATTTTTCCCATTGATTTGCCTGTTTGCATGAGCACATCAAGATGCTTTAATCCCATTGCTTTACCATGATCACGTTCATCTCGGCGAGGCAATCCTCCTATAATATCAACCAAATCGGCACCTTTATCAAACCAATAGCGAGCTTCTTTATCAATGACGCCTTTAAGAGTTTGATTGACCAATTTAATGATAATGTCGTCTTTGTATGTTTCACGAGCTCGAATTGCTCCTCTAATAGCACGCTCTTCAGCAATTGGGTCAATATCCACAAATGACCCCATAGCTGTCACACCTTGTTCAATCATACGCTCAACGGCCATACTAAAATGACGATAGTAATCCTCTTCGCTCATTGATGCTTTGACTTTATCTAAGGTATCCCACTTTTCAATTAAGCTCTGTTTTTGATACACATCAAAGCTATCTACCGTTATGGTAAAAGCACGATCAGCATGCATATGTGAATTTACCCAACCGCCATTTTGCTTAATTTTGTTCATCAAATATGCTTTTAAACTTTGATCTCGATTGGTTGATAACATTTTTTTATTATCGGTCATAATGTGCCTCTATAATTCAATTTTTTTTGGGGATGTAAGGAAAATGGTGGATAAAAAAATCCTCCATGAAGGAGGATTAAAAACATCAACAACTGTGGATGAAAATATTGTTGATTTAAATTTAACATATCAAGCTAACCTAGTTTGTTTTTTAAAACAGTTAGGATTCTAACCGAATCGAAGTGAATAGCAAGCCTAAAATTTTAGAAAATATATAAATAAATGAAATGGTTAAAGTATTATTTTTTAGATATTATCATCAGTATTAAAATAATATCAGGTGGGGTTTTTATAGGTTATCCTATTATAAATATTTAACTTTTTGTTTAATATTAAATTTACTCGTACAAAAAAATAGATTTGTCGTAAAATATCTTTCTCAAAAAAATAATCAAATAAATAGGGTATTTTTGTTTTTATCTCTCTAAAAATACATTGTGTACCGATTTCATTTTTTAACGATCATGAGGTTAATATGAGCCAATTAAATATTGTCGCCACAATAACGGTAAAAGCTGAGTATCATGAAGCTTTTCAACCTATTTTTAAAAAACTTGTCGAAGCAAGCCGAAAAGAAGCGGATTGCATCCACTATGAACTTAATCAAAGTATTACTGATCCCAATGTTTATGTAGTCATTGAAACATGGGCTTCTCAAGCAGCGATAGATAGACATAATGCCACGCCTCATTTTGTTGAATTTGCTACATTTGCTAAACGTCATGTAGAGGGTTTAGAAATTTGTGTGGTAAAACCTGTTAATTTATAAAAAACTTTGAGGTTAACTATACGTTTAAATATAAAAAAGCCACCAATACAATTTTACTGGCGGCTTTTATAAAGTTTTTTTGCAAGATAATCTTAACTGTTTACAGCTAATTGCCTATTTTAATTACATCTTATCGACGGTTTTAATACCTAACATATCAAGACCCACTTTAAGTGTTTTAGCGGTTAATGAAGCCAACTTTAAGCGGCTTTGTTTCAAGTCTTCGTTTTCGGCCGTTAAAATAGGGCAGTTTTCATAGAAACTTGAAAATAGCGTGGCAATTTCATAAAGATAAGCACAAAGCACATGCGGAGTGCCTTCGTTTGCTACAGTGGTGATCGTTTCATCAAATTGGATCAAACGAGTAGCTAAAGCACGTTCTTTATCCGTGTCCAAACGTATGTTGCCGGTTAAACTGTCTTCAGAAATATCAGATTTTCTAAAAACTGATAGCACCCGAGTATAAGCATACTGTAAATAAGGCGCAGTATTCCCTTCAAATGACAACATATTATCCCAATCAAATACATAATCAGTAGTACGGTTTTTAGAAAGATCCGCATATTTAACTGCACCAATGGCAACAGCATCAATGATTTGGGCAAGTTCGGCTTGTGACAGTTCAGGATTTTTGCTACGAATCAGTGAACTGGCACGCTCACAAGCTTCATCAAGCAAGTCATTTAATTTTACGGTATCGCCAGAACGTGTTTTAAATGGTTTACCATCTTTACCAAGCATCATACCAAACATATGGTGCTCTAATTTTAACGATTCAGGAACATATTTAGCCTTATGTACAATCGCCCAAACTTGTTCTAAATGTTGATGTTGTCGAGAATCAGTATAATAAAGAATGCGATCGGCGTGTAACGTTTCATAACGGTATTTAGCACAAGCGATATCGGTTGTTGCATACAGATAGCCACCATCACGTTTTTGGATGATAACGCCCATCGGTTCGCCTTCTTTATTTTTATATTCATCTAAAAATACGACGATCGCGCCTTCACTTTCAACCGCTAATCCTTTCTGTTTTAGATCCTTAACAATACCCGGTAACATACTGTTATAAATACTTTCACCCATGGTATCTTCAACGGTCAATGTTACGTTTAATCGTTTATACGTAGCAATGTTTTGTGTCATGGTAATATCAACAAGCTTACGCCACATATCACGACAGTACTCATCCCCACCTTGTAATTTAACCACATAGTTACGCGCTTTTTCAGCAAAGACTTCATCTTCATCATAATGTTTTTTCGCTGCGCGATAAAAAGACTCTAAATCCGACAGTTCCATATCATTGGCATGTTCATTTTGCATCTTTTCCAGATAAGCGATCAACATACCAAACTGCGTACCCCAGTCCCCGACATGATTAGCTCGAATGACATTATGTCCTAAAAAGGATAATACTCGCACACTGGCATCACCAATAATTGTAGAACGCAAATGACCCACATGCATCTCTTTAGCTACGTTTGGTGCTGAATAGTCAACCACAATCGTTTGTGCTTTAGCAGGCAAAGTAATATTGAGTTTATCACTGTTTAATGCGATTTCGTTCTGCTCGGCAATCCAACTGTTTTTTAGAAAAATATTAATAAAACCCGGACCAGCAATTTCAACTTTATCGGCAATATCATCAATATCTAAATGCTGTAAAACTTTCTCTGCCAATGCTCTTGGTGGCATACCTAGTTTTTTGGCGGTTGCCATAATACCATTAGCTTGATAATCACCAAATTGCACTTTAGCCGATTGCTTAATTAAAGCATCACAGTTGTTGTCGGCTCCAGCCAGTATCATTGCTTGCGAAACGCGTTGCGTTAATAATTGTTGAATATTCACACTAAACCTAATTGAGTATAATAAAATGCCCAATATGATACCGACAAAGTGATAAATTGTCACTGTAGGATTAGTTTTAGGGGCTTTTTTTTAGAAATCTTATGTGTCTTTTTTAAAAACTTATCAAAATGCCCCATCAGTTAACAGCATCATTGATCATGTCAACCAGTCAATAACGTTATCTATTAGACAAAAGGAAAATGAAACGGTATAGACACCTAAATATTTTTTACAAAATTGCTGTGGTTGTTTTTAGGATAATTCGCTTTAATATTTTTATTAGATTAGGTTTTGAGTTAAAACTAGAGAATGACACTTTATTGAACAGAGTTTTATAAGAAAATCCTTATATTTTGCTGTAGGTTAATAATATTTTTTTATTATTAAAAATTCGGATAACCCGTTATATTACTTATTTAATAAAATTATAAGAGTACTGAGGATGAACAAATTTATAAAAATAGTATGTTGTATTGTCTTTTTAAACTTATCTCTATCCAGTCAGGCGGCATTATCAAAATCAGTTAAAATAGGTTCTGATACTTCTTATCCTCCCTTTGATTACATTGATGAGAATGGGGAAATTACGGGTTTTAATATTGAAATAACCAAAGCATTGTGTGAAAAAGCCAATCTAAAATGTATTTTTCAAACCACAGACTTTGATGCATTAATTCCTTCACTGTTATCAAGAAAGATTGATGTGATTTCATCATCATTGATGATGACAGAAAAACGTAAAAAGCAGATTGCATTTTCAGATGAAATTTTTGCGACTCAATCACGCCTGATAACAAAAAAAGGCACGAATATAATGCCAACAATTGAATCCTTAAAAGGCAAACGAGTCGGCATTGAACAAGGCACTTCGCAAGAACATTTTGCTAATGAAGTTTGGCGTCCAAATGGTGTGACCATTGTTCCTTATCAAAATCAGTTACAAGTTTTTTCAGATTTGGCCGCAGGGCGATTAGATGCGGCGTTGCAAGATGAAGTGACTGGAAGTTATGCATTTTTAAAACAACCACAAGGAAAGGGCTTTATTTTTGCTGGTGACGCGCTAACGGATAAAAAATATTTTGATGTCGGCGTTGGTTTAGGGTTTCGTAAAAAAGACAATGAACTTCGGGAAGCGTTTAATCACGCACTGGTTAAAATTTTAGCCGATGGAACTTATCAAAAAATCAATGATAAATACTTTGATTTTGATGTTTATAATAAGAAATAAGTGATGCAAGGCTATAGTATACTCATTTTTCAAGGGGCATTCCTCACACTGGGACTGTCAATTGCTTCACTAGTCGTTGCTATTTTACTTGGTGCGATTTGCGCACTTGGTAAATTGTCACCATTGAAATTTTTACGATTAATCTGTCAGGCTTATACTTCGGTAATTCGAGGCGTGCCTGATTTGGTGTTAATGATGTTAATCTTTTTTGGTTTGCAATTTGCGGTCAATAATATTACTGATTTTTTTAATGCGGATATCATTGAAGTTAATCCTTTTATTGCGGGTACGTTAACGCTTGGTTTTATCTATGGTGCATACTTTACCGAGACCTTTCGTGGAGCTTATCAATCAGTAGCAAAAAATACACTTGATGCAGCTGTAGCACTTGGTTTGAGTAAGATGCAGGTATTTCGTTATGTGATGTTTCCTTTAATGATGCGTTTTGCACTTCCTGGTATGGCTAATAACTGGCTTATTATACTGAAGGCGACAGCATTGGTTTCACTATTAGGGTTGTTTGATTTAGTTAAAGCGACTAAGACAGTAGGGGAAGCAACTTATCAACCTTTATTTTTGGCATTAATTGCCGCAGCTTTTTATCTACTTTTTACCACGATTTCAATGGTTGCATTATGTTGGCTCGATAAGCACTACTCCGTAGGACTAACAAAAGCAAAATAATAAAAAAGAGCATGAGTGAATGATAGAAATTCTTCAAAATTATTGGCAAGCTTTGTTATGGACTGATGGCCATAATATCACTGGTCTGGCTATGACGCTTTGGATATTAATATTATCTATTTTGATTGGCGGCATTTTGTCAGTATTTTTAGCGATAGGGCGTAATAGTCCAAATAAATTTATTAAACTGCCAATTTGGTTATTCACCTATGTTTTTAGAGGCACGCCACTGTATGTACAATTGCTCGTGATTTATACTGGAATTTATACCTTAAGCATCGTTAAAAATCACCCTTGGCTGAGCGATTTTTTTCAAAGTGGTTTAAATTGTACTATTTTGGCTTTCACACTTAATACTTGTGCCTATACAACTGAAGTTTTTGCTGGTGCCATACGCAATGTGCCGGAGGGTGAAATTGAAGCTGCAACAGCTTTAGGTTTTAATCATTGGCAATTATATCAATATATTATCTTTCCAAGAGCCTTTCATATTGCTTTACCCGCTTACAGTAACGAAGTAATTTTTATGTTACATTCGACGGCACTCGCCTTTACAGTAACGGTTCAAGATGTGATGAAAATTGCTCGGGATATTTATGTTGAAACGTATCAACCTTTTCATGCGTTTGGTATTGCAGCAATTATTTATCTTTGTGTCAGTTTTGTATTAATTTTTGGTTTTAAAAAATTAGAAAAGCATTGTTTAGCCTATCAGCATCAATAACACCATCATTCTAAACAGAAATATTTAAAGCTGTCACTTTTTTCAATGGATGAAACATTTATTGAAACAAAAAATCAGGCGCTCATAATTATGATAGCCTGATTTTTTGAAATTTAGTAAAGAATTATTTAATTTGTTGGATAAAAATCATCAGTCTCATCATCTCTACTATGGTCATTTGAGAAAGGTAATGCTCGAGTGCGATCGATCGGCACATAACTGCCATTTGGGGTTTCTATCTGACATTCGCCCAAATAGATCGAATATTTTGTTTGGGCATGCATACTTACTCCGCGAAAATAACAATGAGTGGCATTGTAAAGATCATGTCGGCAAAGGATGGCTATGATTAACCACACTCCAACAATTGATAATAATACCCACTTTAAATGTTTCCATGTAAAAGACCAAAACTTTTTATCACGAAAATGGCAGTAAACAAAAATAAGCGAAATGACCGCAAAAAATCCTAAAAATTCATATAACCAAAATAGCCACATATTGTTATCTCCTAATTAACAATTATTCGCCATTTTATACTAACTTTGTTGTTACATCCATGATCCATTACGAATTATACCAACTGCAATTCCTTCAATGGCGAAACTTTGCTGTTCAAGATCCACTTCGATAGGTGAAAAGTCTTGGTTTTCAGCAATTAATTGAACATGTTTGCCTTTGCGTGATAGTCTTTTAACCGTTACTTCATCATCAATACGTGCGACCACAACTTGCCCATTTTTAACGTCTTGAGTTTTATGTACGGCAAGTAGGTCACCATCAATGATTCCTATATCCTTCATTGACATGCCATGAACTCTGAGCAAAAAATCGGCATTTGGTTTAAAGAGAGAGGGGTCGACTTGGTAGTGACTTTCAATATGTTCTTGAGCTAAAATCGGCGAGCCAGCCGCAACTTCTCCAATGAGAGGAATTCCTTGAAAATCGTTTTGATCTTCCTGACTTTCCAGTAATAAGCGTATTCCTCGAGATGAGCCAGCAATCATTTCAATTGCCCCTTTTTTGGCAAGAGCTTTGAGGTGCTCTTCAGCTGCATTTGCAGAGCGAAATCCTAATTTTTGCGCAATTTCAGCTCGAGTAGGTGGCATACCGGTTGTTTGAATATTATCTTTGATTAAATCATAAATCTGTCTTTGGCGTTCCGTTAATGGTCTCATTATCAATTCCTGTGTTTTTATACAGATGTATGTGATTATATACAGCTAAAAATATAAAACCAACAATTTTATTAAATTTATTTTGGTTTAATAATTAATAAAAGCAATAGCGGACTATTTCTGCAAAATAGAGACTGTTTTTTATCGACTATTGAAAAGATTCAGTGCTAAATGCTTTTATTTATTTAAATCAATTTCTCAATAAAAAATAACACATTTTTAATATTTTTTTAAAATTGTTTGTTTTGATCAATTAAGATTCTGAATTGAAAACACATCAATTATCCTATCTAAACAAATTTTCTATTTTTCTTTACTTTTTAGATAATTTGGCGTGTGTAATGGGAATGAGTTATATGATATACTATTTCAAGAATGTTACTTGATTGGATTTGGAATCTATTTCATGCCTTATATTGTTGCTTTGAGTGGTGGAATCGCTAGCGGTAAAAGCACCATTGCGAATCTTTTTGCTCAGTTAGGTGTGCCTATTATTGATGCTGATGTAATTGCTAAGCAAGTTGTTCAAATAGGAACAGATGCATATAAGCAAATTGTTAAACATTTTAGCCAAGAAATTTTATTACCCAATAATGAGCTAGATCGTTGTCAATTAAGAGAAATTATTTTCAATAATGATCATGAAAGACTCTGGCTGAATAATTTGTTACATCCAATCATTCAAGAACAAACACAAATCCAAATTGCCCAGCAAACTACTGCTTATGTCATTTGGGTTGTTCCCCTATTAGTTGAGAATAATTTACATCATTATGCAGATAAAGTCTTAATGGTTGATACACCTGAACAATTACAATTAGAGCGACTTATTCAGAGAGATAATATCGATAAATTGCTAGCACAGAAAATGATATCATCACAAATTTCTTCTCAAAAACGATTAACTTATGCTGATGATATTATTGTCAATAATGGTGATTTGACTTTATTAACCGCACAAGTAAATAAATTGCATCAACAATATTTAAAAAACTTTAATATTAAGAATGGTTAAGTATGGATAAGATTATTTTTGAACATCCACTAAATGAAAAGATGCGAACATGGCTACGTATTGAATTTTTATTAAAGCAATTAAATTTACATCGTCATTTTGATCAAAATAATGCACTATTGTTTTTTCATGCTCTATCTGAATTATTAGAAATCATTGAACGTAATGATGTAAAAAGTGAATTAATTAAGGAAATTGAGTCGCTAAAAAATAAACTTCAATCTTGGGTCAATATTGAGGGGGTCGATCAAGAGTTATTAAATAATTTAATTTCTCAATTGGACGATTACTTAGTTAAATTTAACTCAATCGTGCGTTTAGGGCAGACTTTAAAAGATGACCGTTTTATTAATGCCATTCGTCAACGTTTAATGATCCCAGGGGGTTGCTGTAGTTTTGATCTTCCTTCGTTTTATTTATGGTTAGAACAGTTACAAGAAAAACGCGATAGGCAAGTACAAAATTGGTTACAACATTTGACAATTCTTGATGAGGCTTTGGCATGTTGTATGCAAATGATTCGGCAAATGGGTGAATTTAAATCATTTGTTTATAACAATAATTTTTTTCAAGAAACCAATGGCGAGTTTAATTTAATTCGAATTCGAGTTTCATTGGATAAAAATGTTTATCCTCAAGTTTCTGGGCATATGTCACGTTATAGTATTCGATTTATACCGCTTGAAGCGAGTGAAAACACCAATACCGAAGCAATCGAATTTGAATTAGCTTGTTGTTAACATTATTAAATATTTTAGAAGAGATGCAATGAATAAAGAAACTATCCAATTTGTCAAATGTCCCACTTGTCAAAAGGAGGTTGAGTGGTCAGACAAAAGTACATTTCGACCATTTTGCAGTAAACGCTGTCAACTTATCGATCTAGGTGAGTGGGCTAATGAAGAACACCGTATCGCAGATAAAGAGATGTCTGAACAAGATCTTTGGAGTGAAGATGACCTTTCCAATTATGCAGGTAAACATTAATGAAAGTGCTTGGAATTGAAACGTCATGTGATGAAACAGGTATTGCTATTTATGATGAAAAGCAAGGCTTGATCGCTAACCAACTTTATTCACAAATTAAATTGCATGCTGATTATGGTGGCGTTGTACCTGAATTGGCTTCTCGTGATCATATTCGTAAAACCGTACCATTAATTCAAGCAGCACTAAAAGAAGCTAACTTGACTTCAGCGGATATTGACGCTGTAGCTTACACTGCAGGCCCAGGTTTAGTAGGAGCTTTAATGGTTGGAGCGTCAATAGGTCGTTCTCTCGCTTATGCTTGGAATGTTCCTGCAATTGCAGTGCATCATATGGAAGGGCATTTACTTGCGCCAATGTTGGAAGATAACCCACCGTTGTATCCATTTGTAGCTTTATTGGTGTCAGGTGGGCATACACAGCTTATTAGTGTAATGGACGTTGGTCAATATCGCTTAATGGGCGAATCAATTGATGATGCTGCTGGTGAAGCATTTGATAAAACAGCTAAATTACTTGGTTTAGACTATCCAGGCGGTGCTAAACTTTCGAAATTAGCTGAGCAAGGTGATCCTTCACGTTTTCACTTTCCAAGACCTATGACTGATCGTCCTGGACTGGATTTTAGTTTTTCGGGATTAAAAACGGCTGCGGCCAACACTATCCATCAATATCATCAAGGTGTTGAGCTTGATAATCAAACCAAAGCCGATATTGCGCGTGCGTTTGAAGATGCGTTAGTTGATACATTATTAATAAAATCGCGCCGAGCACTTGAGCAAACAGGTTTTAATCGTTTGGTGATTGCGGGTGGAGTAAGTGCCAACAAAACGTTACGTAATAAATTAGCTGAGCTGATGGCTCAACGTAAAGGTCAAGTTTACTATCCGCGTATTGAATTTTGTACAGATAATGGCGCTATGATTGCGTATGCTGGTATGATTCATTTAAAACAACAACAGTTTTGCGATTTAGCGATTAATGTTAGACCAAGATGGCCATTAAGCGAGTTAAATGTATCGTAAAATGTAATTTATTTAATGTTGGACTATGATTCGATTCAACGATTAATTTAGAAAATGATTTTTAAAGTGGGAATCTTTCCCACTTTTTATTGTGACTAGGAAACGAAAATTAGTTTTGATTCATAATAGTGTGATCGTCTGAACCATCAGTAATACTATCGTTTTTGTTTAACGCTAATTTTTCGATGTTTCGGTTAATATTAAATAAAACACAGATTAATTCAAAACCGATTCGGGCTGAAATAATGCCTACCACAAGAGTAATAATACCGCTGATAAGCGTGAACATTCCACCAAAAAAGCTGTATTGAAAACTAGCAAAACTAGCAAAAATCATACTCAATCCACCTATAGCGATAAACACTAACGTTATCCAATAAATAATAGTGATAAATGCTGGAGTGATCATTTTGTTGAGAGTGAAAAAATCAGTTAGCGAAAAATTCTCAGAATTTGTTACTTTTTTCATTTTATTTCCTTAATTAAAAATTATTGATGATTAATACTTTTAATTTAGAACAATAGCGTATACATTTAAGAATAAATCTACCAATAAAGCAATATTTTTATCATATAAAAAACTTTTGAGAAACTACATGAAAACTTTTATTCCCGGCAAAGACGCTGCTCTTGAAGATTCCATTAACTATTTCCATCAACAACTCGCTTACTATGATTTAGAAGTGAAAGAAGCTTCTTGGCTTAATCCAGTGCCAAATGTATGGTCTGTTCATATTCAAAATACCCAATGTCCACTTTGCTTTGCAAATGGTAAAGGAGCAAGTAAAAAAGCGGCATTAGCGTCAGCATTAGGTGAATATTTTGAGCGTTTATCGACAAATTATTTTTTTTCAGATTTTTATCTCGGTGAAAATGTTGCAAATGCCGATTTTGTACATTATCCAACAGAAAAATGGTTTTCAATCCCTGAAGATGGACTTTTACCAAAAGGATTATTAACTGAAAAACTGCTTAAGTTTTACAATCCCAATGGTGAATTAACCGCTATGGATTTAATTGATTTGCAATCAAGTCATCCTGAACGAGGAATATGTGCTTTACCTTTTGTTCAACAGTCAGATCAAAAAACCGTGTATGTGCCAGTCAATTTGATAGCTAACTTATATGCTTCTAATGGTATGTCTGCTGGCAATACGCGTAATGAAGCGCGCGTGCAAGGATTATCAGAAATTTTTGAGCGTTTCGTTAAAAATAAAATTATTGCTCAAGCCATTAGTTTACCGATAATTCCAACTGATGTTATTGGTCGCTATCCTGAGGTATTAGCGGCGATTGAAGCGCTTGAAAATGAAGGTTTCCCGCTTTACTGCTTTGATGCTTCACTCGGTGGAGCGTTTCCAGTGATTTGTGTCGTGTTATTTAATCCCAAAAATGGCACGAGTTATGCATCCTTTGGTGCGCATCCTAATTTTGGTGTTGCGCTTGAAAGAACCGTTACTGAGCTGTTACAAGGTCGAAGCTTGAAAGATCTTGATGTGTTTTCACCACCAAGTTTTGATAACGATGATGTTGCTGATTTGAGTAATTTAGAAACACATTTTATTGATTCAAGCGGATTAATTTCTTGGGATCTGTTTAATAAGCAATCCGATTATGACTTTGTTGATTGGGATTTTTCCGGTACCACCGAACAAGAATTTGAAAACTTAATGGCGATTTTTAAACGCCATAAAACCGAAGTTTTAATTATGGATTATGAGCATTTAGGTGTTTATGCTTGTCGAATTTTGGCGGTCGGAATGTCAGAAATTTATCCACCAGAGGATTTATTGCTCGCTAATAATAATATGGCGATTCATCTTCGAGATAGAATTTTGTCGTTGCCTTATGAAAAGCTCGTCGCGAAACAGTATCTAGCCATCATTGAACAGTTGGATGATGAGGGCTTAGATGATTTTGCCCGAGTTCGTGAATTGCTTGGTATTGCAACCGGAAAAGATAATGCTTGGTTTACATTACGCATCGGTGAACTCAAAGCGATGCTGGCATTGGCGGCAAAAGATTTAGAGCAAGCTCAAGCATGGATTGACTGGACTCTTGAAATGAATGAGTCGGTTTTTACCCCTGAACGCAATCACGCTTATCGTTGCTTACAAACATTGGTTAATTTTATGCTTGAGCGAGATAAAAAACAGTTTATCCATTATCAAGATGCATTTTATAAAATGTATGGTAAAAACTGTGTCGATGAAATGTGGCAATATGCTAATGGTGAGAAAACGTTTTTCGGCTTGGATGATTTAACCACGACGGTTAAATCATCCAATAACCATTTGCAACAATTTGCAATGCATCAAAAGTTATTGTCAGTCTATCAAACATTACATCAAGCTATGAAATAAATTTTTAGTTGTTAAAAGTAGATTACTCATTTTTCATACTCTTCCACCTAAAAAACGGGTGGAAGAGTTTGTGATCTAACCTTGTCTTGCAAAATTTCCTGCTTGCTCCACTAACTTTTTACTTGGCGTAACGCCGGTATACAACACAAATTGCTCTAATGCTTGTATTACAGCTACATCTGCACCAGAAATAATCTTTTTATTGAGTGATTTGGCGTATTTGATCATTGGCGTTTCAACGGGTAGAGCAACCACATCGAACACAATATCGGCATTTTCAATCATTACTTTTGGAAAAGCCAAATCATGAGCTTCATTGCCGCCAAGCATGCCAATTGGTGTTACATTAATAATGAGTTTTGCCTGTTCAGGAGCGATGTCTTGTTCGTTTTTCACCCATGCATAACCATAGCGTTTGGCTAAAGCTTCACCTTTTGTTTGGTTACGCGCAGCAATGAAGCCATTTTTAAAACCTGCATCATAAAAGGCTCCAATTACTGCATTAGCCATTCCACCACTTCCTTTTAATACAAAGGTCGTATTGTTATCAATGTTGTTTTCTTGAACGAGCTTAGCAACCGCAATATAATCAGTGTTATAGGCTTTTAAATAGTGGTCAGTATTGACTATCGTATTGACCGATTGAATCGACTTTACTGAATCATCTAATTCATCAATAAACTCGATACAGGCTTCTTTATAAGGCATTGAAATGGCACAACCACGAATGGCTAATGCTTTGATACCATAAATTGCATCTTTCAAGTTATTAGTGGTAAAAGCTTTATAAAGATAGTTTAAATCGAGTTTTTCATATAAATAATTATGAAAACGGGTACCGAAATTGCTTGGTCTTGCAGAAAGGGACATGCAAACGATTGTATCTTTATTAATAATTCTTGCCATTGTATCGAATCCTTGTGATCATAGTTAAACTCAGATTTATTTTAACACTTTATTTAATCGACTGATAAGATTATGGTTGCCCACAATACCGGACCAAAAATACAAGAAGAAAAAAAAACCGTTAGAGCAATGATTTATCTATATTGCAACAAACATCATCATTCCAAATTTAACCAATTATGTGAAGAGTGCGATGACTTGTTGCAATTTGCCATGAAACGCTTAACTATGTGCCGTTTTGGTGAGAAAAAAACGACCTGTGAGCGATGCCCTAAACATTGTTATCCAAAAAATTATAAACACAAAATTAAACAAGTTATGCGTTTTGCAGGACCAAGAATGATTATTCATCATCCAATCATGGCTTTTAAGCATTTGTACAAAAATTTGATGAATAAAAAGCATTGCTAATTTGTTTTACTCACTAGCAATGATGCGGTATTTTCTGATCGCTAATGAGTAAGCAAGGTTAATCATTCACTTTAGAATTTCATACTTGCACTTAAGACAGCGTGGAATTTAGCTGCTGGAATCGATTCATAAGCTGTCGTATAGTTCTTATTTAAAATATTATTGAGATCTATACCAATATGGTATTGGCGTTCGGTACCGAACGATGTTGTTGTTGATAAATTCAGTGTAGACCATCCTCGATAATGATAAACGGCTGAATCACTACGCTGTTTAGCTTTGCTTGCAAATCGCATAAACAGATCGGAATCAATATCAAATGTATCAAAGTAGGCGGTATGTTTTATTCCTGTATTTCCTGTAAAGCGTGGATTGCCTGTATTATAAGTGCTGTCGCTTTCTGTTTCAATTTTACGGCGTAAATAATTGGCCCTTAAATAAGGGGTGGCAGGTAGATCTAAATACTCAATACTCAATTCTAATCCATGAGTTTTGGCTTTATTGGCATTAATGTAGTAAGTATAATTACGCCCCGATGTTCCTTCACAAATAGCTGAACCATTACAGTTCATTTGTGTAATGTAATTTTTTGCGTTCGAAAAATAAACTGCACTATCAATTAACCATTTGTGATTGTTATAACGTAAACCAATTTCATAGTTATTGGATTTTTCAGCTTTTAAATCAGAGTTACCATAAATCGTTTGCGAGGCCGCTGAAGTGACTGCATAAAGATGTGAAAGTGTTGGATAAACATATCCTTGTGCAAAAGAGGCTCTTAATTGAGCATTTTCAATTCCAGAATAAGTTAAACCTGATGACACAACAAAGTTATTATCATGGTCTTTCTTCTTCCCATCATTTTTAATGTCTGATGAAGTTGCGCCTGTAACAGGAACTTTATTGACTGTCGTATAACCTTTTATTTGTTCTGATTTTACCCAGGATTGGCGAGCACCAATATTCCAGGAAATATCATCGGTAATTGCCCATTCATTTTGTCCAAATAGTGACAAGCTTGATTGCTGCCATTTATTGGTTAAATATTTATGCTGTGTGTAACTTGTTTTTGATGATGGCATTTTTGCTACAACGACATTATGGGAATCTTGATCAACATTATCTAGTTGATACTGCATACCACTAATAAGTTTCATATCTTTACGTGGCTCAAAATCTGATTGCAATGTCATACCATATGTTTTTTGTTCATCATCAGTGGCTGTGTTGGTTTTCACGTTCATAATAGGTGCGGGTGACACCACAACATGATTTCTAAATTGTCGATTTAATTTTTGTGCATAAGCATCATAGTGAAGTCTTTTTAAGAAATTACCATTAACTTCATAGTCATAAAAGAATCCGACTTTTTCTCGTTGTAATTTCGGGAGTTTCACCCAGAATTCTTTAACTTCTGGTAAGTTATCATCTTTGTCCGTATAGGTTTTAGTATCAAGCTTATAACGATCTAATGATATGCCCAATTTGTGTTTATCAAGATTTAGCCCTAACCATGAACTTAAACTGTTATTACTAAAATCGGTATCGTGAAGTTTGCCTTGATAAGCTTTACGATCATTATTTTCAGCATAAGTTCCACTAACACGGTAATCAAAAATACCATCAATTGAACCGTTTACAGTGCCCATCTCAGTAAAACCATTAGTCGATTGATTATAAATAAATTTCATATCGCCATTGAAGGGTGTGCCATTTTTGCTACCTTTACGCGTAATAAAATTAACCACGCCACCAATCGCTTGTGAACCATACAATACGGAATGAGGCCCTTTGATCACCTCTATGCGTTCAACAGATTCCATGTCGATTAACACACCCGCACTCGAACCATGCCCGGAACGATGATAAGTAACTTCTTGACCATCAATTAACATTAAAATACGGGAAGGCGCTTCACCTCGAATCATGATTTGTTTGCGTCCTGCAAGAGCATTATCAGTAATTTCAACCCCAGGAATGTCTCGTAGTGCTTCAACAATTGAGTCACCATTTTGTTTTTCGATTTCATCATGATTAATGGCATTTACAGATACTGTGCTATCCCAAATGGTTTTTTCGTTACGATCTGCGCTAACAATAATGGTATCTTGAGGATTGCTTTTTTGTTCATTTGCAAAAGCATCCGTACAAAAGAAGAGGTTGAACATCGCTACATAACAGCTTGGTTTAATGAAATTTTTGGTACAAATTGTTCTCATTATCTTACTTATCCTGGACAGTTTTTTACTTAACTATGTAAACATAATGTAAATGATAATCATTATTATTCTATATGTAAATAATTAAATTTATTGAAATTGTGAAAGTTTGATTGTTCGGACTTGGTTTTCTTATGAAAAGAAAAATTTGTCATTATTGATAACAATATTTACAATGATTACTTAATAAAGATTTAGGTTGATAAAAATGTCTATCGCAGTAATAGAAGTTAATCGTCAAGCAATTGTTCATAATGTCGAGTATATTCGAAAGATTGCACCAAATAGTCAATTGGTAGCCATCATTAAAGCAAATGCGTATTCTCATGGTATTATAGGTGTTGCTGAACTGTTGCAAAACAAGGTGGACAGCTTTGGTGTATCGCGTATTTGTGAAGCAATGCTGTTGCGTCAAAAAGGGATCAATACCCCTATTATTTGTTTAGAAGGTTTTTTTCCTCATGATGATATCGTTGATTTAGTTGATTTCAATATTCAATCTGCTGTTCACAGTAAATGGCAAATTGATGCATTACAATCCTCCTCCCTTGAAAACGAAATTACTGCATGGTTCAAACTTGATACAGGGATGCATCGTTTGGGTTTTAATCTTGATGAAGCCAAGAGGGAATTTTATCGCTTAGCCAGTTGTTCGGTAGTACGTAAACCCATTAATATTATCAGTCATTTTAGTTCTGCCGATGAATTAAACTCCGAACAAACTTTAAAACAGATTGCATTATTCGATCAGTTCATTACCTCAATTGAAAATAAATCTCTGATAGGTAAATGTTCGATCGCAGCATCAGGCGGTACACTTGCTTGGCCGCAATCGCAACGTGAAATCATTCGCCCTGGCATTGCGTTATACGGCATATCGCCCTTTAATGAACCCATTGGCGAATTAAAACCTGCTATGACACTTAAATCCGAACTTATCGCAGTACGGAGTCATAAAAAGGGTGAATCAGTTGGTTATGGTCAGATCTGGTGTAGTGAGCAAGATACAAAATTGGGTGTCGTAGCAATGGGATATGGTGATGGTTATCCTAGAAATATCCCTGAAAATACGCCAGTTTTAGTTAATGGTCGCAGAGTACCGATCGTAGGTCATGTATCAATGGACATGATTGTGGTCGATTTAGGTATCGATAGTCAGGATAAACCAGGTGATGAAGTGATATTTTGGGGACAAATGTTGCCAGTTGAAGAGATCGCTAAATATACAAGTATCAGTCCTTATGAATTAATTACACGCTTGACTGCACGAGCAAAAATCCATTATGTAGATAGATAAGTTATGATTAAAAAAATATTTTTATATACGTTATTTACCCTTATTATAATTGTCGTTGGTTCTTTTAGTATCTGTTACTACTGTTTACAGCAGTTTTCTAAGCAGCAAATTAATGTGACACCTGAAAATCAAATGTTTGTTTTGAAAAAAGGTACATCAATGCATCAATTAATCGATCAACTTAAAGAGTCGAAATTGATGGATAGAGCTTTTCTGTTGCCTTATTTATATAAGTTAGATCCATCCTTAAGTTCCATCAAAGCTGGAACGTACCAATTACATCCTCATATGACAGTTGAAGAATTTTTACTATTAATGGTATCGGGTAAAGAAAGTAATTTCTCCATTCAGTTTGTTGAAGGTAAACGTGCTAAAGATTGGCTAAAATTGATTCACAATACCCCATATATTCAGCAAACCTTAGCTGAAAAAACGGATGAAGAGATTGCAAAATTGTTAGGTATCGAAGGTTCAATTGAAGGTTGGTTGACTCCTGACACCTATCTTTATACGGCTGATACGTTAGATATTAATATATTAAAACGTGCGCATATGACTATGAAAAGCAATTTACAAAAAATTTGGGATAACCGTGATAGTGATTTACCGTATCGATCACCTTATGAAATGCTGATTATTGCTTCAATCATTGAAAAAGAAACGGCTCTTAGCTCTGAACGCGCGAATGTCGCTTCCGTATTTGTAAATCGCTTGAAATCAAAAATGAAGTTGCAAACCGATCCCACTATTATTTATGGTTTAGGCGATAACTATACCGGAGTTATTAGGCGTATAGACTTAACAGATACCAAAAATCCTTATAATACCTATGTCATTGACGGATTACCGCCAACACCTATTGCTATGCCAAGTTTAGCCTCATTAGAAGCGGCAGCACACCCAGCTAAAACAAATTATCTGTTCTTTGTCGCTAATGGTACAGGTGGGCATACGTTTTCTAGCAATTATGGAAATCACCAGCAGGCGGTCAATGAGTATCGTAAAATGACAAAATAGGGGAATTAAGTTTAAAATCACTTAAATAAAATTAACGGTTTTTTCAACCAGTTTAATTGACTTCATACCTGTTAAAATTGGAATTTACCGCAAGTAAATTTGCGGTAATTTTTTTAACATTACTTTTGTGATGAGGATAATTCATCAAGCTGCTTGATTAAAATTAACAAATTATGGGTGCTTGTTTCTTCATCTTTTAAGGCTTCTTCAAAATACGGATGTAGGGCAAATTGCGGTAAATTGGCATTAGACTCAATGAGTGCTCGCATTCGAGGAATAAAAATCCATTGTAACCATTCATGTGCTTGCATAGTATCAAGCGCAAAAGGTTGTTCACTTAAAAAGGCATCAGGATTAGGCGGCGACGTTTGCCATAATGAAATGTTTTGCAATTCTTCGACGATTAACTCAAGTTGATTTTCAAATTGTTTTAATTGCGATTGTTGAGCAAGCAACCCTTGATAATATTGCCAATCAAAACATGGACCGGGATCGGTCTTACGATCAGGGGCAATATCACTATGACCTGTAATATTTTCAATAGGATAATTTTGTTGCAGTAATAAGGTTACCGCGATAAGTTGTTGATATTGTATATCCGTAAAATTATCCGTATCACATCCCTCCATTTCAATACCAATTGAAAAGTTATTACAGTTTTCTTGACCTTCAAAGATTGATTTACCTGCATGCCAAGCACGTTTATCAAATGGTACAAATTGCATCATTTCACCATCACGACGAATGAATAGGTGGCTTGATACTTTTAGTTGATGGATTGTTGCAAAGTAAGGGTGTTCATTCGGATCAAGCTTACCTGTAAATAACTGCTCTACATAAGGACCACCATATTGATTAGGTGGTAAGCTGATATTATGGATCACCAGTAATGAAATAGATTGGTTGACTGGGCGCTCATCATAAAAAGGCGAAATGATCTGTTTAACACCTTGTAACCAACCATTAACAATTTTTAGTGACATATTAAACTCCAACTGACTTTAAAAGAAGCTTGTTTATACCATTTACAATTGTGATGTATTTCACAAACAAAGCTTACTGCATTCAAAATCTTGCAAAAATAGTGCATTTTATTTTCCAAAATATCGATTTTCTTATTATTTCATTTTTTTGTTTTGCTATAAAGTCGTTACTTGAATCTTTTACTTTATATTACGAGGAAATTATGTCCAATCAATCAGGATTTACATTATTTGAGCTAATGATTGCCATTGTTGTAATCGCTATTTTAACTGCTATTGGTTTACCTGCTTATCAAGGATATGTAAAAAAAGCAGCTTTAACTGATATGCTGCAAACCATGACGGCTTATAAAACTGCTGTTGAAATTTGTGCAATTGAACAAGGTAATTTAACTCATTGCAAAAGCGGTAGTAATGGTGTGCCACTAACCAAAAGTACCAATTATGTTACCTCAGTTACCGTTGCAAACGGTACAATCACTTTAGTTGGTACAAGTGCTTTGACGGGGTTAACTACGACTTTAACACCCACTGTCAATTCTGGTCATGGAGGATTAGATTGGACTCGAGCTTGCTTAACTTCACCAGTAGATGACAGTCTAACAGCTGCCTGTGAAGATATTTTTAAATTCTAGTTTAATAAATATTTAGAGTAAGGAAAGTTTATAATGCAAGAAGAACAGTTGGTCGCAAGTCTTGATAAATTGCTGCTATCAGCGTTAGATAAACGAGCTTCGGACATTCATTTTGAACCTTATCATAATTACTATCGTATTCGAATGCGTATTGATGGTGTGTTACAAGATATGCTAACGCCACCGTTTTCCTTAGCTAAACAAATAGCCGCTAGATTGAAAATTATGGCCAATCTTAATATTGCCGAGCAGAGATTACCACAAGATGGACAATTGATGATTGACCGCTATGCCATGCGAATCTCTACGTTACCGGTCATAAACGGTGAAAAAATTGTTTTACGAGTGATGGATAATCAAGAATCTAAGTTGACGATCAATGATTTAGGTCTCAGTGCTGATAATTTACTGAGTTTTCAAAAGCTACTTGATTACCCGCAAGGTTTAATTTTGGTGACCGGTCCAACTGGTAGCGGTAAAACAGTGACACTATACAGTGGACTAAAAAGATTAAACCGCAGTGATCGAAATATTTGTAGTGTTGAAGATCCGATTGAAGTTCCAATTGAAGGAATTAATCAAACCTCAGTTAATATTAAAGCTGGTTTGACTTTTTCCGTAATACTTCGTGCATTATTAAGACAAGATCCTGATGTAATGATGATAGGTGAAATTCGCGATCAAGAAACGGCAGAAATTGCAATTCAAGCAGCGCAAACAGGGCATTTGGTTTTATCGACATTACATACCAATTCAAGTATTGAAGCGCTGACACGTTTAAATCAAATGGGAATTGAAAATTATCTACTTTCATCGAGTTTGAAGTTAATTATTGCACAGCGATTAGTACGTAAGCTTTGCAACTATTGTAAAGTTGTGTCCAATCAGTTAATTTTTTTAGGTGATGAAGCTATACCTCATCATATTGCAACGGGATGTTCACATTGCATTGGTGGTTATAAAGGACGAATGGGTTTATACGAATTTCTTGTGCTAACGCCAGAAATCCAACATCAAATATTGACTCATCAGCTTTCTGTTCCAGCAAGTATGATCACTTTAAAACAAGCAGGTTATAAGATGATCAAAGATGGCATTACCTCAGTTGCTGAATTACATCGAGTTTTAGGTGATTTTGTATGAAAAGGCTTTATAGTTGGTATGACTTAGATTTTCATCAATATCAAGTAATTGCAACTTCACAAAGTGATGCAAAAAAACAACTATTAGTGCAAGGTAAAATAGCCATAAAAGTCAAAGCGGGCAATTTTATAACAGCCCATACTTTTAACCGCTCGGAATTACTGAATATAACGATACAATTGGCAACTATGTTAAAGGCTGGATTATCGATAATTGACAGTCTAAATTTATTGGTCGAAGAACAATCTAAACCCCATTGGCAATATTTAATGAATGAAATTGGGGAGAAAATCATAAAGGGTGAATCCTTATCCAGTGCATTATCCAGACATAATTATGTGTTTTCTTCACTGTATTGTGAAATTATTGCTACAGGGGAACTTACGGGTAAACTTGATGAAAGTTTTGAACAATTGGCCTCATTACTCGAAAAATCCATTAAATTACAAAAAAATCTTAAAAAGGCTATGCGTTATCCTATATTTTTATTTTCTGTAGCAATAATAGTCAGCTTAGTTATGTTATTATTTGTTTTGCCAAAATTTTCAGATATCTATCATGATTTTGATGCTCAACTCCCTTTTTTTACACAATGCATTATTGATATTAGTCATTATCTGCAACAAAATTGGCCAATATACACTATCGGTTTTTTTGGGGGGATGGTTGTTTTTCAGTATTATATTAAAAAGCGATATCATACTAAAATTGAAATCGCCTTAGCCAAAATGCCTTTCGTTAATAAGATCATTCAAACAAGTTGTTTAACTCAAATTTTCCAAACAATTGCAATAACTCAACAAGCTGGAATTCCGTTATTGATGGGTTTAACCGCTGCGGCTAATGCTTCTTACCATTGTATTTATCGCAATAGTATTTTGCAAATCATTTCAGGAATTGAGCAAGGACACTCCTTCAGTCATGTTTTACATCAACAACCTTGTTTTCCAAACTTGTGCCGTCAGTTAATTCATGTCGGCGAGCAATCCGGCACCTTAGATCTGATGTTAAGTCGTTTGGCTCAATATTATGAAGCACAAAATCAAACATTAATTGAAAATCTATCTCAATTTTTTGAACCTTTATTGATGTTAGTATTGGCAGTGATCATTGGTGGTTTGATTATTGCTATGTATTTACCGATATTCCAACTTGGTGAAGTGATTCATTAATGATAATGTTCATAATTCTATGTCTTGGACTTTGTGTGGGTAGCTTTGTTAATGTCGCATACAGTCGTTTTGTTCCTTCACAAACATTATCTGTTTACCTAAAAGAAATAAGTTTCAAGCATTCAATCTGCCCTACTTGTCAAACTAAATTAAACTATTGGCATTTAATTCCCATTGTTTCTTGGTTAATTTTAAAAAGGCGTTGTTATTATTGTCAAAACATCATTTTATTCAGATATGTTATATGGGAAATAGTGGTCGCTGTTTTATTTGTGGTTATTTATTTAGATAAAGGTTTCAGTTATCAAAGTGTCATTTTGATGTTTCTCAGTTGCTATTTTTTACTGTTGGCATCCATTGATTTTAAGTACTTTTTACTGCCTGATTTTTTTACTCAACCATTGATGTGGTCTGGGTTAATTGCCGCCTATTTCAATCTAACCCTCATTAGGTTAGATGATGCTTTAATTGGTATTTTATGTGGTTATCTTTTATTGAAATTACCAGCTATTATGTTTTATCTAATTTTTAAAAAACAGGGATTAGGTGGAGGGGATATAAAACTGCTTGCTGCTCTTGGTACTTGGATTCCTTATCCATTGCTAGCATTATTATTAATAATTTCCTCACTATTAGGTATGCTCTATTATTTATTTCAGAAGAATATCTTGAAAAAACAATCTTTAACCATGATTCCATTTGGTCCATTTTTATTAATTTCTGGTTATTATCTTTGTTATTTTTGTCAAGAAGTTTCAGATCAACTATCCGTTTTAATCAATAATTAACTGGTACCAAACTGTTGCTGTTACATGAAATAACTCAAAAACTCTAATCTCAGTAAAAATTGTTATTTTCATAAAAGGTAAAATAGCAGTATAGTAAAGCGCATTTATACCCTTTTCAGTTAAAAAAAGAAAATCAATAAGGAATTTATAATGAGTACCATCAATGAATTGAAATTAGAAATGATCAATTGGCGCCATCATATTCACGCTCATCCTGAAACCGCTTTTGAAGAGATCAATACGACAAAATTTATAATCGAAAAATTGAAATCTTTTGGTATTACCGAATTGTATACAGAGTTTGCACCAACTGGCGTAGTTGGTATTATTAAAGGTAATAAAGATGGACGATGGATTGCCTTGCGGGCTGATATTGATGCCTTAGATATTATTGAAGAAAATGATATGGCTTATTGTTCAACAATAACCGGTAAAATGCATGCTTGTGGTCATGATGGTCATACAGCAACGTTATTAGGGACAGCTAAATATTTAAGTGAACATCGGGATTTTGCTGGGACAGTTGTTGTCATTTTTCAACCTGCCGAAGAAAACGAAGGAGGGGCACGTGTTATGGTTGAAAATGGATTATTCGAACGTTTTCCAATACAAGCGGTATACGGAATTCATAATCAGCCTAATATGAAACTCAACCATTTCTATGTAACTCATGGTCCAATGATGGCATCCTATGATGTTTTCGAGATAAAAATTACAGGTGTCGGTGCTCATGCAGCAGCGCCTCATTTGAGTAAAGATACAATTTTGACCGCGACTCAAATTGTTAATGGTTTACAAAGTATTGTGAGTCGTAATGCTGACCCACTTAGTGCATTAGTGGTCAGCGTAACTCAAATCCATAGTGGTGATACTTGGAATGTCATACCGCAACAAGCAGTGATTCGAGGAACGGTTAGGACTTTTGATGCACAAGTTCAAGATATGGCTGAAAATCGTATTAAACAAATTGCAACAGGTATCGCATCAACCTTTGAAGCTAAAGCTGAAGTAGACTATCAAAGACGTTATCCTGCCACTATCAATTATGTAAAACAAGCAGAAATTGCTATTAAAGCGGCTAAAAAGGCAGTGGGAGAATCCCATGTTATTATTGATCCAAATCCATCAATGGGTGCGGAGGACTTCGCTTTTATGTTAAAAAAAATACCCGGTGCTTATGTGTGGTTAGGTGCTGGTGAAGGCGCTAACTTACATAATCCCGCTTATAACTTTAATGATGAGGTTTTAACCACTGGCGTTGAATATTTTATTGAAATAGTTCATCAAGAATTAGGCAAATAAACACCCTTATTAATTAATGTTTAATTAATATAAATATTAAAATGATTAAACAGTTAACCAATTAACTCTATTTTATGGTTAACTGTTTGATGAGTATCTATGAATCAGATGTTTTATTAATGGAAACTAAGTACACTATCAGTTTCCCCTTTTACTCTAAACGGGGTATTTAAATCGATACCATTAACCAGAACAACTTGTACATAAATATCATTATTTTGATTAAGTTTTAAAGCCGCCAAAACTTGACCGCTTTCTCGCCAATTACCATCAATTTGGTATTCAATCGTACCACCGATAGTAGGTAAGACAGCGCTTTTACCGGTTAATAAATAAAGCCCACGTTTGTTGGCTCCTCGATATTGTGCTCGAGCGACCATTTCTTGCCCACAATAACATCCTTTATCAAAACTAATAGCATTGAGATACTGTAAATTACAGGCTTGAGGTAATAAGCTTACAATATTTTCTGCATCAATAATGGCATAACCAGCTTCTAAATCAAGTTGTAACCAACGGCTACAAGGTTCTAAATCATTATTGATTGCCTCAGGTGTTATCTTTATGACCCTAACATGAGGAGAGGTTAATTTTATATAGGTTACATTATTTTCAGTAAAGCAATTATTATTTGTGAATTTAGAAAGTATTTCACTAGGTATTGCTGGAGAATCTAATCCAACAATATTTAAGTCCGTGACAGGTTCAATGCTTACTTTAGAAAAGACTGCATATTTTTTTAAGGCAGCCATTTGTTTTTCTACTACACTTTTTCGAACGATGTAGTAAATATCTTGACCTCGTTGGAATATTAGTAAATTACTCCACATTTTTCCCTGAGAGTCACAGTGTGCTGCAAATAATGCTGTTTGTTCTGTAAGATTATCAATATTTATTGTAACTTGTCCTTGCAAATATTTATGATTATCAGTACCAGAAACTTTGACTAATTGCCAATCAGCAAGTGAGATGGGTTTAATTGAGAGAATGCTCATAATAAGACCTATTTTATAGTAATGGAATCTAGAATCAGTATTGCCAGAAATTAACTTATTAAGAGTTTATATAAATACGAGAAAAATAACAATAAAATCAATAAATAATATTTTAACGAAAAATTATTATACATTGTTTTAATTAATTTTATTTATCACAATTTAAAATATCAGATGATTATTAAAATTTGTCTCACTTATATTATTGAGTTTATTGATTTTATGTATAAGTTAATGCAAAATGAACCATTAGATGACAAATTAGTTATATTGGAGGCAATAAGCATGGCAAAATTGTCAGGTGCGGAGATGGTCATTCAATCTTTGATTGATCAAGGAGTAAAACAAATATTTGGTTATCCTGGAGGAAGTGTTCTTGATATCTATGATGCAATTCACACACTGGGTGGAATTGAACATATTTTAGTTCGTCATGAACAAGCTGCTGTGCATATGGCGGATGGTTATGCTAGATCAACGGGTGATGTTGGTGTAGTTTTGGTTACATCAGGTCCTGGCGCAACTAATACAATAACTGGGATTGCCACCGCATATATGGATTCAGTGCCATTGGTAATTTTGTCCGGTCAAGTAGCCAGTAATCTTATCGGTAATGATGCTTTTCAAGAATGCGATATGGTTGGTATTTCACGTCCAATTGTTAAACATAGTTTTCTAATCAAAAATAGCAAAGATATTCCTGAAACTATAAAAAAAGCGTTTTATATCGCATCGACAGGTAGACCTGGACCGGTAGTGGTTGATTTACCGAAAGATATTGTTAACCCTGCTAATAAATATCATTATCATTATCCTGAAAAAGTATTAATGCGTTCGTATAATCCAACTATTCAGGGTCATAAACAACAGATCAAAAAAGCGTTAACAACTTTATTGTCCGCTAAAAAGCCCGTGTTATTTGTAGGTGGTGGTGTAATTAGTGCTGATGCGAGCTATGAAATTAAAACGCTAACAGAAAAATTAAATTTACCTGTAGCTTCAACACTAATGGGTATTAGTGCTTTTCCTGGAACAGATAAGCATTTTTTAGGGATGATCGGTATGCATGGAGTATATGAAGCCAATATGGCGATGCATAATGCAGATGTGATTGTTGCTATCGGTGCACGTTTTGATGATCGCACGACCAATAATGTTGAAAAATATTGTCCAAAAGCCAAAATCATCCATATTGATATCGATCCTACCTCAATATCCAAAACAATACAGGCAACGATTCCGGTTGTTGGTGATGCCAAAGTTGTTCTTGAAATCCTATTATCTATGTTAGATGAATCAAATATTGACCGTGATCTTGATGCTTTAATTGATTGGTGGAAACAAATTGAACATTGGCGTGCACGTCACTGCTTAGCCTATAATCACGAAGGTCAAAATATCAAACCTCAAGAAGCCATCGAAGTATTGTATAAATTGACTAAAGGTAATGCCTATGTGACAACCGATGTGGGTCAACACCAAATGTTCACTGCACTTTATTACCCATTTGATAAACCGCGTCACTTTATTACATCTGGTGGGTTGGGTACCATGGGCTTTGGCTTACCAGCAGCTCTGGGCGTTAAATTGGCTTTTCCGAATAAAACTGTTGTTTGCGTGACTGGTGATGGTAGTATTCAAATGAACATCCAAGAACTTTCAACCGCACTTCAATATGGCTTGCCTGTGTTGGTATTGAATCTTAATAATCGCTTTTTAGGTATGGTTAAACAGTGGCAAGATATGATTTATGCTGGTCGTCACTCATGTTCTTATATGGAGTCTTTACCTGATTTTGCCAAAATTGCCGAAGCTTACGGTCATGTTGGTATAGTAATATCTAAGCGTGAAGAACTCGAACCAAAACTTAAACAAGCGTTAGCAATTAAAAATCGTTTGGTCTTTTTGGATGTCATGACAGATGCTACAGAACATGTGTATCCAATGCAAATACGTGGTGGTGCAATGAACGAAATGTGGCTTAGTAAAACGGAGAGAACCTAATGCGTTATATTTTATCAATTTTAACAGAAAATGAGCCAGGCGCATTGTCACGTATTATTGGTTTGTTTTCACAACGTGGCTTCAATATTGAAACGATTACTACCGCACCAACTGAAGATCCAACAATGCATCGCATGACTATACAAACCACTGGCGATGAACATGTGCTTGAACAGATTCAAAAACAATTGCATAAATTAGTCAATGTGTATCGGGTGAATGATTTAACCGTAGGTCCACATGTTGAACGCGAAATCATGTTAGTAAAAGTGGCCGCTAAAAATTCTGATGTACGTGAAGAAGTTAAACGCTGCGTAGAGATTTTTCGAGGTTCGATTGTTGATGTAACTGCTACACATTATATTGTGCAATTATCTGGCACGAGCGAAAAATTAGACTCGTTTTTAGCCTCAGTTCGTGAAACATGCAATATTGTCGAAATTGTCCGTTCGGGTATTATTGGTCTATCACGCAGTGAAAAAACGGTTAAGTAAATGTGTGATTTAATTTACAGGCGCATCAAGCGCCTTTTTTACCTATGGATGATAAGTTAATTATTAAAATTAATAAAAATTCCAAAATGGTGGCTTAGAACTGTGGTTTCGGGCTTCTGTCACTGTTGAATGAAATAGATCCTTATTCAATAATAGGATAAATAACTAATTATTCAATAAATATTATAACGGAGCTTATCTTTACTAATCTAAACAATTTTCATAACCCGTTATCATGTCCGCAAATTCTTTACGAGCAAAATGATGAACTTATTTATTGAGCTTAATTATTCAATTGTGAGCTAAGACAGATTCTGTTATACTAACTTCCCGTCTGATTCCACATATATTGCAGTCATTTTATAGTTTAAAATCGATGCAATGTTATTCAATTAAATTAATAATGGTCTGGTATTAATGGTCACGAATTATATTTTTGTTACAGGCGGTGTCGTTTCTTCTTTAGGTAAAGGCATTGCCGCAGCGTCTCTTGCTGCAATTTTAGAAGCCCGCAATTTAAAAGTCACCATGCTAAAACTTGATCCCTACATTAATGTTGATCCAGGTACAATGAGTCCTATTCAACATGGTGAAGTTTTTGTGACTGAGGACGGCGCTGAAACAGATCTGGACTTAGGTCATTATGAGCGTTTTATACGTACCAAAATGACACGTAAAAATAACTTCACGACAGGACGTATTTATTCTGATGTATTGCGTAAAGAGCGTCGTGGAGACTATTTAGGAGCAACAATTCAAGTTATTCCTCATATTACTAATGAGATTAAATCACGTGTTATTGAAGGTGCAAAAGGTTTTGATGTCGCGATTGTTGAAATTGGTGGCACTGTTGGGGATATTGAATCACTACCATTTTTAGAAGCGATCCGTCAATTAGCCGTAGATGTAGGTCGTGAGCATACGCTATTTATGCATCTAACATTAGTGCCTTATTTAGCATCATCTGGTGAAGTTAAAACTAAACCAACTCAGCATTCAGTAAAAGAACTTCTTTCAATTGGTATTCAACCAGATGTTCTTATCTGTCGTTCAGATCGCATCATTCCTGCCAATGAAAGATCCAAGATTGCTCTATTTTGTAATGTTCCTGAACGTGCGGTTATTTCACTGAAAGACGTCGATTCAATATATAAAATTCCAGCATTATTAAAATCACAAAATTTAGATACTTTTGTTTGCAATCGCTTCCATCTTGAATGCAAAGATGCCGACCTTTCTGAGTGGGAGCAAGTAATTTATGAAGAAGCCAATCCAGTTGGTGAAGTTACAATTGGTATGGTGGGTAAATATATTGAGCTACCCGATGCTTATAAATCAGTGAATGAAGCATTAAAACATGGTGGATTAAAAAACCGTTTAACTGTACATATCCGTTATATTGATTCAGAAGATCTTGAATCACGAGGTACGGATATGTTAAAAGGATTAGATGCAATTCTCATTCCTGGTGGATTTGGTTATCGTGGCGTTGAAGGTAAAATCATGGCAGCTCGCTATGCCCGTGAAAATAAAATTCCATATTTGGGTATTTGTCTTGGCTTACAAGTTGCAATGATTGAATATGCCCGTAATGTCGCTGGGATTAAAGATGCCAATTCTACTGAGTTCGTTAAAGATTGTACTAATCCTATTATTGCTTTAATTACTGAATGGAGTGATGAGTCGGGTAATGTAGTACAACGTAATGAAAACAGTGATTTAGGTGGAACTATGCGTTTAGGTTCTCAGATTTGCCATTTAGAACCGAATTCATTAGTATATAGTATGTATAAAAATGAGTCGATTACGGAACGTCATCGTCATCGTTACGAAGTCAATAATAATTTATTACCAAAAGTGGTTGACGCTGGGTTAAAAGTAACAGGTCTTTCAACGGACAGAAAACTTGTTGAGATCATTGAAATCCCAGATCATCCATGGTTTGTTGCTTGTCAATTCCATCCGGAATTTACCTCGACACCACGAGATGGACACCCACTATTTGGGAGTTTTGTGAAAGCTGCTAAAACTTATCAGGAGCAGCAACAAAAATAGTTTTTGGATTAACATTAGTAATATATCTGTCATATAGAGGAAAATAACATGGCAAAAATCGTTAAAGTACATGGTCGTGAAGTAATCGACTCTCGTGGAAACCCAACTGTTGAAGCAGAAGTTCATTTAGAAGGTGGATTTGTTGGTCTAGCAATCGTTCCATCAGGTGCATCAACAGGTTCACGTGAGGCATTAGAACTTCGTGATGGTGATAAATCTCGCTTTTTAGGTAAAGGAGTATTAAAAGCTGTTGAAAATGTAAACGGTCCAATCGCTAAAGCTGTTGTTGGTAAGGATGCGTTAGATCAAGCAGCTGTCGACCAAATTATGCTTGATTTAGATGGAACTGACTTCAAATCTAACTTAGGTGCTAACTCAATTCTAGCTGTATCTTTAGCGACTGCTAAAGCTGCTGCTGCTGCTAAAGGTGTTCCACTTTTTCAACATATTGCAGATCTTAACGGTACACCAGGTCAATACTCTATGCCATTACCAATGATGAATATTATCAATGGTGGTGAACACGCTGATAACAACATCGACTTACAAGAATTTATGATTCAACCTGTTGGTGCTAAAACAGTTCGTGAAGCAATCCGTATGGGTTCTGAAGTATTCCATAACTTAGCAAAAGTATTACATGCTAAAGGTATGAATACCGCGGTTGGTGATGAAGGTGGTTTTGCGCCTAACTTAGGTTCAAATGCAGAAGCTTTAGCATGTATTAAAGAAGCTGTAGAAAAAGCAGGTTATGTATTAGGTAAAGACATTACTTTAGCGATGGACTGTGCTGCTTCTGAATTCTATAACAAAGAAACGGGTAAATATGTATTAAAAGGTGAAGGCAATAAAGAATTTACTGCGGAAGAATTTACTCACTATTTAGAAGGTTTAACTAATGAGTATCCAATCGTATCTATCGAAGATGGTTTGGATGAAAGCGATTGGGAAGGTTGGGCATACCAAACTAAAGCGCTTGGTAACAAAATCCAATTAGTTGGTGATGATCTATTTGTTACAAATACTAAAATCTTTAAACAAGGTATTGAAAAAGGCATTGCAAACTCAATATTAGTTAAAGTAAACCAAATCGGTACATTAACTGAATCTATCGCTGCGGTTAAAATGGCGAAAGATGCTGGTTATACAGCTGTTATTTCTCATCGTTCTGGTGAAACTGAAGATTCAACTATTGCTGATTTAGCTGTTGGTTTAGCTGCAGGTCAAATCAAAACTGGTTCTATGAGCCGTTCTGACCGTGTTGCTAAATATAACCAATTAATTCGTATTGAGGAAGCACTAGGTTCTAAAGCACCATTTAACGGTTTAAAAGAAGTGAAAGGACAATAATTATTTTTAATAAATTAATTATTTACTTTATAGAAAAACGGTGACCAGTTCACCGTTTTTTATTTTTTTATAATTAAGTGTTTTATTCGGATCAGTTGCACCAACTTAGGTTGTGTTGTAACCTTGTTGTCCGATTCTTATGAATTTTTATTAATATTTCATTATTGTTTATTAATTTATTCATCCTATAAATATTTAATAAAATAACTTATTGATTTAATTTTTCTGCTTATGAATAATATTACGAATATGTCCCAGCCTAAAAGTAAGTGGCAACTGTTTTTCTGGCTTTGTACAGGTAAACTTCCGCTTAATGAACTGTGGCTAAAATCGACTTATCGTTTCAAATTTTTTTTTAGAACTTTATTTTTAAGTCCGATCACATTCAAATTATTGGATAAATTAAGACAGTATCCATTACTGGGTTATTATTTTTCATGCCAAACCAATTTACCCTGTAAATTACAACGTCCTTATTTAGCTTCTTGTTTAAGTCAACAAGAGCGTTTTGAGGCATTAGCCTATCATTATGACTTTTTAGCTAAGTATCCTGATAGCATGACGAAAGCCTTTTATAATCCGAATCTCGCTTTTGTATTGGCTGATGTTAAGGTAAAAAACGATGCTAACATCAAAATTGCTATTCAAGCACGCAATAAGTTTGCTCGCGAAGGTGAAATTAGTCTGTATTTTTATGATAATGATGGCATTGATTTGGCTACGATAACTTTTACGGTAATGCAATATCAACAAAAAACAACACTTTTTATTGCTGGGCTACAAGGTACAGGCCATCATGATGCTCGCATTAGAGTACAACAAGCAACAAAACAGTGTTATGGACTGTTTCCTAAACGTGTTGTATTAGAAGCAGCCTTAGTGATTGCGCGTTATTTTAATCTTGAGCAAATAGTGGCTGTGGGTAACAAAACGCATATTTACAACAATTGGCGCTATAATAGCCGACAAGAACGCATTTTATCGGATTACGATGATTTTTGGTTAACTATTGATGGTAAGCAAGATAGTCATGGTTTATTTATATTACCAAATCAAATCTATCGAAAATCATTAGATGAAATCGCCAGTAAAAAACGATCAGAATATCGCAATCGTTATGCTCTATTGGATCAACTGGAAAACAGTATCACAGAGAATTTGGCTTTATTAAAATAAAAGTGAGCTTTATTTGTTATTAACAATATTGCTGTATTAAAGTATATAAAACTGTCGTTTGTAAACGGTGTTTGCAAGCGACACGCAAAATCGACTTTTCTTATATAGCTAGGCTAATTAAATTAAACCAATTGTCGATTTTATCGAAAGCTCAATATAATTAAGATAATAACTAAATCACATAGTCAGGGAATAAACAATGTATTTTGGTCTTTTGATCGCATTTATACCATTGTGCTTGGGTTATTTAATTACCTTTAAAGATCAACAATGGATAATCAAAATTAACAAAGTCCTTAGCTGGATGGTTTATTTTATTCTGTTTCTAATGGGATCGGAATTAGCTCATCTTGATAATCTCAAAGATAATTTACAAACCATCTTATTTTATGCTGGCGTCTTATTTGTTTGTACTTTTGGTAGTAATTTTATTTTTTTAATGTTATTTGACATCCTCCTACCTTGGCAAACCAGTCACACTAAACAAAATATTGGTTCACGCTTCAAAATGATTTTCGAATCTTTACAGGTGTGTATCGCTTTAATTCTAGGTTTTATTGCTGGTTTAATTCCTCTATTTATCTGGCAATTCAACGAAGATATCACTAAAATAGTATTGTGTTTTTTACTTTTATTAGTCGGGATTCAATTACGAAGTAATAATATTTCTTTAAAGCAAATCTTGCTCAGTAAAGTCGGGTTAGCTACAACAATAGTGGTAATAATAAGTACATTTTTAGGTGGTATTATCGCTGCATTAATATTTGGTCAACCCAGTCGCGTTGGATTAGCCATGTCATCAGGGTTTGGTTGGTATTCACTTTCTGGACTATTAATGACGCAAGCGCATGGTGCAATCATTGGTAGCGCTACTTTTTTGAACGACATCTTGCGCGAATTGTGCGCCATCATCTTAATTCCCAGCTTAATAAAACGTTATAAACTTACTGCACTTGGTTTATGTGGAGCCACCTCTATGGATTTTACCTTACCGATGCTACAAAAAGGTGCTGGTATAATGATTGTTCCTTCTGCAATTGTGCAAGGATTTTTATTAACCATAATTATGCCAATATTTATGACATTATTTAATTATGGCTACTTTTTTTAGTAACGAGTAATAAGTTGTGATCAAAGTTTGATTGAATGCTTTACTTTTGTTTGGTTATAAAACTTATGATCACGCGATTTAATAACGTATTACTCTGCTTTTATTCTTCTTTATTAAAATATTTAAGCCATTTATCCCGTCTCTAATTTAATATTTTTTGATCGTCGTCTTTCATTTAACCGTAAATCCTCATCATTTTTATATTTAGATCTCAGTCACAAATTTCATAAAAAATAATTTTCTCTAATTTTTTACTCTATATAATTGAACAAAAGATTAACAATCAATCATTTGTTCGGAGTGGTTATGGTAAGTATCATATTAGTGTCACACAGTAAAAAAATCACTGATGGTCTTAAAGAAATGATTGAAGACATGGTGGATTCTACGGGTGATGTGAGAATTTTTTCAGCAGGCGGAACGGAAGATGGTCGAATGGGAACCGATTCAATTGCAATTTATAACATCATTAAACAATGCTCAAATCATCGTAATATTTTAATCTTTGCCGATATTGGTAGTGCCATATTAAGTGCTGAAACGGCCATTGACCTTATAGAAAACGAATCACTAAAAAATAGAGTGATATTGGTTGATGCTCCTTTAGTCGAAGGTGCTTTTGTCGCATCAATTCAAGCTATGGTTGATAACGATGTTGAAGGGATTTTAGCTGAATTACAAAATATTTAATAAGTGAAAATTGAGATGAAATTTTTTCGAAGTTTTGTTGGTTATTGTATTGCAGGAATGATCGTCATGGCGGTTTGGTCTCAACTCGGAACTTACGGTATTTTTGGCGGATATTTGGCTGCAATTATTATTATTGGACCAATGTGGTATATGAATCATTACATCAATTTAACCGGTAATGAAGATGATGCGGCTTTTGTTGATATGGGATTAGCCATTTCAATTTGTGGCATCATGCGAGACACCTTTATCCAAGGAGGAGCTGCTTTTGCCACTTCTTTACCCACGATAGTATTCGTTATTTTTGGTGCAACTTTAGGTGGCATTACAGCCGCTTATATTGAAAAGGATATGGCAAAGAAAAAGGAATTTACCAATGAAAATCCAAGAGAGCCTGGTTTGAGGCGTTCTGATTTTGAAAAATTAAAGGAAACAAAAGAAAAGATTTTGCGTAGCAAACAAATTAAAGTTTTTCAAAAAAAGAAAAAACTGGATTAAGGAGTCAATAATTATGCCTATAAAACTTGCGATAGCTACTGTGATTGGTGCTTTTATTTTTCCATTCGTGATACGCATGGCATGGGGAAGGATGGTAGATAATTGGGGACCTATTGGTGGATGGATGGCAGCAGCCTTCATTGTAGGTACAGTTTGGTGTATTAATCATGGCATTACAACACCAATGATTACTCAAAGTGGTTCGGTATGGGTTGATCAAGGGTTAGCTGCTGGAATCGGTGTATGGGTGGCTTCAGCTTTAACGGGCGGCAGCAAACTTAAATCAGCTAAAAATGTAGTGGCAGCTGTGAGCGCTGGTATTGTTGGCGGATATATATTGTCACTTTTCCTTGTTTGATTAGTGATGCAGTAAATATTGGAAGGATGGTTAGAGGTAACACTATGAAAAGGTTAATTAATGATGGTTATGATGTTGTTGAAGAGATGTTAGAAGGCTATTGTCTGGCACACAGCAACTATGTTGAACTTAAACAAAATTGCGATCGAGTAGTGGTAAGTAAACATATGAGTTCTGAACCCCGAGTAAGAGTAATTATTGGTGGTGGTTCAGGACATGAACCAGCGTTTTTAGGATACGTTGGTAAAGATTTTGCAGATGCAGCTGCGGTTGGTAATGTAAATACGTCCCCTTCTCCTGAATATTGTTATGAAGCTGTCAAAGCCGTTGATTGTGGAAAGGGATGCCTTTTCGTGTATGGTAATTACGCCGGTGATGTAATGAATTTTGATATGGGCGCAGAATTAGCGGCTGAAGAGGGGATTCGCGTTGAAACTGTTATCGTGACGGACGATATCTATTCCTCACAAAATGTTGACGAACGGCGAGGGGTAGCTGGTGATGTGTTCGTTTTCAAAATTGCAGCCAGTGCTGCGGCTAAAGGGTATGAATTAGATAAAGTTAAGAAGCTTGCTGAAAAAGCCAACGCGAATACTTATTCTATGGGTGTTGCATTATCTTCTTGTACATTGCCCGTTACAGGTGAAGTAATTTTTGATATGCGTGACGGTGATATGGAAGTCGGAATGGGTATTCATGGTGAACCTGGCATTGAAAGAACTAAGCTTAAAAGTGCCGATATTGTAGTAAGTCAATTAATCGAACATCTTTTACAAGAATCAAAACTACAAACTGGTGATGAAGTTCAATTGCTGATTAATGGATTAGGCGGTTTGGCGTTAATGGATCAATATATCTGTTATCGAAAAGCTCATAAATTACTCGAACAAATAGGGATAAAGATTTATAAACCTCTTGTAGGTAATTATGTCACTTCTATGGATATGGTCGGGATGTCAATTTCAATTATTAAACTTGATGATGAGTTGAAAGAACTATTAAGCCATCCTTGCGATACACCTTATTTCAAGATTGCCTATTAATTATCTAGGAGAAAAAAATGAGTGCTTTGGAACTGACTAAATCCTACTTTATTGAGACCTTTAAAAAAATTGCTGATATGGCAGAACAAAATCGTGATCATTTAAGTCAATTAGACTCAGATATTGGTGATGGTGATCACGGTATCAATCTTACCATTGGCTTTCGTGAAGTTTCAAAGCAACTTGACATGTTATCGGATACAACGGCGGATATCGCAGAATTGATGAAAAAAATTGGCATGATTTTATTAAGTAAGGTTGGCGGAGCATCAGGACCATTATATGGAAGTTTTTTTATGAAAATGGCTAACCATACTGTTGGAAAACAAGCAGTAACATTTAAAGAATTTTGCCAAATGTATCAAGATGGCGTTGAAGCCGTACAAATGCGTGGGAAAGCCGAACTCAATGATAAAACTATGATCGATGCACTCATTCCAGGGCTTAATGTATTAAAAAGATATCAGGAAGAGGATGATCCGATTAAAACATTAGAGACTTGCATTAGTGAAATGAAAAAAGGCTCGGACAATACTATTGATCTAATTGCTAAAAAAGGTCGGTCAATGCGATTAGGTGAAAGGGCAATTGGTCATAGGGACGCAGGATCTGAATCAGCATGGATGATAATGAATGAATTTTTACAGCAATTAAAACTAGAGAAGTCATTCTAGAGAAGTAAATTAGTTATTATTTATTAATAATTAATTGGTTAGTGATGTGTTTATACGAGGAAATCAATATGGATAAGGTTTTTGTAAGCCCTAACAGATATGTACAAGGTAAAGATCTACTTACACGTGCTGATGCATATATCAAACCTTTTGGCACTAATTTTTTAATACTAGCAGATAAAAACATTTGGAATATTGCTGCTAATTTACTCGCCGATTCATTACAAAAAACCGGACTAAACATTACCAAAGCTGTTTTTAATGGCGAATGTTCAATGGTAGAAATTAATCGATTACTTGAAGAGTATAAATCTAAAAAGTTTGATGCAATTATTGGTGTCGGTGGGGGTAAAACCTTAGATACGGCTAAAGCGCTGGCAGCAAAATATAACATACCCAAAGTGTGTGTACCGACAACTGCATCAACCGATGCGCCTACTGCGAAAGTTTCTGTTGTGTATACTGAAGAGGGGGTTTTTGATTTCTTATGGCACCATTATAAAAATCCAGACTTAGTACTAGTTGATACAAGAGTTATTGCTCATGCTCCAGTAAGATCATTAAAATCGGGTATTGCTGATGGATTGGCAACTTGGGTTGAAGCGAGAACCTCTATACGCAGTTGCCATAAGACAGATGCCGGAGGGATTGCTACCATAGCAGGAGAAGCAATTGCAAGAGAATGTGAAAAAACAATTTTTGAATACGCATTGTTAGCTGTTGAAGCCAATGAACAAAAATTAGTAACACCAGCATTAGAAGCTGTAATAGAGGCCAACACTTTACTAAGTGGTTTGGGATTTGAAAATGGGGGATTAGGTGCTGCTCATGCTATTCATAATGGCTTTACTGCTGTACCAGGTGATGTACATCATTTAACCCATGGTGAAAAAGTAGCTTATGGAACCATTGCTCAACTTGTTTTAGAAGGTCGTCCAATTGATGAACTTGAGCGATATATGGATTTATATATCAAGCTTGGTTTACCCATTACGTTAGAAGAAGTGCATTTAGATAAAATTACCGAAGAAGAGTTTCAACTCATTGGGAAAAAAGCCATTGATCCGGTTGAAACTATTCATAGCCTACCTTTTAAAGTTACTGCTGATGATGTTATTCAAGCTATCAAAGCGACCGATTACCATGTTAAAAGTTATAAAAAACGTTTAGGCATTAAATAAAATTGCAATAACACTTTGTTCTTGAAAGGATAAAATTCGAGAATAAAGTGTTTTTTATATGACCTTTTCAAATGGTTCAAGGCAAATAAGTTTATTAAGTCTATGATAAGTTGAGCTATTTTTATCCTAATGTCATACTAATCATTTATTCATATTTAAAGAGACTAACACTTTTGCCTGAAAATTATTTGGTGATTTAAAGGATGAGTTATGAAAAAAATATACATAGGCACCAGTTGGAAAATGAATAAAACTCTTGCTGAAGCGTTATTATTTTGTGAGCAATTTAAGACTTTTTATCCGGAAAACTTAAAATCTCAAATCCAACCATTTGTGATTCCGCCATTCACTTGTGTTCGTGAAGTTTCTGATTATCTGCTAAATTATAATATTAATTGTTTAACCGGTACCCAAAATATGCATTTTCAAGATTCAGGTGCTTTTACTGGTGAAATATCACCTATCATGGTCAAAGATACCGGAGCAAAAATTGTCGAAATAGGGCATAGTGAACGTCGATCTAATTTTGGTGAAAATGATATAGCGATTAATAAAAAAGTGAAGGCTGCTTTAAAACATGGATTAACGCCTTTAGTTTGTATTGGTGACAGTGATGAAGAAAGGTCTTTAGGTGTGTCAACTGAAGCTGTTGTGAAACAGCTGAAAATTTCCTTATTTGAAATTGATAAACAGCACGCAACCCAAGTGATTATAGCTTATGAGCCAATATGGGCTATTGGTGAAAAGGGTATTGCAGCGACTCCAGAAGCGGCTCAATATATACATCAGCAACTGAGATCGGCTTTAATCCAACTTTATGGTCAACAGATAGCCCAACAAATGCTACTGTTATATGGAGGCAGTGTGAATCTAGAAAATTCAATACCGTTAATTGCTCAACCAGACATTGATGGTTTATTTATTGGCCGAGGTGCATGGCAAGCGAAAGATTTTTGTAATATATTATCAGCTATTAATCAGCAACATTAATGTTATGACAAAAGGCTAAAATAATGGATATATTTGAAGATAAGCAAGAAACAGAGTTACTTACCGAAATTGCTGTTGCTTACTATGAGTATGAACAGACGCAAGAAGAAATTGCTAAGCGATTTGGTATTTCTCGCATTAAAGTCGGTCGGTTACTGAAAAAAGCCAGATCTGAAGGAATTGTAGAAATTAATGTTAAATATCATCCAATATTTAGTTCAAGAATCGAACAACAATTTATTAATAGTTTTGGTATAAAACGTGCGCTCATCGCATTGGATCATCAAGATGAGGATGAACAACGTAGACAAGTAGCAGCACTTGTGACTAACTATTTATCAAGTGTTTTAAAAAAAGGCGTAACGGTGGCTGTTGGACAAGGTCGTAATGTTGCAGCCATTGCAAGTCATGTAGGCGTTTACCCTGAAAAAAGGTGTAAATTTATTTGCGGTATTGGCGGCACCCAAAGGGTTGGAGAACTTATTGATGCTGATCATATTAGCCGAAGCTTAGCCAGAAAATTTAATGCAACGAGCGAAACGCTTTATGCCCCTGCTTATGTTGAAAATCGTGAACTTAAAGAAGCTTTTATTCAAAATAGAGTTATCAAAGATACTTTAGAGCGAGCAGCTAAGGCTGATATTGCTTTAGTTGGTATTGGTGATATGAACGAAAATAGTTACATGGTGCAATTAGGTTGGTTTACTCCAAAAGAGATAACTCATGCAACTTTAAAACAGGGGGTGGTGGGTGATATTGCAGGTTATGGCTTTTTTGATATTAATGGTGAGCCCGTAGATACGGTCATGAATGATCGCGTCATTGGTCTTAGTATTGATGAATTGCGTAATATTCCGTGTGTTATTGCCATAGCTTCAGAAAATACAAAAGCAACAGCGATTTTAGGCGCGCTTCGTTCAGGGGTAATTGACATTATTGCAACGAGTGCATCAAATGCTCGAACGGTACTCAATTTACAACAAAATCAGATTAAATAATCGATTGTAAAAAAGTTTGAGGTTAACTCTATGTTTGAGTATAAAAATAACGTAATTATCCAAATCATGTAATAATGATACCGGTTACATAAGCGATTAATATTAGCTCTATTAATCCAAAGCAATCCGTTAATAGCGTTTTGTGTTTCCATTACAATATGTAATGAGCAACTCTCCATTTTTTAAATTTGATTTGGGTGCTTATTTTTATAGGTGGTTAAATAAATTATGGCTCTAGTACACGGATAAATGCACTAGAGCATGTTGTTTTAACGCCAAACTGATAATTTTAAATCTAACTTATTTAAATTTATTATGTCTAACTTAATTCATATCAGATAATTATAATAGACGTTTGATCACTCTATCCACGCGGATACGGCTCAATCTTTTTATTAATTTATGGACTTGCTTTGGATAAAATTGGCTAGCTTGGATCTGTTGAAAGTGTGTAATTAATGTCGTTTTTTGGCGTATTGTATCAAGTTCATTGGTGATTTGTTCTTGTAATTCTTGTTTAGGATCGTGCACCAATATTCCATTTTCAAGGTCTAAACGCCAAGCTCTTGGGTTAAGATTGTTTCCAGTAATTAACATCCATTCATTGTCAACCCAAACACCTTTTAAATGATAAGTTTGATCATTATCTTTCCATAATCTAATAATTAACTGTTCTTTATCAACATAAGACTGCAAACGTTCGATAAAGTTTCTTAAATTGATTTCATACAAATAAGGTAAGCCGCCGGAAATATTAAATGGCTTATCTTCAGGGATGTAAAAGTCATTCGCTTCTTTATCACCAATAATAATTTCAACTTGTTTACCCTTTCTAAGCAAACGAATAATGTCACGAACTAAAATATTCGGCAGATTAAAATATGGCGTGCACAAAATAATCTTATGTTGTGCAGAATTAATTAAATGATGAATAATTTTATTTAATGCATTATTGCGACCAAGACCAGCAATGGGTGATACGGATAACTCATGATTATTTGCATTATTGGTATATTGATAATTTGTTTCCGAAAGATGTTGACGTAACACTTTGATTTCAGATTTAATTTGCTTACGTGATTTATGTTCTGCATCATCTAAACGTTGTAACGCATCAAAATGTAAAAAGTTATTATCAATATAATCAATCATACTTAGTGCAAGTAATTTATTGGTAATAAAATGATATCTGTCATAACGATAATTATTGAGTTTATGCAGATAAACGTTATTCAGACTAGCGCCACTATATATGACCGTATCATCGATAATAAATCCTTTGAGATGTAAGACTCCAAGCACTTCACGGCGATTAATTGGCACTCCATATACAGGAACATCAACATCAGGATGCTGTAATTTCATTTTATGATAAAAAACCGCATTGGTGTGCGTTTTATCTTCTCCAATTCGACCGCGCTGTGCGCGATGCCAATCTACAAAGATTTTAATATCTAAGTTAGGATTCATTATTTTTGCTTGGTAAAGCGCATTAAGTATTTCTTGCCCCGCTTCATCTTGTTCTAAATAGAGTGCAACGATATAAATTCGAAATTTGGCATTTTTGATTTTTTTAAGTATAGCTTGTCTGTATGCTTTAGGATCATACAAAATACGATATTGATCAGCATGTTGCCGGATTTTAGCTAATTCATTAAGATGCTTTTGATGGTTATATTTAATAAAAGGTATTCTCATGATTCATATATTATTGTAACTGGTTCAAATTGTAGAATAACACACTTTAAGCCAGAAAATAACACTCCTTATGTCATAGGCCTGAGTCAATATTGTTTATCTGATTTTTCTTGTTCAAGTTAGCTAGTCAGTATCATTTTCTTATGATTGTTCATTAATCCATGTTTGAATGATCTTATACGTCAATGCCAATACTACAGGACCAATAAATAATCCCATCATACCAAAACTGAGTAGTCCACCAATTACCCCAAATAAAATCAATAAAAAAGGTAAATCAGCGCCTTTTTTTATTAAATATGCACGCATTACACTATCAAGAGTGGTTAAAATGATTGCTATAACAATCAATATAATACCTGAGAGAGTATGACCATTCCAAAATTGCCAAATAATACAACCGAGCATCACAATGACAGGTCCGATCTGCGCAACACAACAGATAAATAAAATCAGGGTTAAAACTCCAGCTAATGGCATATTAGTAATAATAAAACTGATCCCACCAATTAAGGCTAGAGTAATTGCCGTTACTACCACACCAAGGGCGACTGCACGAATTGATTGTCCTGCTAACGTGACGGTAATTGCGCCATATTGTTTAGATAAACGATTAGCAAATAAATAAACGTATTTGGTAATACTTTCACCTTTGAGATAAAGTAATAAACTGAAAATGATCATGACACCCGCATGGAAGATGAATATACTGATGTTGGTTGCTTGTGATAACAACCATCCTATTAATGTTCCAATATAAGGTTGAATACTTGAAACCAGATCTGAACCATCTGTTTTGATTACATTTAGCCAACTTTGATGCAATTCTGGTCCGAAAGCTGGAATGCTTTCTATCCAGTCAAATGTTGGTAATTCATGATGTGATAAAGATTTGGCCCATTCAATTAAATGATGACCATTTTGGGCGACGCTACTAATAATTAAAATAAATGGAATAATGCAGACAAGAGCTAAAATTAATGCCATTATTGTTAGCGATAACCAGCGTTTATTAAACATTTTATTCTGTATTTTTATCATTAATGGCCAGGTAGCAATAACCACCATTACGGCCCAAAAGAAACCGAATAAGAAAGCTTCAATAACACGATAGGTTATAATGATTAGTAAACCAATCAGTAATAAGTTTAAAATTAACTTTAATAAATCATATGTATTTTTTTCTGCTGGCATTTGTGCACCATTTTTATTAATCTAAATGGTGTTATTATACCCACTATCATTAAAAAATCATATGATAGTGTAAATGATAAATCTTTGATGGAGATATAAAAATGAAAAAATTATTGTTATTGATGTTAATGAGTATAGTATTACCTGCATGTTCAACAACACCAAAACTAAATAATCCAGTTCAAAATGCCAATGACACCGCACCTTATCCGGTTGCTATGGCTGGTTATACTCGCTATGCAATTCACCTTCCTTCGTTGGCTAATGAAAATAAAGCAAGAGTGGAAGTTTTAATTGGTAAAGAGATGAATACCGATTGTAATGCACACAGATTAGGTGGAATGATTAAGCAGGAAGAATTAAAAGGATGGGGATACAACTACTACGTTGTTGATAAGGTTAATGATGGGATTTCAACGCTTATGGCTTGTCCTGAAGGCACGAATAAAAATCAATTTGTTACTATGAATCATAATTTGGGATTATTGGATTACAATAGTCGTTTACCAATTGTATTTTATGTACCAAGTGATTTAACAGTTAAATATCGTGTTTGGCAACCAGGCTCTAAATTACTTCAAGCGAGTGCCGAATAAAAGAAGTTAATTAACCGTTAATTTTCGGTGAAACAAGGATTGTTTGATTAAAATATAATCACTCAATCCTGAAACTCAAGATATTTGATTTTTTAAGTAGACATCTCAAAAAAAAAAGGTATTTTATCCCTCGTAATGCAAGGTATGTTCTACATGTTCATTAGCTTTATTAATGACTTGTAATGACCTGATTATCTCGGTTTCGCCATATAATTTAACAAGGATAATGGCAAAATTTGGGGGTCTGTTGTGTTTCACAATGGGCTTGTGTCTAACATGTAATATCCCTAACTAGAGGAGAAGTGGTGAGCATGTTTACTCAACGTAAAACAATTCTTTCAATCATAGCTGGTGTTTCACTAGCATTATCTCAATCTGCTATAGCCAAAGATCGTGTTGTGCATTTTTATAATTGGGCAGGTCAAATTGGTAATAGCACTATCAGCGATTTCGAAAAATCGACCGGAATCAAACTCGTTTATGATGTGTATGACTCTAATGAAGCTCTTGAAGGTAAGTTAATGGCTGGCCATTCTGGTTTCGATGTGGTTTCACCATCAGACAGTTTTTTAGAAAGACAGATTAAAGCTGATATTTATCTGCCATTAGATAAAAATAAATTGCCAAATTGGAAAAATCTTGATCCAAATTTAATGAAATTAATGGCTACCCATGATCCGGATAACAAGTATGCGATCCCTTATGTATGGATGACTACAGGTATCGGTTATAACATTGATAAAGTAAAAGAACGGCTTGGAGATGATGCTCCTGTTGATAGTTGGGATTTAGTTTTCAACCCTAAAAATATGGAAAAACTTAAAGATTGTGGTGTGGCATTTTTAGATGCACCAACTGAAATCTTTTCAAGTGCTCTAAAATACTTAGGCAAAGATCCAAATAGTACTGATGCCAAAGATTATACTGGCGCAGCTTATGAATTATTGTCAAAAGTCAGACCCTATATCCGTTATTTTCATTCATCTCAATATATTACTGATTTAGCAAATGGCGATATTTGTGTGATTTTAGGATGGTCTGGAGATATTTTACAATCTCGTGATAGAGCCAATGAAGCAAAAAATGGTGTGCACATCGGTTATCAAATTCCGAAAGAAGGCGCATTAGTGTTCTTTGATACATTTGCTATTCCAAAAGATTCTGCAAATCCTGATGAGGCGCATGAGTTTTTAAACTTCATTTTGAAACCAGAAATTGCTGCACAAGTGACTAATGATGTTAAGTTTGCAAGTGCAAATAAAGTTGCTAACGAACAGTTTGTAAATCCTGAGGTGAAAAACGATCCAGCGGTTTATCCAAGCTCGGAAGTGATGGAAAAGTTATTTACTTTAACGGTGAAAGAGCCTAAACTTGAACGTGTGATTACTCGCACATGGACAAAACTTAAAACAGGTAAATAACCGTTTGAAAGTGTCAATTAATTGACTTATTTATTCTAGACGGAGAGATTTAATGATCTTTCCGTCTCGTTTTTTATGGCTTGTTGTTATGAGGAAAAAAGCGTGAACGATAAAACAACAATTCAGGTACAGCCTAAAAAAAAGATGATAACTCCACTATTGGAGATCAAAAATTTAACGAAAGTTTTCAATGATGATTATTATGCTGTTGATGATATCAATTTAACCATTTACACCGGAGAAATTTTTGCTTTACTAGGTGCTTCTGGTAGCGGAAAATCGACATTATTACGGATGCTTGCTGGTTTTGAACAACCAACATCTGGACAGATTATTCTTGATGGTAAGGATTTATCCCAAGTCCCACCTTATAACCGTCCTATCAATATGATGTTTCAATCGTATGCTCTTTTTCCTCACATGACGGTTGCGCAAAATATAGCCTTCGGCCTAATTCAAGACAAATTAGAAATGAGTGAAATTAAGTATCGTGTTGAAGAAATGTTAGCACTTGTGCATATGGAAGAGTTTGGTAGGCGCAAACCACACCAATTATCTGGTGGACAAAGACAACGTGTCGCTTTAGCAAGAAGTTTGGCAAAAAGACCTAAATTACTCCTTTTAGATGAACCGATGGGAGCATTAGATAAACAACTGCGTGATCGAATGCAGCTTGAAGTTGTTAGCATCTTGGAGCAGGTGGGTGCTACTTGTGTAATGGTTACTCATGATCAAGAAGAAGCCATGACAATGGCAGGACGGATTGCGATTATGAACAAAGGACAATTTGTTCAAATTGGTGAGCCTGAAGAGATTTATGAACATCCAAATAGCCGTTATAGCGCCGAATTTATTGGTTCAGTCAATGTGTTTGACGGAATTTTGCAAGAAACTTTAGAAGATGGATTAATCATCAATTGTCCTATGATTAAACATCCTTTAAAAGTAGATTATGATTCACCCGCTGTTGAAGGTGTTCCTATTCAGGTTGCTTTACGGCCAGAAAAAATTAAACTTTGCGATGAAATACCAAAAGAAGGCTATAACTTTGCAACCGGTGAAGTGGTTGAAATTGCCTATTTAGGGGATCTTTCTATTTACCACGTTAAATTGCAAAGTGGACAAATTATTATTGCTCAACTGCAAAACGAACATCGATATCGTAAAGGAATGCCTACTTGGGGCGATACGGTTAATCTCAGTTGGGAAATTGATAGTTGCGTTGTACTTACTGAATAAACACAAGAGGATATATTGATGCGATCCATTTATTGTGGTTTGTTTCTTAATGCATTGGTGTTACTCAATGTTTATTTACGTTTTGTAGCTACAAATGCATTTGATAATTTATTTTTAGATGCTTTATTTGCCTCTATGGTATTAAGTCTATTATTATCTTGTTTAGGTGCATATTTAGTGCATTATAAACCTTCTAAATTTGCTTACCGTTTAGTTATAGCAGGCAGTATTTTATATATACCTGCTGGGGTAGGTTTAGTGGCGATTTATTTTGCATTTAGAAAGATGCGCCTACAACGAGATGATTCTGACTTGATGACATTATATGGGCGTTTATTGATTATAGCGATTCCTTATTTATGGATGCTATTACTATTTTTATTGCCATTTTTGATTGTTTTTCGCATCAGTTTTTCGGAAGCCGCTATCGCTGTGCCTCCTTATACAGATCTGTTGAGTTATGAAGATGGTCTACTTAATATTGTTTTAAATTTTGACAATTATTTTAATTTATTTGAAGATACTATCTACATAAATTCTTATTTACAATCATTAAAAGTAGCAGCAATTTCAACACTGTTATGTATTTTGATAGGTTACCCATTAGCTTGGGCTATATCACAATGTAAACCATCAAATCGAAATATTTTATTATTATTGATTATTTTGCCTTCTTGGACTTCATTTTTGATTCGTGTTTATGCATGGATTGGTATTTTAAACCCTAATGGGCTTTTAAATAATTTCTTAATGTGGTTGGGAGTGATTGATCAGCCATTAATCATTATGAAAACCTATTTGGCGGTTTATATTGGTATTGTGTATTCATATCTACCATTTGTTGTATTACCTATATATACATCGTTAAGCAAAGTCGATACTACGCTTGTTGAAGCGGCTTTAGATTTAGGTAGTAAGCCAATTAATACCTTCTTTAGGATTATTGTCCCATTAACTAAAAATGGAGTTATTGCTGGAGGAATGTTGGTCTTTATTCCTGCGGTAGGGGAATATGTAATACCTGAACTGCTCGGTCCTTCGGACAGTTTAATGATAGGTACTCAATTATGGACTGAATTCTTTAATAATCATGATTGGCCAGCAGCTTCTGCTGTTGCAACAGTTATGTTATTAATATTAATTATTCCTATTTACTACTTTAATAAATTTCAGAATCGACAAATGGGAGATAAATAAATGAACAATTTACCATTAATTATGCGATCTGCATTGATTGTTTTTATCTCCTCATTCTTAGGTTCATTGGTGCTGTCGATGATAATTTCAGCGTCAGGGTTTGCTTTATTGGGTAGTGTTAGCTTATATGTGGGGTGTTTAGTATTTAGCCTTATTTTAACCGCAGTTGTAACAATATCGCTATTAGGTCGATGTTTAAAAGGATTAATTCTTATATTGTCTTTATCCTTTTTATATATCCCTATGATTATTTTAATCGTTTATTCATTTAACAATTCAAGACTTGTAACAGTTTGGGCCGGATTTTCGTTCAAATGGTATTTTGAATTAATTCATAATGAAGCTTTACTTAAAGCCGTAGGATTAAGCTTAAGTATTGCTGCCGGCGCTGCTTCATTAGCAATTGTACTTGGTACCTTGGCTGCATTAGCCATTATTCGATTTAAAAAATTTCGCGGTTCTCATTTATTTTCCTTTATGACAACTGCACCCCTCGTTATGCCTGATGTAATCACTGGTTTGGCATTATTACTGTTATTTGTTGGGATGGGACAAGTGATTGGTTGGCCTAAAGAGCGAGGTGCAATGACTATTTTGATGGCTCATGCAACCTTCTGTACTGCATATGTGACAGTTGTTATTAGTGCCAGATTACGAGAGTTGGATAGGTCAATTGAAGAGGCTGCATTAGATTTAGGTGCAAATCCGTTGAAAGTATTTGTCATCATTACTTTACCTATGATTGCTCCAGCACTTGTTTCTGGTTGGTTGTTGGCATTTACCTTATCACTTGATGATGTGGTTATCGCTAATTTTGTAACAGGGCCAGGTGCAATGACATTACCAAAATTGATTTTTTCTAAAGTACGTTTAGGTGTCGATCCACAAGTTAATGCGTTAGCGACTATTATTTTATTAATTGTTGGTATTATTGGTTTCATTTCATGGATTTGGATGAGAGAAGTTGAAAAACAACATTTACGTGAAATTCGAATGAGTTGATGACATTATCGATTTCACTCATTGCCGCTTCATGCGGCAATTTTTTTTACTTAATAAAATAACCGTGTTTTTTCTTTTGTTTTATATTATAGTGTGTGCAGTCAGTTCGCTGATAAAATTCTCAGGGCGGGGTGCAATTCCCCACCGGTGGTTATAGCCCACGAGCGCTTAGTAAAAATCAATTTTATTAAGGACAAGCAGATTTGGTGAAATTCCAAAGCCGACAGTTAAAGTCTGGATGAAAGAGAGTGGCTTATCTTTTCTATATTTGCTTTTTTGCAAAATCACTATGGTCAAGCACTTGCCCTGATTCTGGTATTGAATATATTTATAATTTAACTAATTCAATTTTGATTTTGGTAAGGATTTTCATCAAGTGTTTACAACAAATATCTGTTTGAATTAGTTATATATCAATTGATTAGGAATAAATATAAATAACTTAATAAAACAGGATAGGTATCTACCATGAATCAGTTCAATTTAAATGAATTTGGAACACCAATCGAGCGAGTAGGAAAAGCGATTGCTTCAATCAAAGCTGGATCTGGCGTGTTAGTTTTAGATGACGAAGATCGTGAAAACGAAGGCGATATCATTTGGGCGGCGCAAACAATTACCACACAACAAATGGCGCTAACTATTCGATATGGTAGTGGTATTGTTTGTTTATGCATGCCGCAATCTTATTGTGACAAATTAGAATTGCCTATGATGGTAGCCAATAACACCAGTAAAAATCATACCGCTTTTACCATTACTATTGAAGCTGCAAATGGTGTTACCACTGGTGTATCAGCCGCAGATAGGGTAACCACTGTAAAAGCTGCCGTTGCTGATAATGCCAAAGCCAGTGATTTAAATCATCCTGGTCATGTATTTCCATTAGTTGCTAAAGAAGGCGGTGTATTGAATCGACGAGGACATACTGAAGCATCAGTTGATCTGGTTTCTTTAGCTGGTTTTAAACCTGCTGCAGTAATTTGTGAGTTGACTAATGATGATGGTTCGATGGCGAGAGCACCACAAGTTGTCGAATTTGCAAAACAGCATCATTTACCTGTTGTTACAATCGAAGATATTGTAACTTATCGTAATACTTTTCATATCTAACATCTCACATATGGATGTAAACTGTCGAATTAACTATTCGGCAGGGACATCCTATGATTAAACGTATCATTGAACATTAATATATTCACTAATTTATGTTTCATCAAGCGGTTAGCCTTTCAGATAAATTATGTCACGTTAGCGTCTATTATTTATAATAACGCATTATAACAGCTTGCCAATCAACATCCATTCCAATAATTAATTTTCAAAAAAACTGACTTTAATGTCGCATTGAAAAATAAAAGACGGTGATGATTTATTTATAATGCCAAAATATATTCTGATTTTATTGAATAATGAGATCAAAAATCGATCTATTGTCATAGTTATCGGCAGTTACTTAGTATGGATACAATAATATGATTATCTTAGGTATAAAACTACTGATCGTTTCACTCACCAACTTAGTTCTTATGCTAGTTTAAATTTTTCTGGGCAATATTATTTAATAAAATCTTTATTCTATAGTCGGCATAGATCATCAGTTCAATGAACCCTTGTTAGACGAAGGGAATTTTGTAATTTTAAAAAATTCAGTAAAGGGTAGAATAACCATTAATAGGATTAACACTACGATTTATAACGAGTTTGAGTGGATAGTTTTTGTCATTACTAAACTTTCATTTTAGTTTTTATTGTTTTAATAGTCATCAAAGTTACTATCATAATTTATTATTATGATGGAAATAATCTAGCTTTTTATGTTATTTTTTGTTTTCGTTTTATACTCTAATTTGAGTCATAAATATATGAAACATTGAATAATAACAATTTTATTCTTGATTTTTGAGCTTTTTCAGTATAGAATATATTATAAGTATGATAAATAAGAATAAAATTTTTTAGGGACGATAGAGGTTTCAATTTCATACTAATTTTGAAAATTCTAATTAGCATTCAATCAAATTGTTTCTTTGCAAATAATATTTAAGTTCTCTTGGTGGCAAATGCTTTGTTTGCGAACCATCTTTAGTTTTGTTGATTCTCATTGGCAAAATAGCAGAATTAGCAATTTATCTAATATAAATTGCATAAAAAATAGATAGTAACAAAAACGGGGTAACTATGTTTAGCGCGAATAAAGAGTGGGTATTTGTGATAATGACCTGCTTTTTTGAATTGTGTTGGGTGTTTGGTTTCGCTACTGCTAGTCAATGGTGGCACTGGGTTATTATTATACTGATAATTTTTATTGATTTTACGTTTTTAACGAACGCATGCAAAACTATCCCTACTGGTACTGTGTATGCAATATTTTCTGGTGTCGGAGCAGTTGGCTCATTAATTATTGATATGGTAGTGTTTGGTAAAGAAATTAAACTTATTGAAATATTTTTTGTTGCACTAATTATTATTGGCGTTGTGCAACTTAAACGAGCAGATAGCTGATCAACTGAAATTTGGGTTACAATATGGGATGGTTATTTATTTTAACAGCTGCAATTTTTGAAGTAATAGGCGCTATTGGTCTTAAGCTTTATTCGCAACGAAAAAGCCTGTTTCGATTAATGCTCTATTGGGGTGGTTTTTTTGTTTCATTCACTTTATTTTATTTTTCACTTCATTATTTAGATTTAAGTATAGTTTATCCAGTATGGGTAGGACTTGGTACTTCAGGTGCGGTGTTAGCTAATATGTTCATTTTTAATGAACCGAAAAATCTTCAACGTTTATCTGGGCTTGCTTTTATTATTGTCGGAATTGTGGGATTACACGTTACGCTATAGTCAAAAAAAAGCGTTATGCACTGCAATTATTTAAAGAAAAAAATACCGGAGATAAACTCCGGTTCAGCAAAGTGTAAGCTAAAAGGATGTATGAATAAAAAAGAAAATAGTGTACTAAATCTCGTTACCATGTTGTTTTAGGTAGCTAGCAACACCGTTTGGATTGGCCTGCATACCTTGTTTACCTTTAGTCCATTGAGCAGGACAAACTTCTCCGTGTTCTTCATGGAATTGGAAAGCATCCACAATGCGAATCATTTCATCAATATTACGACCAATTGGTAGATCATTGATGGTTTCATGACGAACAATACCTGATTTATCAATGAAGAATGATGCGCGAAGAGCAACACCCGCTTCAGGATGTTCAACACCATAAGCTTGCATAATTGAATGTTTTATATCAGCAACAATTGGGAATTTCACTTCACCAATACCGCCTTTATCTTGTGGAGTATTACGCCATGCATTGTGCACATATTGTGAATCCATCGAAACCCCAATGATCTCAACGCCACGTTTTTTAAATTCTTCTAAACGATGATCGAAAGCGATGATTTCTGATGGACATACAAAAGTAAAATCCATTGGCCAAAAAAATACAACAGCATATTTACCATTAATATGTTTAGCTAAATTGAAATTTTCAACGATTTCACCTGTACCTAACACTGCTGCTGATGTAAAATCTGGGGCTTTACGAGTGACTAATGTCATAATGCTTCTCCTAACTATTTAATGCAATCTAATATGCTGAACATTATAGCAATTTAAACTTACACTCCAAGTTGTTATAAACAATTGATACCATAAGTTTAAACTATTAACTAATAAATTATTATTCGGTGGTATTTATTAATTTCTTCGGTTTACCTTTATTTTTGGTGTCACGATGGCGCAGTTTGATCTTTTTCTTTTTGTTATCTTCTTTTTTGGCTGTACTTTTCAATTTGGCTTTTTGTGATGGTTTTTTCTTAGTCGCCGGTTTTGGGGTTTTTGTTTTTGGACGTAACTCATCAATAGTTCGTAATTTTATTGGTTCTTTGATGTAACGCTCAATTTTTTGTAACAATTCGTAGTCGTGAGCTTCGATCAGCATAATAGCGGTTCCTTTTTTTCCGGCGCGCGCAGTACGACCAATACGATGTAAATAAACATCGGCTGTTTTAGGTGCATCAAAATTAATAACATGGGTAACATCATCAATATCAATGCCACGAGCAGCAACATCAGTAGCAACCAGAACATTAACAGTATTGTTGTTCATTCGTTTAATCGCTTCGTTACGTTTAGCTTGCACCATTTCACCTTCTAAATAACAGCTATGGATACCGGCTTGATGTAATACACTAACTAGTTCATGCACTCGTTCACGCTTACGTACAAAAATGATCGTTTTTTTGAAATCTTCTTGTTTTAATAAATGAATGAGCAGAGCCACTTTATGTTCTAAATTATCCGATCGATAATAGAACTGTAAAATCTTTTTACGTTCTTTGCGTGAAGGATCGGCATTAATTTCAATAGGTTCGTTTAATATTCGATTAGCAAAACTATGTAATCCTTTACCTTCAAGGGTAGCTGAAAAAAGTAGAGTTTGTTTGCGCCAGCGAGTTTCAGCAGATATGGTTTCAACATCTTGTGAAAACCCCATATCTAACATGCGGTCTGCTTCATCTAAAATGAGCATTTCAACAGCTCGACAGTCAAAATTTTCTTCTTTAATGTATTGTAATAAGCGTCCAGTTGTTGCAATCACGATATCTTGATTTTTACTGAATACTTCAGCGTGATTCATATAAGCAACGCCCCCAGTGATTGTAGCAATGCTTAAATGAGTGGATTGAGTTAAGAGTTTCGCTTGCTCAGCTATTTGCATAGCTAGCTCTCGAGTAGGTGTTAAAATCAAAATACGAGGAGGTCCTGGTTTACGACGTGGAAAATCCAATAAATGTTGGACAGCCGGAATTAAAAATGCAAGTGTCTTACCTGTACCTGTTGGTGCTGAACCTAAAATATCTTTTCCCTCTAATGCGACGGGAATCGTTTGAGCTTGGATTACTGTTGGCGTGTGGATGTTTTGTGTTTGAAGATTTTGAATTAAAATCTCTTCTAATTCTAAATCTGAAAAAGTTTTTGCAGTCATATTGATCATTCTATCTTAAATTTTGTGACACATTATAACGGCAATCGTTATAACTACAATCAATAAAACGTAGTGAGTAACTCACATTCATACTCATTTCAATAATTTTACGATATCTCATTTAAAAATAATCCAATGCTGTATAAAAAAGTTTAAGGTTAAGCATACATTTAAGTATAATAATTACGAATGATTTACTCATTAATTTTATCAATGCTTGTAACATTGGCTTTATTTATATTACACTTTATCTTTAAGTTAAAATACCAAGCACAATTTGGCTATTATTAGGTAAAAATAACAGATAGACTTAATGTCTACTTTATGGATACTATGGTTTACTTAATGAGTTAAAACAATTGTGTTGTTATTTTATCATAGACAATAATTCTTTTAACAATTTGCAAAATCATCCACTACTGAATATGACTGAAATTTTTTCGACCGATAAATATAATCTTCAACTTAAAAATAAAACAACTCATTTAAAAACAATTTTTAGCGATTTCTCTCTTCCAGAATTACAGGTTTATCGTTCACCTATCAGTCATTATCGTATGCGTGCTGAATTTAGAATTTGGCATGATGGTATAGACATTTACCATATTATGTATGACAAAAAGACAAAAAAGCGCACACGAATAGATGATTTCCCAATTGCGACAAAATTGATTAATCAGGCAATGAAAGCCATTTTACCCCTGCTTAAGCATAATCAATTATTACGTCATTTATTGTTTCAGATAGATTATTTTTCAACAATGAGTGGACAATTACTTATTACGCTTCTGTATCATAAAAAGTTAGGTGATGATTGGATTAATGAAGCAAATAAGCTTAAGCAACAACTTGCGGTGCAGGGGATCAATGCTAATATCGTTGGAAGAGCAAGTAATCAAAAAATTGCCATTGATGTCGATTATGTTGATGAATCTTTACCTGTATTGGATAGAACCTTTATTTATCGACAAGTAGAAAATAGTTTTACTCAACCTAATGCCGCAGTGAATATCAAAATGCTTGAATGGGCAATTTCAGTGACAAAAGATTTGTCAGGTGATCTACTTGAATTTTATTGTGGCAATGGTAATTTTTCTATTGCTTTGGCTCAGAACTTTCGTAAAGTGTTAGCGACAGAAATAGCAAAGGCATCAGTATATTCAGCGCAATATAATATTGCGATAAATCAAATTGATAATTTAATTATTGCACGTTTATCCGCCTCTGAGTTCACCAGTGCCATTAAAAAAGAACGTGAATTTAATCGATTGAAAGATATTAATCTTGATGATTATCAATGCCAAACGGTATTGGTTGATCCGCCTCGTGCTGGATTAGACAATGACACAATGAATATGCTTAAAAGTTACAATACGATTATTTATATATCTTGTAATCCTCTTACTTTACGGAATAATTTACAGCAATTGATAGAAACTCATAGTATTAAGCATTTTGCTATGTTTGACCAGTTCCCGTATACCGATCATATTGAAAGTGGTGTTGTGTTACATAAAAAATAGATATAGGCATACCCAAGAATGGTTAAGTTTGCTAAAATAACTGCGCTTCATACCAAAATAATTATTAATTCATTGGTTAATAGAAGTTGATAATCTCGCTTTTGATAAAAAAAAACCCTAGATAAACTAGGGCTGCATTAAATTGCAAGGAATGGATGAAAGGAAATAAAACAATGAAACAATAATGTCTAGCCTCATGAATCATTGTTTGAATACTATAACAAAACTAAACAAACGAATTAATGACTATAAAATTACAATATAGTCATTAAAATGTCATGATGCCATTTGGCTTTTTCAGATATCCTACTACAGCAGTATACATTTTCGATAATCAAATAAATTAACAAAGGAAATACTCAAAATGAAATTGTTAGTTGTTGAAGATGAACATAAAACAGGTGAGTATCTTCGTCAGGGGTTAATTGAATCAGGTTTTATTGTTGACTTAACTGATAACGGTCTAGATGGCTATCATAGAGCCATGACAGAAGATTATGATTTAATTATTCTCGATGTCATGTTGCCAGATATAGTTGGCTGGAAAATCGTCCAATCATTACGTGAAGCAGGAAAAGACACACAAATTATTTTTCTCACAGCAATGGGGAGTGTTGAAGATAAAGTCAAAGGGTTAAACTTAGGTGGGGATGATTATTTAGTTAAACCGTTTTCTTTTGCTGAATTACTGGCAAGAGTAAAATCTTTACTTAGGCGCAATGTTCCACAAGTCAACAATTATCAATTAAGCATTGCGGATTTGGTAATGGATTTACCTAAAAGAACCGTAACGCGAGCAGATAAAAGAATTGATTTAACCAATAAAGAATTTCTGTTATTAGAGTATTTTTTACGTTATCCAGGTGAAGTATTACCAAGATCACTGATTGCATCACAAGTTTGGGATATGAATTTTGATAGTGATACCAATGTCATTGATGTAGCAATTAGACGATTACGCAATAAAATTGATGCTGGATTTGAACCTAAATTAATTCATACTGTACGTGGAATGGGGTATAAATTGGATGTATTGGATGAAGCGGACTAAAATTATTTCTTTTCGTTTACCACTAATTGTTTGCTTACTTACTTGTGGGCTTCTTTATTGTTTTAGTTATCTTATTGAAAGTTCTTTTGAAAAATTTTCTATTCAGCAAAATGTATCAGAGTTGAATTCAGTTATCTCCTCAATAGAACGTGAACTCATTTATTATTCACCTAAAGATAATCATGATGAGCTTTTCCAAAACTTATTGTTGATATTAACCGGGCATCATCACTTGTTTGTTTATATCATTGATGATTCAGGTAAAGTTCTTTATCGTACCCGTGGTCCTAATCTAGCAGTTGCTTTGAAACCTGCTAGCTTGGAAAAGATTATTACAGATCACTCAACAACTGTATCGAATATGAGTAAATCCTCATATCGAGTTGCGGCGTCAAGAGTTATACTTGATAATAAAAAGCAATACACCACTATTGTGGCTGTTGGTCGCGATTTACAACTTGAATTTATTAGCCGATTAAGAAGTGGTTTAGGTTTACTTATTGCCATTTCTTGTGTTTTAGCATTAATTGGATCGTTTATCTCAATTTATTTTACCCAGAAACCGATTAACCGACTCATTAGGAAGATAGAAAAAATCAATCTTAAAAGTTTGAATTATCGAATACCAACTTCCTCAGTACCAACTAAATATATTAGCTTAGTAAGAGCATTCAATAAAATGCTTACTCGTATGGAGGATGTGTTTCAGCGTCAACGTAATTTTACGGCTGATATCGCTCATGAAATGCGAACACCGATTACTAATCTCACCACTCAAACACAAATTGTGTTGAATAATGCTAGATCAACCGAAGAGTATCGAGAAATTTTGTACTCCAATTTGGAAGAGTATGAAAAAATGTCACAAATGATCTCAGATATGCTTTTTTTAGCTCAAGCCGATAATCAACAGCTAGTGCCAAATCTTATTGATATTGATTTGGTTAGTATGCTTACTATGATGTGTGACTATTTTGAACCGCTTACTGATGAGAAAAATATTACATTTAATTTAGAGGGCAGCTGTTCACATATTCAAGGCGATAAACTTATGTTAGGTCGAGCGATAAGTAATATCCTTTCCAATGCAATTCGTTATACTCCTCAAAATGAGGTGATTAACATTACTTTAAGTCAACCTTCTGAAAAAAGAGTAAAAATCATCATTGCTAATCCAGGTAAAAAAATTGATAGCCGGCATTTGCCTCATCTTTTTGATCGTTTTTATCGAGTAGATGAATCACGTCATCGTAATGGTAATGATAATTCAGGTGCTGGAATAGGATTGGCAATTGTTAAATCCATTATTCAGACACATAAGGGATCGATTTCCGTTAAGTCTGATGATATATCTACTCGTTTTATTATTACTTTACCAACTGTTATCTAACCTCATAATCACTAATCAATAAATTAGCTGCTGCATAGGCAGCTTTATTTTTAAGGTCTTGAGGAACATTCTCGCAATCCACTACTTCATTTAAAACTAACATTACTGCCCCTAAGGCATCATCAATGTAACCTAGTTCATTACTACCAATTTGGGCATATTTTTCACGAATGAGTTCACAATATTTATTCATTAAAATGCTTCCTGTTATTTTTTGTAATCTTTATGTCTTGTTATAAAAGCTGAGTCAACTGTTGGTATACTTGCTCGGCTTGAATGGTGTGCATGTTCTTTTCCGGTGAAATTATGCTAAATTGATTTTTGCCATAGCCACCGATTAATTTTGGATCAGTTTTACCAAATAGAGTAATATTTGGGCGATCTAATGCGGCAGTTAAATGGCTTAATCCTGTATCAACTGAAACAACTGCTTTTGCTCCAGCAATAATCGCTGCAACATCAGACAGTGATAGTTTTGGTAACACATCGACATGTTTAAAACCTTGTGCAAGACGAACAGCTCTTTGCTGTTCGTGCGTAGCTCCCCAAGGTAATTTTATCTTTAGTCCTGTAGATTCGGTCAGTTTAATTAACTTTCTCCATTCTTCTTCTGTCCAATGTTTTTCATCTCGTGTTGTGGCATGTAAAAAAACAAGATATTGCTGATTATCGTTCGGTAAAGACGACAAAAAATGGCGGGCAATCGCATAATCGCCCATTGAATCAGGTAGTTGGTATTGTAAGCTTTGTGCAAATAACATTCTAACTCGTTCAATAGCATGCATTTGTTTGGGAATATAATGCTTCACATCATAAAACCAACTGGCAATAGGCTCTTTAATACTTTGACGATCCAAACCATGCTTTGTGCCGCGTGCTTTATGAGTAATAAGAAAAGCGCTTTTAATGAGCCCTTGTGCATCAATAATACAATCGTATTTTTGTTGTCTAAGGGTTTGGATAAATGCCTGGCGTTCCTGACGAGTTTTTTTGGCAAACCAACTTTTTCGCCAACGTCTAATAGCAACGGGTATCACATCGTTCACGGCATAGTGCCAACTGGGTATTTGAGAAAAATTTTCTTCAACCACCCAATCGAAAGTAATATTCGATAGGTTATTTGCCGCATCTGTTAATGCGGGTAGGGTATGCAGAACATCACCCATTGATGAGGTTTTAACGACTAAGACTCGCATCATCCTTTACTCTTTTTGGTACGCATAATAAGATTCATCAAAGTCTCAAATACATTACTGGGTTTAATATCAATCAAACTTTGATGATAGCCTTGTTCAGCATCGCCTTTACGTATACGATGATAACCTGTGATTAAACGAATAACCTCAGCTTTATTTGATAATGGAGGAGTAAACTCTGGACTACTTGGACCATATAATGCTACTAAGGGTTTATCCAATGCAGCCGCGACATGCATTAATCCAGTATCATTGGTCACAATCGCTTTACATGCAGCAATTAAACTGACGGCCTGTTCTAGCTGGGTTTTACCCGCTAAGTTGATACATTTATCACCATACACCATTTTTGCAATAATCTGATCACCAACTTCTCGATCTTTGGCTGAACCCAAAATTATAATTCTCGCATTTTGTTTAATCAACATATCAGCAAGAGTAGCATAATGATAATCTGGCCAACGTTTAGCCGGTCCAAATTCTGCACCAGGGCAAAAGCCAATTAATGGTTCATCTTGTGGAAGTGCAAAAGTTACTAATGCCTCATCAACTTCAGATTGTTCTATATTCAGTTTTGGCCACAATAGTGGCTGTGGTAGATCTTTTGCTGAATGTATTTGATTTTTTGGATAAGCAAGAGCAACATAGCGCTCAACCATCAATGGAAATGCTGATTTGTTAAGATTGCGAATATCATTTAATAATCCATAACGTAGTTCACCTTTCCAGCCCGTACGTTTGGGAATATTGGCATAAAATGGAATGAGTGCAGACTTAAATGAATTTGGCAAAACAATAGCTTGATCATAATGGCTAGAACGGAGTGATTTACCTATTTGACGACGTTCAGCGAAAGCAAACTCACCATGACCTATTGGCATCTCAAGCACTTGGTTGACTTCTGGCATTTTATTTAATAAAGCTTGACTCCAAGTGGGTGCCATAACATCAATTTTGTTATTCGGATCAAGCTGCTTTAAAGTACGGTATAGGCTTTGTGACATCATCATATCACCAACCCACGAAGGACCAATAATGAGAGTTTTCATCTTATCAATACCTTACTATTGTTGATTCAGCCATTTCATATATTCAGTCGTACCTTCCGTCACTGTTTTAAATTGAATTGGACATCCAGTCTCTCTAAGTTTAGTTAGATCAGCCTGAGTAAAGCTTTGGTACCGTCCTTTGAGGTTATCAGGAAACGGAATATAATTTATTTCCCCTTTTTTATGATAATTCACTACAGCGTCAGCAACGGTTTGGAATGATTCTGCTCGACCGGTTCCACAGTTAAAAATACCTGAAAATTCATTTTCCCAAAACCATAAATTGACATCAACGACGTCGTTTACATAAATAAAATCGCGTTTGAAGTTATCACTTCCTTCAAATAATTTCGGTTTTTCACCTTTGTTAATCTGTTCATTTAAATGAAATGCAACACTCGCCATGCTACCTTTATGTGATTCACGTGGTCCATATACATTAAAATAACGAAATCCACAAACTTGTGAGTTAGCTTTAGGTAAGATTTGTCTAACATATTGGTCAAACTGAAATTTAGAATAGCCATAAACATTCAATGGTTTTTCATAAGCACGATCTTCAATGAAGTTATCACTGCGACCACCATAAGTAGCTGCAGAAGAGGCATATAAAAATGGAATATTAAAATCTAAACAGAAATGTAATAAGTCTTTCGAATATTGATAGTTATTTTCCATCATAAATTTTCCATCCCATTCCGTGGTGGATGAGCAAGCACCTTGATGAAAAATAACATCTATATCCATATTTTCACCCGCTACAACTAATGAGATAAATTCGTCTTTATCCATATAGTCAGCGATATCTAAATCAGCTAAATTTGTAAACTTCGTGCCGTCGGTTAAATCATCTACCACTAATATATTTTTATGTCCGCGGTCATTTAACCCTTTAACGATATTACTACCAATAAAACCAGCACCACCAGTTACAACGATCATATCTAATTCCTTAACCAATAAATTGAATCTTCTTATCATACCGATTTACGACAAATTTTTCGAGTGATGATTTATTTTCACCGCCATCATGCATTGAAAACGCCTATTTAAATCTCATAATTGCTTAAGCACTCATCGTCTAAATAGTTGATAAAATAATCAAGATATGACGCATTAAATAGGAAATAACCTTTTTGATAGATTGAATCAAATTATCTATGGATTCTTTTTTGCTGTGACTAAAATATATCTTGCTAAATTAAGATAAGGTTCAGATCGACAATATTGTTTTTCCAGTTCTAATAGTTGTTCAAAGTGTGTTTCGGCCTTGGATTTATTAGCTAGATAGTCATGGAAAAGACGGATTCCTGTTTTCTGTAAAATAGTAAAATTCAACTGGGTAATCCAATGATAGACATCTTTAGGATCTCTTGGAAAATCAGGGGAAAGAGTCTTTCTTTTACGTTTCGCAAGACCAGCTTGCGTATAACCAAAATTGCCCAATGTAATTGTTTTAAATAGCAGTCCATGATAGTTATAAAACATTAATGATAAATAACCGTTTACCTTTAAATGTTTTTTTAATGATTGGATTAATTCAATTGGTTCGGCAACCCATTCTAAAACTGCGTGACAAATAACAATATCAAACTGTTCATCAAGTAAAGTATGAAGTTGCTGTATTGAACAACAAAGGCAATTGATTTTAATATTTTCTGCGTCAGCTTTTTGTTTTGCTAGCTCAAGCATTTGTTTCGAAATGTCACAGATTGTAACATGGTGACCCAGTTTAGCTAGTCTACATGCGATTTGACCTTGTCCACCACCAGCATCCAGGATAGTTAATGGTTTATGTGAAGGCCAGTGAGCTAAGATGTTTTCAAGTTCTTGCCAAACTACTGCTTCACGAATTCGGCCTTTGGTTGTGCCATAGATATTTTGTGCAAATTTGTTACTTATATCATCAAAGTTACGATCTTGTTTACTCATAAATTACTTTTGATTATTCAGTTGTTGTACTTCAGCATTAATATGCGCTATTTTGTTAGACATTTGGGCATAGCACTCTTCCATTAATGCTTTAGCATCTTTTTTATGGAGATGTTTAGTTTCAATTGGATCGAGCATTTCGACAATCCTATACCCATTATTGAAACGATTTAACTTAATATTATTCGTCTCTGATACACAAATTGGCACAATAGGTACACCCGCTGCAATTGCTGCTTTAAAAGCACCAGTTTTAAATGGTAACAGTCCTCGACCACGACTACGCGTACCTTCAGGGAACATCCAGATAGAAATACCACGATTTTGAATTTCTCTAACGACTTGTTCAATGGTATCGTGTGCTTTTGATCTTTTATTGCGATCAATGAGTATGTTACCTGTTAGGTAATAGAGTTGCCCAAAAAATGGAATCCAAGCTAAACTTTTTTTGCCAACGGTAACGGTTTTCGGTTGTACTATCCCGCCAGCAACAACCATATCATAATTATTTTGATGGTTAGCAATATAAACACAACTTCCCATTTTACTAATGTTAGAATTGGACCGTGTAATGACAGTGATACCAAATATAGGTTGAAATAATGAACTGAATAAATGGGCAAATTTTGCTACATTTTTAGGATTTCTTGGATTAAATAAACAAAAAATTACCCCTAAAACACAAATTATCATTCCTGTTATAATTACAAAAATTAAGCGAAAAAGAAAAACCATAATTTACCTCATAAGTTGACTTAGCGTATTATATACGTAATCAACGCTAATATACAGTTTGTAAAATTAACAACGCCTATAGGATGTTTATGTTTAAACCTACGATTGTTTGGGACGAAAATCAAACCCCGATCTCAACCCATTTTGATGACGTGTATTTTAATACGGAAGGGGCAATTGATGAAACGCGTTACGTGTTTATTGAAGGTAATGATTTATATCAACGTTTTTCAAAGCATGATCAAGAAATATTCATAGTGGGCGAAACAGGTTTTGGTTCAGGTCTCAGTTTTCTGATTTTATGGCAAACATTTTTTCATTTTAGAAAGCAACATCCCGATCATATTCTTAAAAAGCTTAAATTTTTTAGTGTTGAAAAATTTCCATTATCATCTGAAGAACTTTTGCAGATACATCATAAGGTATTAATGAATGATGAAGGTTTGCAAACGTTAGCATCACTGCTGGAAACCAGTTTAAATAAAGGTGAAAGCCTTTGCCAGTTCGAGAATATTACATTAACCATTTTTTGTGATGATATAAGTAATTTCCCCGATTTTTTAAGAAAACAAAATGTATTGATTCATGCTTGGTTTTTTGATGGTTTTTCGCCAGCTAAAAATCCTGATATGTGGTCAGAATCTTTATTTAATGAATGTTTTACACTAACTGCACCAAATGGTACATTTGCAACGTTTACCGCAGCAGGATTTGTACGACGTAACTTACTGAATGCTGGATTTAATGTATTTAAACGTAAAGGATTCGGTATAAAACGTGAAATGTTAATTGGTAAGAAACCCGTATAATCATGTTTCTTTATTTACTTGATTTAACTCTTTAATATGACTCGTTTATAATCTGATTTTTTTAGATAGGAAACTAAAGTGAACGTTAATGAAGTGTGAATCGTATTTTGTAGTCAAGATAAATGCTCACATTTATAGAAAAATGGGACAGACATTTTTAAAAGTTATAAAGTTAAACCCCATCTTAAGATAGGATTTAACAATTTATGAATGTTTAAATACGCGTTACTGTGCTATTTTGCTATTGATAAAAACCTACTTAATTTTATCTATATCAATAATTTTGTTGTTTATCTTAACTTTGATAAATGTATCTAAAACTCAAATTGATAAATTACGTCTAATGCTTGAGCCAAACCTGAGGTCGCTTCTAAATAAAGACTTGGCATAAGCCTATAACGTAAAGTAAACGTCGCTAAAGAATCGAATATACCAACTCCATATTTAAGTTGTAGATGGGGTAAAATATAGCCACTCACGACCACTTTAGAACTATCACCAGCGCCTTGAGTATCTAATGTAAGATTTTTAATCCCAAACATATTACCAATATCACCTATGTATTGCCCTGTTTTGGATGTACCAATTCCAACTAATAATGCGGTCATCATGTCGTTTTCACTCTGATCTGAGTTATCAAGACCTTGTCCACGAATTAGGTAAGATAGGGCTTCTTGTTGCGACATTGCCGGGTCTGAGAAGATATCAATTTTTGGATCTTCCGATGAGCCAGTCACTCGAATTCCCGCAGTAATATTACTTTTTTCCATTGAATCAGGATTACGAATTGCTTCAACATCAAGTAGAGCGCGATCGCTTGGTCCTGAAAAAGTAATGACTCCTTTACGAATAATTAAATCTTGACCATAAGCATGAAATCTTCCGTTTGGAATTAATACTTCACCATGTAAGTCTAGACCTTTATTAGTTTGAGTGGCAACTAAATGTCCTTTTAGTTTAGCTTTCAAACCAAATGCATCAACAGAAACATCATCCCCAATGTTAATTTCAAGATGACTATTGATTTTCATACCAAACTTTTGTGGTTCTATTTGATTACCATTTTTGTCTAGCATCACTTCATCAGGTGAAACATCGACGCTTGATGCAGGAAGTGAGTCAACGGTAATCTTGCCTTTAGGTATGTTTACTTTCCCTAAAAGAGTGAGCTCATCTTGAGTGGCGTTAATTTTGATATCAGGAACAATGCTCATAACAATCATTGGTGGAACTGTTACCTGCATTGCTGCGCCATTGACCGTTAAATTAGCTTGCCATTTATCTAAATTTTGCCAACTTGCATTACCGTTAATATTAACATTACCGGAATGAGTCGTCATAACTCCTTGTAAGCTTGAAGACTTACCATTCAATTTTATATCTAATGTTGCTGATTTAATGTCAATAGGTAATTGATTGGATTTTATTTCACTTTGTCGAAGATTGATATTACCTGTTAGATAAGGATCCATTAATGAACCGGAAAATTTAATCGCCCCATTGATTGCACCTTTGGTATATTCATTTTTATCTAATAATGGATTAAGGATTGCTAAAGCCAGATTATCAATTATTAATTGACCACTCAATTTTTTCTGATTGTTTGGATCAGTAATGATCATATCACCATTAATTTTTCCTAATTGCTTCAAACTAAAACGCCAATCCAATTTAGCCTGTTGTTCATTAAATTCTGCATTGATATTGAATAAATCAAATGGAATGGGTAATGCTTGATTTGTTATCATTTGCTGAACAAAAATTTTATTACTGTAAATATTGGCTTTAATAGTAGGTATTTTGCTGCTATTTCCAAATTTAATCTCTGCTTTTCCATTGATACTACCTGAAAGTTTTGTTTCTCCTTCATTAGGAATAGGTAATCTAGCCAAATCAATGTCTTTCAACGTTATTGTTGTCTGAGTGTTAGGTGAAGGGGATAATGGCTTATCTAAGCAGATGCTTGATGAACTATTGCGCCAACAATGGGCACCAATAGTGGGTATTTGCTGGGTTAAATCATAAGTTAATGTTAAAGGTTGAGTGAGTGACCAAGAGTTATTATTGCCTAAATTTAACAAGGCATTAGAGACATTGCCGCTCCACTTAGTATGGCCTTTGTCTATTTTCCCCGTTAATAACGTTTTTAATGATGCAGGATTACCATCAAGATCGATGCTTAAAGTATGCTGATTTTCATTACCTACCAGATCAATGTTTGCTTTTTTAAATACTTGGTTGGAAACGCCAATATTGTTTCCAATAAGTCTTAATTGTAAGCTTAATTGATCTTGATAATGAATTTTACCTGATAAAGTTGCTTTCGCTATTGAGATATTCGGCATGTTTAAAGCATCTATAGTCAAATTTGTTTCGATGACGGGATTGGGTTGAGTTCCTCCCATTTTGATGTTACCAAAAATTGAGCCTTGCATTTCATCAACCAGTAACGATAGAGATGCGAGATTCATTGTTGCGTTCAAACTAGCTTTTTCCGTTGAACCATTTACATTAATCTGATTTTTATCCCAGATTACCACCAGATTATTAGCGGCTACATTGTGTTTTGAATCAACTTGTAAATTACCATTAGCCAAAAAATCGGCTTGTTTGATTTTACCTTTGAGATCTAGGTCAGTAACATTGAATTGCCAAGTGTCATCGGCTAATTTACCCGTTGTATTGAGTTGACCATTTAATTTTATAGGATATTGAGGTAGCTCTTTAGTGAGATCAACTTGATTGAGCTTCACCTTGGTATTCCATTTTAGGGAATTTTGCCAATCCACATTTCCCGATGCTGCAATCCCTCCTTGTGGTAACTTAATGATTGCACGGTTGAAGATTGCCCCTTGATTGGTACCATTACCGGCAATATCAAATGTTGTTGTAGGTAGATTTTCACCCGTTACTGACCCTTTTGCTGATAAATTATATTGTTGTACATTGCCATCAACAGTAAGATTAAAATCATTAAGTTGATACTGAGCCGCTCCTTCCAAAGGCCATTGAATATGGTTACCATTTAATTTGGTCATAACAGGTAAATATTTTTCGACAAAATTAATATGACTATCGATATTAAGTTGATTTAATCCGTTAAGTGAGGTATGAGCGGTTAATTCACCTAATAATTTTCCAGAAAATTGTCCATCCAGGTGGTTTTCTTTCGTGTCCACTTTAACAGAGGCAACCAGTGGCCAATCATCACCGAGTATGATTTTACCAGTAACAGATGCATGTCCATTTATATAAGGCGACTGTATATTGGTGTCAACTTGTTTTACCATGATATGATTGTTAACTAGGTCAGTTTGAATGGTAACTTGATTGAAATGAAAATCTTGCCCTCCTATATGTAATAACCAATCATCTCCACTGAGTCTACTAACATTGATATCTAAGGGAATGCTGACTTGAGGTAAGGAACGAATCAGTGGTTCATTAAATAATTGATTAATCTGTTCATTGATGGGTAAATTATTTTCTATTTTGTGTTCTTGAGGTGACGTGTTATCGGAAAAAATTGCGCTCAAATTCATAGCAATCGCAGGATAAACGTAAATTTTTTCATTAACCCATATTGCTTTACCCGTAAAACTTGACATGCCAAATTGCATATCATCAACGTTTACTTTAACATTGCTAAGCTGCGTAGATTTTAAATCAATCGGTAATGGTGTTTTAATAACAAAACGTTGTTCTTCGACCGTTGTGTCTGCAATAACGTTTTCTGAAGGTTCAAATTGTTTGGTATCAATCTGAACATTTATTCCTTTTGCATCAAAGTTTTTTAGGCAGATTTTAGTCTGTATTAAACATGAGCCTGATAATTCAAGAGATGCGTCTTCAACGCTTACATGGACCCCAGTTAAATCTAATGACAGTCCTTTTATCTGTAAATTATGAAACGATCCCTCAACCTGTTGAATTTTCAGCTCTGGCAGATAGTTATTTAATGCAAACATGGTCAGTTTTACACCTAAACTGGTGTAAATCATCACAATGATAAATGTAATTAAAAAAATGAAAATAGACAGTATGATAATACTGCGTTTTTTCCATTTTCCTATTGATTTTGAGTTTTCAGCAACTGCTTCATTATTAGCATTTTCAGACATTTTATAATTCGCTTCCTAAACCAATATATAGGTGAATAGAGCCTTTATCTTTTTTGTTTAATGGGGTTGCCAGATCTAATTTTATCGGACCGACAGGCGATGACCATCTGATACCAAATCCACTACCCGTATAAAATTTAGCTTTATCAACTTTATCTATGGCTTCACCACTATCAACAAATACGGCACCCCACCATGGACCTGATAAATTGTATTGATATTCTGCCGAACCTGTGATGAGTTTAGAAGCACCTTTAAGTTTACCTTTTTTATCCTCTGGCGAAATTGATTGGTAACGGTAACCACGAATACTTCGATCACCACCAGCAAAAAATCGGAAAGAGGGCGGTACCCTATCAAAATTACTGGCTTGAATTATCCCAAAATTCCCCCTAACAATAAATCGATGAGATTCTTTTAATGAACGGATCCAAGTCTGTTGAGCTTGAAAACGAACTAAATTGATATCTGATCCTAATGATTCTGCTGCAGCTTCAACGGAATAACGTTGGGAGTCGCCCCACATAGCTAATAAATTCCCATCACTACGAATACGGGAAAGGCTAAGTGAAGGATAGTATAAGAAGGTTTTATAACTTGAATCCCCTTGGGTAAAATCATCCCGTAACATATTTAATCCCAAAGCTGTTTGCCATCCTTCAAAGCGATCCCAATTGCGTAATGCACCAAAAGTATAAGAACGCGAATTGGTATCATTATTGTCAATTTTTTTATAACCACCTTGGATAGTGTAATATTGCTCTAATGGGGATTGTTTTAAAGGTATTTTATAACTCATGGTTATCGTTTTTTCAGGTGATGATAAAGACAAATTGCTTTGGAAACTTTGCCCTCGACTATTAATCCAAGGCTTACTCCAACCAATTTTGCTATGTACGCCATTATCCGTTGAGTATCCTAATCCTAAATCCATACTATTTCTTTTACGTGGCAAAGTTGTCACTTCGACGGGAAGTGTTTTATCCGCTCCTAAATGAGGAAAGTCTGGCGTAACTAAAACAGAATTAAACCAATTGGTTGAATTAAGGCGTTTGTTTAATATTGATAGTTGTTCAGCCGTATATTTTTCACCTTCTTTAAATGGCACGAGATTAGCCAAATAGTCTTTACGAATTTTCACATTTGGAAAATGAACTTTACCAAATTTGTAACGTTGACCTGTATTAAAATCAATATTCCAAAAAGCTTGGTGTTCATAATTAGATACTGCTAGCTGATGCTTAGACATATTAGCATCAAAATATCCTTTTTCTAAAGATAAATTAAGTAATGCTTTTTTAAAAGATTCGTAGCTACCATGATTTAAAATATCCCCTTTTTTAGGCAAATCATGTGTTAGCAACTCATTAAAATCTTTATCTTGCTCACCTTCACCAGTAATATTTATATTGAGTTGTCCAATTAATATGGGTACGCCAGGTGAAATTTTGACTGTTAATACTTTAGGATCTTGTTCAAAATATTCAAAACTAGGTGAGTAATATCCCAAAGCTCGAAGCGCTTTTTGTACTTCGCTTTCAAAATAACGTTTGAAATTGGGTGAATTATTAATTTTATTTGGTTCGATTAATGAAACACGAGCATCCACATTATCAGCAAGTTCCCCAGATAATCCTTTAATTGATAACTGCATATCAGCATAACAATATGCTGTAGTCATCATTAAAACGAAACATAATAAATGGGAAAATCGTGACACAAACACCTCGATGGTTTATTTTAGAAATTGTTTAGGGAGCTATTATGGGTTTGTTATGACCTATAAATTTAACATATTTGCACTTTTATCGTCTATGAAAAGCTTTGTAAATTAGAGTTAATTCTCCTCGAATATCATTTTCGATGAGGTAACTTTACAATCCATTGTTTAAGATTTTCAAGTATCGTTACTAAGTTATATTTTGATAATTCAAAAACCATTGTCCAACTATTTTGTAATTCATCGGAGAATTCAAAACAAAAATCCGGTTCAAATTCATAATTGAGTGTAATTGAAATTGTTACAACTTGATTTTTGTAAGAGATAAATGCAAGTGAAAAGTAGGGCTCAGTAAAACATAACTGAGCTTCACTGGGTAACCGATTTTTTGATAAATCATTGAACCAATTGTATAGTTTGTGTAAATCAGCGATTTCTATAACTGAATCGGTTTTTTCAAACCGATTACTACCTTGTTGAACGAAAACTTTAAGTAAATACCAATTATCTTTGCTGTCAGGGAACTCACAACCGACGATATCAAATTGCAAATTTACTGTATTTGTAATATCTATTAACTCGATCATTTATTCGTCCTTACGTGCCATAATGGTTAAATCTTTAAAACAAAACGTTAATCAGGTCTCAAGTAATGTTATATGACCAATATAAGGTAAGTGGCGATAATGCTGAGCATAGTCAATACCATAGCCAACTACGAATTCATCTGGAATAGAAAAACCGATATATTTTACGGGTACATTTACTTCTCGACGGGACGGTTTGTCAAGTAATGTACAAATTTCAATGCTACGGGGATGACGTAATTTTAAAATTGCCATCACTTTACTTAGTGTATTGCCTGTATCAATAATATCTTCAACAATCAATACATCTTTATCACGGATATCTTCATCCAAATCTTTTAAAATTTTGACATCACGATTACTCATTACTGCGTTGCCATAACTTGATGCCGTCATAAAATCGACTTCATGACCAACAGTGATTGCTCGGCTCAAATCCGCCATAAATATGAATGAACCTCGTAAAAGTCCAACTAAAACAAATTCGTTTTGACTATCTTTATAATCTTGACTGATTTGTTGACTTAATTCAACTACGCGTTTTTTGATATCATCCTCTGATATCATCATTTTTAATGTGTGTTTTTTCATTAATTCTGCTCAAAATAACGTTTAAAAAAATCGAACTAGATTTTAGCAATTTTCCTTCCTAAAAAGAATAAGTAGGCAATTTTTTATTGAATAAATAAGAGACTGCTTGTTTTTTTACTGAAACGTATGGTTAACCTCAAACTTCTTGGCAACATTTCTTAAGTGCCTTTTTTTGTAAACGTCGTTTCTTGAAAAATTCACTTAAAATATGACCACATTCATTTGCTAGAACTCCTCCAGTGACCTCGGCATAGTGATTTATCCCCTTATAGGCAAGAACATCAATTAATGAACCCGCAGCGCCAGTTTTATAATCACTTGCACCATAAACAACACGTTTAACACGACTGTGAATAATGGCGCCAGCACACATGATACAAGGTTCTAATGTGACATAAAGAGTAGCATTAATTAAACGATAGTTTTTTATATACTCCCCTGCGTTGGCCAATGCAATCATTTCGGCATGAGCAGTCGGGTTATGTGTTAAAATGGATTGATTGAAACCTTCGCCAATAATGTTATTATTTTCATCTATAATAACTGCGCCGACAGGAATTTCCCCAATTACTTCAGCTCTTTTAGCTAACATGATTGCATGTTGCATCCAAACTTCATCACGCATATGCTAAATTTATAAACTGTTTAAATTAAGGACATCACGCATGTCATACAAACCAATAGGTTGTTTGGCTAGCCACAATGCTGCGCGTACAGCACCATTGGCGAAGGTCATCCGGCTGGATGCTTTATGGCTAATTTCAACTCGTTCACCAATATCAGCAAAGATGGCAGTATGCTCACCAACAATATCTCCAGCGCGAATAGTAGCAAAGCCGATGGCGCCTTCAGGACGTTCACCAGTATGACCTTCACGACAATAAACTGCTCGATCTTTTAAATCACAATTTAGTGCCTCGGCAATTGCTTCACCCATAGCTAAAGCTGTACCTGAGGGAGCATCAACTTTATGGCGATGATGTGCTTCGATGATCTCGATATCACTATAATCACCCATAATTTTAGTTGCCTTCTCAAGCAACTTAAGTACTAAATTGACTCCTACGCTAAAATTAGCAGCAAAAACAATGCCGATTTTCTTAGCCGCATCAGCGATGGCTTGTTTTCCAGCATCATCAAAACCAGTTGTACCAATGATCATCATTTTTTTATTTTCGACACAAAAAGCTAAATGATTTAATGTGCCTTCGGGACGAGTAAAATCAATGAGTACGTCAAACTGATCTTTTGCTTGGTCGAGTTTGTCAGATACGTTAATTCCACAAACACCAATTCCAGCAAGTTCACCCGCGTCAGAGCCAATAAGAGATGAACCTTCACGTTCAAATGCTGCGCCTAATGTTACGCCACTGATTTGCGCAACAGACCGAATAAGTTGTCGTCCCATTTTGCCACCGGCACCTGCGACAGCAATACGAATAAAGTTTGTAGACATATAACTTTCCTTACACTTTTGTCTATTGTCGATAGTTGCTGGCATTATAGCGGAAAATAAATAACTTATACACAGTATTAAACTTAAATGAGAAGGCATTAAAAGAGTAACAAATAAAATATTTAGAATTGTTATGCATTTTTCATGGTATTTGGGTTGGAATATCGTCGCTACAGCATCCATTTTAACAATGCTCTTCGGTTGATTTAAAATAAGTATGTGTATGTTTTTAATCTACGGCTAACATTCTTAGTTTTAACCGCAGTCTCTTTTAAGGTATTATTGCTATTGGTATGCTTTTGCAGGTATTGCTATGCCAATTGCAAATTATTTGGTTAGCAAAATGGTACTTAATATGTGTTGTTACTTGCAGTCTTAATGCTTCTACTTTGTATTATTAAATCGGCAACATCTATTTTTCTTGTTTTTAGAGGAATTTACTTCTTATTTTTTACCAAAAACACATCATAACTAAAAAGAGAATGGACGCTTTTGCGTCCATAATTATTTATAGAACTTTCAATAATTCAACATCAAAGATTAATGTACTGTAGGGTGGAATTGATGCGCCAGCACCTTGTGGACCATATGCAAGTTCTTGAGGAATATACAAACGCCATTTCGAACCTTCAGGCATAAGTTGTAAAGCTTCAACCCAACCAGGTATCACGCCATTAACAGGGAATTCAGCAGGTTGACCACGTTCAACAGAACTGTCAAACACGGTACCATCAATTAATTGACCAGTATAATGAACTTGTACACGATCAGTTGCTTTAGGTAGTGCACCTTCACCAACAGTAATGATTTCATACTGTAAACCAGATTCGGTCGATTTGATGCCATCTTTTTTTAGATTTTCGGTAAGAAAATCCTTGCCTTCTTGCGCAATTTTTTCGGCTTGTTTGGCTTTTTCTTTCGTTGCTTGTTCATGTACATGGCGCAGTGCATCATGCAATTCTTGTAGTGGAAGTGCAGGTTGATTACCTGTTAAGACATCTTCCATTGCAAATTTTAATGCATTGAGATCTAAATTATTTAGACCTGAATCTTTTAATTGTTGACCAATTTGTAATCCAATAGCATAACTTGCTTTTTGATCGATTGTTTCTAATTTCATTTTTTACCTTTAATGGTTAATGGATAGAATTTATAAATAGATTAATTAGTTTGTAGATAAGGAAATAAATGTCAAGCAGTAATTTAAATTAACAAAGTAGGATTACTGTTTTATTACACAATTGGGAAAGAATTTATTAATTTGGCTAGCACTCAGCTAAAATATCAGCGATAATATGCAACATTAAATTCTCAAAAATAGGTTAAGTGTAGATGCCGTTTCGTAAATTTACCTCGTTTGTAATTTTAACTAGTATTTTATTAACTGGTTGTTCAGTTGTTGAACATTGGGTGTATCGACCTGACATCAATCAAGGTAATTATGTGACACCAGAAGCAATTGATTTATTAAAAGTTGGTCAAACAAAAGATCAAGTTGTCTTTATTTTGGGCGCACCAATGTTAACTTCCATTTTCGGTGATAATGTTTGGTATTATGTTTTTCGTCAACAGCCACAGCATGAAAATATTAGTCAAAGAACGTATTCCATTTATTTTGATGAAATGGGTAAAGTGACAGACATTAAAGTTTCAGCATTGGAAGGTTCAAAATCTTTAGAAGAAATGAATAAACAAGAAATCTCGGATCATGTTGAAATACAATCTGATGATGGCGATAGTCTCAATAATCAATAACCATTTAATCTACCATCTTGATCGCATTCTTATTGCATTTTTAAGGAGAAACCTCGTGAAATATCGAGGTTTTTACTCTCTATGTTTAAAACAGTGAAACATGATGAAGATAAACTGTCGTGACTGGCAATCTGCATTTAATAGGAGTAATGAGAAAAAGAAGCAATAAATACAAGTATCATTTAAAATATTTAAAAATAAATGTTTACAAATGAAAGTGGTTGAGTAGAATTTTTAATCATCATGAATTGTTGTAATGGTTGCAACAAAATCCCCCATCTCTTTGCAGATTTACGGCTAAACTAAATGAACTTTGTGCTTTAACCGTTTTACACCAGCGATAACTGTTGGAATACCGATAATAGATTTAATGCTACCTAAACAAGAAAGCCCATTACTTATTATAACAATAACTCGAAAACTCAGTTGCATAGATGCAATAAATCTTATCTGTTATTATTAAATTTTCTCCAGTGTTAATTGAAATAATGCTTGTTTCATTGATATCTCTATTAATTCCTTATATTATGGATCTCGATCTAAATTAAAGAATAAGTTAATACTTTTTTTTTATGTCGAGGTAAGTTTGCAAAAAAAAATCAATTTAAATCATTTCTCTGTTGCACCCATGCTGGATCTAACTGATAAACACTGTCGTTATTTTCATCGAATTTTAACCAAACAAACGCTTTTGTATACCGAAATGGTCACAACGGGCGCAATATTATTTGGTAAAGGTGATTATTTGGCTTTCAACTATGAAGAGCATCCAATTAGTTTACAATTAGGAGGTAGCGATCCTAAAGCACTTGCACAATGCGCAAAATTGGCACAACAACGTGGATATGACGAAATCAATTTAAATGTGGGTTGCCCATCAGATCGTGTGCAAAATGGTATGTTTGGTGCATGTTTAATGAGGAAAGCTGATTTAGTAGCGGATTGTGTTGAGCAGATGCAAGATCAGATCGATATACCCATTACAGTTAAAACACGAATTGGAATTGATGATTTTGACAGTTATGATTTTTTGCGTAGATTTATTGATACAGTTATGCCTTATACCAATACTTTTATTGTTCATGCTCGAAAAGCATGGTTATCTGGCTTAAGTCCTAAAGAAAATCGTGAAGTGCCACCACTTGATTATGATCGTGTGTATCAGCTTAAGCAAGATTACCCAAACTTAACTATTGCTATTAATGGTGGCATAAAAACTCTGGATGAAATTAAACAACATCTAAGTCATGTCGATGGCGTCATGGTTGGGCGAGAAGCGTATCAAAATCCATTATTGCTCACCCATATTGACTCACAGATTTTTGGATCTGATTTGCCAATCATCGAACCTAAAACAGCGATTCGGGCACTTTATCCTTACCTTGAACAACAACTAATACAAGGTGTCCAGCTAAATCATATTATGCGCCATACACTGGGTATTTTTAATGGTTGTAAAGGGGCAAGACAATGGCGTCGTTACCTTAGCGAAAATGCTCATAAAAAAGGTGCAGGTATTGAGGTTGTAGAAACAGCGTTATCCTTTATTCAATAAAATTTATGTCTAATTTGTTACAATTGCACGCAGCTACTGTATCGTTATATACTAGCCGCCAATTTTCTTAATGGTTTATATTCTGTGCGTTTAAATTTAAGTCAACAAAAAGCGGTTGAATATGTTTCAGGTCCATGCCTTGTTCTTGCAGGTGCTGGATCTGGAAAAACTCGGGTTATTATTAATAAAATTGCCTATTTAATTCGGGTTAAAGAGTATTTACCAAGACATATTGTTGCAGTTACTTTTACCAATAAAGCTGCACGTGAAATGAAAGAACGTATCGCTCAGTCAATCAATAAACAAGAGGCAAGAGGACTAAAAATCTCCACCTTCCATACTTTAGGACTCGATATTGTTCGGAAAGAATATCAACATCTAGGAATCAAATCCAATTTTTCATTATTTGATGATCACGATCAAACGGCGTTACTGAAAGAATTGACTCAGAAATGGTTGGAAGGCGATAAAGATCTCATTAATCAACTACGCGCTACTATATCAAACTGGAAAAATGATATCGTTGATTCAACCATTGCTATGGCACGGGCTCAAACCAATAAAGAAAAGCTTTTTGCTCATTGCTACCAACTCTACGAAAAACAATTAAAAGCGTGTAGCATATTGGATTTTGATGATCTAATTTTATTACCAACTATATTATTAAAAAATAACGAAGAAGTCCGCGAAAAATGGCAAAATCGAATACGTTATTTGTTGGTAGATGAATACCAAGATACTAACACAAGTCAATATGAATTTATTAAGTTACTGGTTGGTGACAGAGCGAAATTTACAGTAGTCGGGGATGATGATCAATCTATTTATTCCTGGCGTGGTGCCCGTCCACAAAATTTAGTTTTACTTAACCAAGATTTTCCTAATTTAGAAGTCATCAAACTGGAACAAAATTATCGTTCATCTGGTCGTATATTAAAAGTGGCCAATATTTTAATCGAAAATAATCCTCACATTTTTGAAAAAAAGCTCTTTTCTGAACTGCATTATGGTGAAACATTACGTGTCCTATCTGCGGATAATGAAGAGTCTGAAGCTGAAAAAGTAGTAAATGACCTGATTGGACATCGTTTTGCTAACAACAGCCATTATGGTCAATATGCCATATTATATCGAGGTAATCATCAATCTCGCTTAATCGAGAAAATGCTAATGCAATATCGCATTCCATATCGAATCTCAGGGGGTACTTCATTTTTTGCGCGTATTGAAATTAAAGATCTTATGGCATATTTGCGTTTATTGACCAATCCAGATGATGATAATGCTTTTATCCGTATTATTAATACTCCAAAACGGGAAATCGGTCCGGTAACGATTCAAAAACTGGGTGAATGGGCAAATCATCGAGGTGTGAGTTTATATCAAGCAAGTCATGATATGGGCTTGAAGGAACTACTTTCGAGTAAACGGATGGAAACGTTGCTTACTTTTATTCATTGGTTTGATTCATTAATTGAAAAATCACATACAGATCCAATGGATACCATCCATGAACTATTACATGGCATTCATTACGAAAGTTGGATCTATGAAACCTCAGCATCGCCCACAGCAGGTCAGATGCGAATGCGTAACGTTGAACAATTAGTTACTTGGTTAAATGAAATGTTACAAGGTGATGATATTGACGAAAGTATGACCTTAGAACAAGCTGTAGCAAGATTTACTTTGCGTGATATGCTAGAGCGTAATGAAACCGAAGAAGGTCTGGATCAAGTACAGCTTATGACATTACACGCTTCGAAAGGTTTGGAATTTCCCTATGTTTATCTGATTGGCATGTCCGAAGGACTCTTACCGCATCAAACGAGTATCGACGAAGATAATATCGAAGAAGAACGTCGTCTTGCATATGTTGGTATAACCCGAGCACAGCGTGAGCTGACATTTTCATTTAGTCGCCAACGTAAACAGTTTGGTGAAACGGTATATGTTGAGCCAAGTCGATTCTTATTAGAATTACCCCAGGATGATTTAGCTTGGCACAATCAGACAAACGCGTTATCGCCTGAACAGAAAATGCAACAAGCTCAAAGTCGACTAGCAATGCTAAAAGCTCAAATAGCCAATGCGAAATAAGCGACTTCCATATCGGATAAAATAAGTAAGCAATAAAGTTATTTCACTCACTTATAACTGAAATTTAAAGTGAAAAAGTTGAGGAAATGGGATATAGGTTGAAGACTAAAAATAAAAAATCCCCTTTTTTGTTAATTGTTAATATTAAATTTAACATCAAAAAATTTTTTATTAACAAGGTTATCTGGTTAAATTGATGATATTTTGTCTATCTAACTTAGTAAACCTCTAAAAAACGTTGACGGATCAAAAAAGCTTTATATAATACTCTACGCTAATTTAGTAAATCCAATCCGCGTCTCCTTAGCTCAGCTGGATAGAGCAACGGCCTTCTAAGCCGTAGGTCACAGGTTCGAATCCTGTAGGGGACGCCATTCCATCTACGACTCAATACGACTCAATACGATTAGAACCTTATTTAGCCTGATATTTTAATGTTTTTTAATACGACCAGATACGATTGTATACGATTGACAACGACAATCTATTAACGGTATATTTACGGTATATTTTAATACCGCAACAAAAAATACCGTAATTATGCTAACTATAAAAGCCATTGATTCAGCAAAACCCAAAGATAAGCCCTATAAGTTGCCAGATTTTGAAAGCTTATATTTGTATATTACACCATCAGGGACTAAGTCATGGCGGTACGATTATAAGTTCAACGGTAAAAGGAAAACCTTAACGATTGGCAAATATCCTTATATTAGCTTGTCCGAGGCTCGCAATGAAAAAGAACTTGCTAGACAACTATTGGCTCACGGTAAAGACCCAAGCTTTGAACGCAAAAAAAGTGCTTTATTAGCTAATGTTGAAAGTGACAATACTTTTAAATCAATTGCAAGCGAATGGCATTCATCTAAAAAATTGACATGGTCAAAAAAATATGCAAATGAAATTATTAGTATATTTGAGCGCGATATTTACCCATTTATCGGTAACGAACCGATAAATAAAATCAAACCACTTGAGATGTTAACGGTATTAAAAGCTATTGAAAATCGTGGTGCTTTAGAAATAGCAAAAAAAGCGCGAATGCGATGCGGTGAAGTATTCCGATATGCAATTATTACGGGTAGGGCGGAGGTTAATCCAACCGCTGAACTATCAAGTGCAATGGCTAAAACTCAGTCAAAAAATTTCCCTTTTTTAGCTACCGATGCTGAAATGTCGGAATTTTTAAAGTCGCTTAAAGGGTACTCTGGCAATATATTAACACGGTATGCAACTATGCTTTTGATATATACCGTCCCGCGTACAATAGAACTTCTTACATTAAAATGGTCAAATATTAACTTTGAGCAGAAATTGGCAACGATTGATGAAGAAGTTGTTAAAAAAGATAGGGTACATTTGATACCTTTAGCTACTCAGGCGATAGACATATTAAAATTTTTACAGCCAATAACTGGACATGGTGAATTTGTTTTTCCGAATAGGAACCATCCATCAAAACCGATGTCGAATGGCGCAATCCTTCATGTTATTCGGCGATTAGGATTTGCTAACCGTGCAAGTGGGCACGGCTTTAGGCATCAGTTTTCGAGTATTTTAAATGAGCATGGCTTTAATCGTGATTGGATAGAGAAACAATTAAATCATGAGGAAGGCAGTGTGCGAGGTATTTATAACCACGCACAATATTTGGAGGGTAGACGTGAGATGATGCAGTGGTATGCGGATTATATAGATGGTTTAACCGCATGATTGGTATTGTTCTTCTTTTTGAGATAGATATGCGTTGATAGTGGATAGCTTCCAGCGAGGATGCCTGCCGAGATATAAATCAGGTTTTGGAAACTTTTCCGCAGCTATCCATTTATCTAACGTAGTTTGATCTATCCCTCCCACATACGCGCATACTTGAGTTCTGCTATATCTGGGATCTTCAATTGTGTAATCTTTTGTCATTATTATTCTCCTAATTCAATATCATTTATGCATTCATTACCCCACGCATCCCAACCGTTTACGTTCTGACGGGCAAACAATTCAACCCTCGGTACATTTCCGTATAATTGAACTATTCGGTCTCGTGCCTCCTGAGGTTTTGCGCTATGCGCCCCTATCGGGGCTAAAATTATCTGGCTAACTGATTTATTAATTCGTTGAATGCCTTTACCTCTAACAGCAATCAAACAATCCTCACTATTTGCACGAGTATAATTACCTAATCCAAATCTCAGCTGATCGTTAATTAAATTAAAAACGTCCTCAGAATTCATACAACCGTGTTTTTTTAGTTGTTTAGTTATGTTTTGATGATAGTTTTTATTTAATTTCACCCATGTAAACAATTTCATAGTTTTAACCTCAAAACCCCAATGAGTGGCTAGCGCATCAGCTTGCCTTGCAAATGCAGACGTATACCACATAATTAATATGCTGTTATTATCTGCTATTGATTTTATGTTTAGTGATTTAAGTTCTTGGAATGTCATAGTGGGGTAGTGATTTTTTGTGGCGGCTCGTGTTGATTGATTCGAATATTGCCACGGTGGATCGGCGTAAATTAGATTATATTTTTCATATACCATCCCTATATTGATCAATTATCGTTAAATTCTTTTTCAGTCATATAACCAAGATAATTAACTGAAGTTATAATCATATTTTCAACATCATCAACATCTTTCTTTAATAATTCCCAAATGCAATTAAAGGTTGTTTGTGTTACATTTATATTATTTTTTGATATGGTTTTACACCCATACCCATCTTTACCATTTGCGCATTGAAATTTATATGCAAATAAGAAATAGTGTTGCTTGCGTTGTTTAAATTTCTTTTTCATTTAAACCGTACCCCTGCTTTTGCTAGTTTTCTGCATTCTCTGATTAGGTCTATTTTTGATATAGACATAAAGTGATCTTTTAAAGTGAATTCTTCGGTAACCCAATCAGAATATTTTGCAGACGATAGTTTTATGGATTTATAAGATACAGCATCATATAATTCATCATTCGCTACTTGCGAATCACATTCACCATATTCGTAGCTGGGTTCTCCATAACAATGCCATTCAAAATAGTCACGTTTGCCATATCGTTTGTTTGTGTTCGTTGGTTGTTCCTCTAATGCAAAGTCGCTTGGTTTATAACCAAAAAATTTAATCAGCAAATCCATTGCCGACTTTGAGTTTTTCTTAATTTGACGAGGTTTCATTGATCACCTCTACGAGAGTATCACCACTGACAGTATCTACACCAAATGCCAATGATTTGTTGATGTTAATTATGATGTTTTCTTTTGAAGTTTGATTGTATCCAATGACATATTCATCATCATAGAAGCGTTGTTTAAACTTTGTTCCTACATGATTTTTTATTTCAGCAAATCTTGTGAATTTGAGATTTTCTATTTTTTCTTTAATGTCCTTGACATTAACCCACTCGTCCAGTTTGGAAAACGCTAACGATTGGTTAACCTTGCTTTTTAAAGGTAATATCTCTTTTTCAAAAAATTCAGTAATTATTTCTCGCTGTTCTTTAGTGTAGTTAGTCATGTTTGGTCCTTAATTTGTTTTTAGCTGTATATCCAAGTCAAGCTTTACCTCTAGCGCGCCTGTAACGGGTACTACTTTGTAGACCATAGTTTCTTTCGCCTTCTCTTTTGTGTACGAATATTGCCATCCGCACCATACCTCAACGTAATAAACGAGCTCATTTAGCAGTTTAATTTCAACCGATGCTTCATCATAATCGCCAAAACATTGTGGCTCAGTTATTTTTTGGTACACTTGACTTAATTTGCCGCTCTCGTATTCCTTCACGAAAAAATCACCACATTCCAAAGAGTCCAATGATACTTTTCGTGGCGTGTGTATTCTAATTTTCACTTAATCACCTCTCGATAAAACCAGTCTGTAATGTCATGGGTAAATTCAAATGCAAATGGTGTGTGGCTATATGACAACCCCGTATCATCACAATCAACACCAATAAAATATGTTGGGTACAGGATGTATTCATCATCCTCAAATATCACGCTGCTCACCTTAGTTTTGCCGCTTATCCATGTTAATTTAGCGTCATGACAGGCGTTTAGTATTAGAGCTAAATCGTGATCATCTTCAGCCCTTAAATACCAATTTCCTTTTATTAAACGTTTAATTATTTTTTTATTTGTCAATTAATCACCTCATTTAACTGTTACTATCACGCCATTTTTTATTACAGCACGTAAACCAATACATTTAACTGGTATAGTTCCGTCGCCAACTTTTTCATAAACAGGCTGAATTTCATCAGTTATTTGTTGACCAATTTCGCTTAGATTAATTTCAAACATTCGTTCTAATACTTTGATAATTGCGTGTTCACTAACTATCAGCTTGTTACTGCTAGAAAGTTCATTGATTTTCGTTTGAGTTTCTAAAATTTCTGTTTTAAGCTGGTTGTAACGTTGCTGGCAGTCCGCCAATTCTGCCCTTATAACGTCCTGTTTGGATTTTAATTTTTTTAGCTGAGTTTGATATTTTTTTAATGTGTTACTGTTCACGTTCGTTCTCCGTTGCCGCTATCGCTCATTGCTCAGGTTAGATCCAAGTCAACTCGTGCAATGCTCAGCATTACATAACCGTTTTGTAAATATTTTTGGTCGTTGAAACGTATTTCGGATTTTTTGTCGCCACCCTCCACAGCCTTAAAATGTTTTGGTAATATTTTCAATTCGTGTGTTATTCGCGTGTTCCAAGCCCAAATAGCTTTCTTTTCAGAATCTTTTTCACTGCCTCTTGCGTTGCAGTTATAACAAACGACAGCATTGTAAATGCCCTGTTGTTCATCTGGAACAGCCTCATTGAATCTATAATCAACATCATCAATAAATAAATTTGTGCTAGCACAAAACGGGCAGGGTTTTAATTGTTTAGTCATAATCATTTCCTTTAGATAATAGTAATCGCACACTAAATAATCAGCGTGAGAATTGATTTTAAATTAATAAGATAGGGTGGATATCAAACGAGTTATGAACAGATTCGGGGGATAAAGGGCTTAATGCCCTTTAAAAATATTTAGCAATGTCTAATTATTGGCAAAACATTGTTCCATTTATCGATAATATTTTTTGGCTGAATATGTGCTGTTTCCCGTTCAATTATTACTTTAGCACTATATAAAACTCGCTTGTATTCACGAGCCATAGAATGAAAATTGCCTCTAAAACCTGAGTCAATCACACGCAATGCAGGCTCTATTAATTCTATTTGATATCGCATCCTTTCAGCGGCTTTATATAACCATGCTAAATCATACCAATCTTCGTCAGATAACCCGCTTCGAGAATGCACACCGCCTAACCACTTAATCGCCTCATCAAATTTAGAGGCAGGCAAATCTTGGTAGCGAGGGATTTTAAATTGTTCATAAAGCTTGGTGTAAATTGCTTGATAATGTTCACCTGTTCGGTAAGAACGTTCATTTACGGCTTGCTTGATTGCCTGTTGTTGCTCTGAATTGATAGTTAGCGAATATGAGCCAGTTTTGCGAATTGTTGGTAACACTTCATCAAATACCCAATTTTGGAATTCTACAGCTTCTTTTTTATTACTCCTAAAAATTACACGATATAAATTGGGTTCGTTAACAAACAATAATTCTTGATTACCGCCTTTTGTAGGGGTGTACATTTTATGTATACCCTTTTCTGAAAAGTTGAAACGGCTAGCATGAGCATTTTTTATATTCAAAATTTTGATAACATCGGTAAGACAAAATAAGGGTTCATTATTTAATAATTGGATACGAACATTTGAATGATGAAAATTGAATACTGATAAATTTGACATTTTTGTACCTCTTGTAATTTCTTAAGTTACCCACGAGTGTGGAGGTCAAGAGGTTAAGAAACCGACAAGAACGGCCGGACTTATTCCCATTTCTGGTGTTGTATTCGTCGCCCTCTCGACCATAGTCAAAAATAGTCTAGTCAAAATTAGGTACAAAAAAATCACACTAACGGGGCGATATATCCGTCTTGTCAAGGTTCTTAAGCCTCAAGAGTCAATATATCGCAATATGATATTTGAAGTCAACATTTTAAAAGATAGTAATTATGAAAAAGATTTAGTAGGTGATCGGGCTTCAACTACCGCTTTACGACGGCGAGACGTATTCCCCTTGCGAGTATTGTATTTCGTCTTCTCGACCCGATCATATATATGATCAAATACCTAAATAACAGGCATAAAAAAACCGCTAGGCTATCGGGTGCGGAAGTCCGCGTATGTTGTAGTATTAACAACTATACAACCCGATAAAATTATTGTCAAATTAAAACGGAATGGAATCATCATCAAAATCTGTTGATGGCTCATTTTGCTGAATGGGGCGATTAATTGGTTGTTGTGATTGTTGCTGATTTGCATCATCACTGCGTGAACCTAGAATTTGTAAAGTTCCACCGATAGGATTAATTACTACTTCCGTCGTGTAACGATCTTGTCCTGATTGGTCTTGCCATTTTCGAGTTTGTAATTGACCAGAAACATATAATAAAAATCCCTTTTTTACATACTCACCTGTTATTTCGGCTAATTTCCCAAAAATAACCACTCTGTGATATTCGGCTTTTGATTTCTTTTCACCAGTATTTTTATCTTTCCATTCTTTATTTGTGGCAATTGTAATATTTGCTATTGCTTTTCCGTCACTTGTGTATCTGATTTCAGGGTCTTGAGTTGTGTAACCAACTAAAATCACCTGATTAACGCCTCTTGCCATTTTGTCTATCTCCTGTATGAATTTTTGCGTGTTCTGATGCTGATAAAATAATTAGATTGTTAGGATTGTTATTTAGTTTATTGCCATCGATGTGGTGAACGTGTTCGCCTTTAATTAATTTTCGATTATCCCATTGTGACTGGGATAGTTTTTTACTACGAAAAAACACATTTCCGCACAACAAACAATTCTTGATATTTGTCTTCATGTAAACCTCTATTTGCCATTTTCTTGCTCCAGTTGTTTAATTAATACATCAATAAGCTCTATTTCTTTATTCAGGTAGTTAATATCATCTAACTTCATTTTTCTAACAGTTCTATAAGCATCAATTTGTTTAATATATATATGTTCATAATCAAGGCTACGAGTAAAAAATGTAAAATCCGCAGTATTGTTATCTATTACCTCTCCACTCATTACACACTCTAACTCCTCCACTACGGTATGGATCACACCCCCAACTTTTAATGTTTTCCGTTCTTCAGGTGTAATCATAATCTCCGACCTTTAGTTATATCTTTAATAAACGCTAAAGCCCCTTTTGCACCAGTACGAAAAATTATGTTTTTAAACACTAATATATTAATAGCTGAGTAAAAATAGAGCGTGCCTCTAAAAGTTTTAAATGATACCACCCCACTTTGGTCTATTTGATAGACAAATGGGTGATATTTAAGAATCCTCAAGTTTTTATCGTAAAGTCTCCGTGTTTTCTGTTTTTCGATTTCGTTCCATTCTCCTAACGTCTCGCTCATATCGCTCATGTGTTACTCCTGAGGGAGGTTTAATTTATATTTGCACATGTAATCAATATCGGTGCCATACTCCACGCCATCCTCACCGAATCCACGATCATCAACATTAATGACGTCCGTTTTAATTGCAATTTCCCTAATCTCGCCCCAGCAAACTAAATTAACTCGTTCCTCCCAACGTCCGTCACAATCGAGCATTTCAGGAATACATGATTGCGCCCTCAATTTAGCCTCGTCTGCTGTATTATGTAACTCCAGTCCGTCAGCATCCGACGGGTCATAACTAAAATATTTCATAATTATTCCTCAATCAGCTTTAATTTATAATCACACAGATATTCATATTCACCAGACGGGTCGGGGCGAACGTTTGTTTTTGTGGCAACCTCTTTAACTTCACCATAGCAAACCATTTCTACGAGATCATCCCAACTTTTACTATCATAAAATGATATGGATTCCTCCGCCCTCTCTCTGGCTTGTTTCTCTGTTTCGTGAAATTCAAGCCCCGCATTAGGGCTATAGCTAAAATATTTAAAATTATATTTTTCAATCATCATAATTTACTCGGTTTCTATATGTATTCCGATGCCACTTTTGCCTTTACCGAAAACCTCAGAAACAGTATTGATAATTAGTTTTATTGTTTCGTTTGTGACACCCTCAACACTAATTTCAGATGTTGCGCCATCTATTCTGGCATCATATATGTTGTTGTATACTGTTTTGTCATACAGTTCGATTTTTCTCGTTAAAAACATATCAAATGGTATTTCATATAGATAAAGCCATTCAATCGCCTCATCATCATCCCCACAGCTCAACCAACTAGCATTTTCACATATGCTATCTATGCAATAATGCCAGCCGTCAAGGTGCTTTATTTTTACTATGACTATTTCACCAGAATATGGAGCCTCTGTTTTAGCATTACGCCAAGGAAATTCATCCATTTAAACCTCTCTTATAATTAACTATTACATTCCCGCATTTGAACGGTACAATTAAAATTAAGCTTCTCTGTTTGTGATTTGTTTAATATTGCCATTTAGTTACCTGTGAATTTAGTTAAATCAGTTTCTGGTACTAATTCAATATAAATAAAATTATCCAGTAGGGTGGGTACGTAGTACCATGGACACATCACATCATCATCATTGAACGCATAATAATTAGCACTATTAGCAATTTCAGTTCTGATACCGTTATATAAAACTGGGTCAAATTGATTGAATTTTGGGATGGGTAAATCAACTTCATAAATCTTGTCTTCCCCGTATTTTATTTTTTTGCTCATTAAATTGATTTCTCTAAAAATTATTCAATTTTGGTGATGTAACCTATTTTTGTTCTGCATACACATACAACTTTAACTACGCTATCGCTGCTAACTTGTATTATTTGATATTTATTTAGTGGGTGTTGGGATATCGTTCTATTACACTATTAGATAATTCCAATGTTTTATATAGACTGATGTTTAATTCTATTTTGGTTTTAATTTGCATGAAAACCTCTTTATTAAAAATGCCGCTCTTTCGCCAACGGCGCTACTACCGTCATGATGTGGATTAATAAAAACACTGGCTTGTATATTTCAAATTAGCGCGCTCTCTACAGAGGAGTGGGTCTCTGCTAACAGCTAATCATCAACGCATATACCAGACGAAAACAGTAAATTAAGAAGAAATGCCAAGCTTGTTATTTAAATCTTCAATAACTACGGCAGGTAAATTGATGATAGCTGTATCAGTTTCTATACTGCCTAGAAAATTAACTGATTCTGGCCATATTTGTTGTAACTTCTTTAGAGTTGCACATCTATCTAGAAGAGCCAGAATCTCAAGCTTCAAATCATTTTTTTGTTTAATTAAACTATCTTTTTTATGCTCTAAATCTAAAAAACGTTTTGTAAACTCATGCTCTGCTGTATAAGTAGGATTTTCTTTTAAATCATAAAAAATAACACCGTCTGGAGCATATAAAATTGTATACATTCCACCGAAAACACATTTAATGTAAGAAGTTTCAAGAAAACCTCTAAAATAAAACGGTAGTTTTTCAACACGTTCTACTATTTTACACATATCTTCAATTTGTTTATTTGTCGCATTATCGTTATAAACATCAAGTATCAATTTCGATAATTGGCTATTCACCTCTGCCAACGCTTTATTTACTGGTGATTGCTCAATTGCTTCTCTACAAATTTTCCCTTTAATTTTTTTGGTTAATCTAGTCATTGTTTTACTCCTATTAAAAAGCCGTTATAGGACGACTTTTAGCTTAATTCCTCATTCAGCTTGTTTGCTGAATCACTTTTTTTATCTTCAATTACAAACCAGTCGCTAGGTTTTGACATACCATCCCTTAGACTTGTATAGATTTTTCTAAGTTGTAGATATTGAGCTGGTCGGATTGCTTCTAATTTACATTGTAAACGTTCTTGTAATTGTTCTGCGGTAATACTAAATTCTGCCTTGAATGTGTCGGCTAGTTTTTTGATTGTTTCGGGTGTTACTTCAACATTAGCAGCAAGCGTAACTTCACATTGTTTCTGCGCTTGCTCTACAACGTCACCAGGAATAACACCTAAAATGCACGCTCGTAATCGCCTTGCTCCTTGGTTGGCTATCGTTTCGTAAATATCCCTAGGATCGATTAGTTTTGTTAGCCCATTCTTTTTTGTAAACCTTACATGAGGAACAGTAAAAGTTTTAATCTGTCTGGTATTGCGCTCTATATCCCAAGCAAAAGCCTCTACAATCGATTCTTTATCATTCTGCTCTAACTCTCTAATACCAAATTGCACATTTCCCCATTCTTGAGCAATTGCTTCAGCTAATCTTATACTTGGTCCAGTTACTTCTACACCTCCACGAGGATAACTATATAACGCGCCTTCAGCTAATGTTTGACGTGTACAAGCATTCAATATCCTATCCATTGCTGAAATAGGGTCACGCGGAAATTTTTTAGCTATAATCATAGCAGCCTGAACTTCTTGAATAGCTCGTTGGCTTTCTATTTGTGTTAGTGAATTACTTTTTGGTTCATCTTTTTCTTTGCTTGCAAAGATGTTTGCAATCTCATTACTCATAGTCCTTTCTCCTTGCCCAATCTGGACGTTGTATAATTTCAAATCCGTGCCAAGTATTTGTTTGTAGGCATTCGGCATATTTATCCAAATCACGCCTAAAAAGCTGGTAACCTATCTCTTTATCATAATCATCAAGAACAAAAACTCTTACAGGGTATCTACCGCAATCGATAGTTTCGCTTACTGCAATAAATACAAAATGAGGATTTACTCCGAATTGTTTTTTAAAACCTTCGCAATACATTGCATCTTGAACGTGATATCTATACAGTTCTATACTTTTCCCGAAATCCTCAATGTTATTGGTTTTTTTTACATCAATAATCATTGATTTGTTGTCATTTTTAACTAATTTGTCTGGGCGAATTTTACAAAGAACTTGAGTTTCATTATCAACCCAGTAAATAGAAGATTCACAATAACCGTCCATATCAAGTAATTTTTTTGCAATTGGATGTGCAAAAGCACTCTCTTGCATTAGCCGTAATTTCCGTTCTTCTTCTTCTGTGATAATGATTTTTTCGGGTGAATAATTTTCTTCCATAAATTGTTCGAGGTCTTTTTTACCTTGCGTTGTTCTACGGTCAAATGAAGGAACAACAATAAACCGCTCATTAAAGTGTTGCGGTTCTAAAAGAAGACAGTGTAGGGCTGTGCCAATGTCTAAAGCTTTCTTTTTTTCTTTATCTTCTGGTGCTTCTTGTCGCCATTTGTAAATTGCAGGGCTTTTTGCAATATCATCTAGATTAGACTTGCTCACACCCTCACTGTTGTGATAATCTTTATTAGATATATCGTAATAAATACCCTGTTTCATGTTGGCTCCTTATTATCTTTTTCATTTTCTATAACCACTTTTAATCACTCGCAATCTTAAACATCCATTGAAATAGCATAAACAACATCCCAATCGTTAGTACGCATGTACAAAAAAGGGCGTACATTTGTTCGCCCTTGTTTAGTCTATAATCATTTCTAAATCGGTCCATTTGATAAACATTGCAGCCGACATGATCTATGGGTATTGTGTTCATTGTTTTCATTCCTCTTTTAACCAATCTGGACGCTCGCCCTTACCGCAATAAATATCAATGATATCAAGTAATCGCGGGTAAAATTGCAGAGCTTTTTTACCATCCATTTGGGCAATTTCTTTTTTTGAAAATTTGCGCCAATTATTTGCTGGGTGACATTCGTCTTCAACGCGGACGCAATCACCATTTGTTATTGATATGAAATAGGTTTCATCTAAAATAATGAATATTGATTTAGGCAAATCAGCATCGCGCAAATCAGCACCGCGCAAATCAGCACTGTCCAAATTAGCACCGCGCAAATTAGCATCGCGCAAATCAGCACCGCGCAAATCAGCACCGCGCAAATTAGCATGGCCCAAATAAGCACCGCGCAAATTAGCATGGCCCAAATAAGCACTGTCCAAATTAGCATCGATCAAATAAGCACCGCTCAAATCAGCACCGCGCAAATCAGCACCGCGCAAATAAGCATCGATCAAATAAGCACCGCTCAAATCAGCACCGCGCAAATCAGCATGGACCAAATAAGCACAGTCCAAATTAGCACCGCGCAAATTAGCATGGCCCAAATAAGCACTGTCCAAATTAGCACTGCGCAAATTAGCTTTTATTCCTTTCCTACCAAGACTGTCAATCCATATTTTGTGTTGTTCTAAAATTTCTCTAATATTCATTGTTTTATCTCTTAATTCTGTAAAAAAAGCCCTCAAGTGAGGGCAAATAGGATGTAGCAATGTGCCGTCTTTCCGAGCTGTCAGTATTTTTAATAAGAAAATACAATCAATTCTTCAGCTAATTCTTGTGAGTTGTAATGCTCAAATAGAATAGCTCCGTTATAAGCTAAATAACCGCTATAGTGACAATAAACAGTTCTGTACACATCGCCAACTTTTACACAAATATTTGATCTTGTTGCCATGTTTCCTTTCCTTTTTAATTCATTGACTCACTATAGTGAGTCGAGTGATTATTATTGTTTTTGATATTCAGCTTTTGCTTGTGAGTAGCAGATATCAACTATAAATTGGTTATATATATCAGCATCAATACTCTTACTTTCCAGTTTGATTTTGAGTAGTTCGATGATTTGCCAATCATTGTCATTACCAAAGTTTTTGATTGGTTCGTCAGCTCTTTTTTCAATCCATTCTTCTTTAGCATCTTGTGCCTCAATATCATTCATCATTTCGCAGTATGCTTGTTCATGTGAATTTGCAACACAACTGTATAAATTATTCATAATCAACCCTTTATGATTGGTTTTTGGCATTGTATGCTATCAGGAACTATGCAAATTTTATCAACTGCAATCACTCTGATTTTTAACTCTCTAAGCCCATTAACTTTTGATTCGATTCGACACAACCCGCATTTCAAAAAAAATAATCACCAATTTGTAATTCACATAATAGCGCCTTATTTTGAAAGGGATTGTCTGGTTTTATAAACTCCATGTTACACCCCCAGAACCGCTTTCAACTGCCTCATGCTTTCTGGGCTATCCATATGTTTATAAAATTCATCTTGTTGACGTAACGCCAATTTAAATGAATCATCAATATTCATTCCTTCACTGCAATTTTTGATGATTTGTGCAATTAAATTAATGTTAGACTGGCTCAATCCCAACTCGTTAATTACCAGTTGGGCTTTTTTTGTTGCTTTTGATAAGTTCATGTCTTTTTCCTCACAATTCAAACTCAAGCGCACTCATTGAATGCGCTTTGATTTGAATTTTTAACCAAATTTTCTCGATGGTTGCGAGTTTTTGCGCTCCCTCATTTCATGATATTTTTTCTACAGTTTAGAGGGAGCTAGGCATTTCGTTCTGAGATGAGCCTCGCTTTCACGCTGTGTACTAAAACAACACTCTATGAGTTGTTCCGACTTTCCTAATTTTTAAAGAGCGATCACATAAGTGATTATTTAAATTTCTCCAAAACCGCTGTACTTTCATGCGCCCCAGCTAGCTACTTGAATCTTATTAACTTGTTAAATAACTCGTAGTCTTGTTTAACTTTGTTGTTAAGTTGATTTGTTTTGATGGGTGTAGTTTAGTAAACAATTAACTTTTAGTAAAGTGAAATATTTACTAAACACTAAACTTTTTATGCAAAAAATATTTAATGTTTAGTAAAACAATAATTTAGTTAATTATAAAATTAATTTGATTGGCTATTTTTTATACAGAAAAAATAAGAAAAGATTTTATATGCAGATTTTAGGCGTGAAAAAAGCCCCGTTTGGGGCTTTGTTTTATCTTAAAGAACTAAGCTGCCTTAGCTAGACTCAATGCAAATTTGTACCCATCATTATATGCAGTAAATGCATCCTTATGTCGGACACTACCTGCTTGACTGCATGGGATGCTATCTAAAACAGAATCATCCATTGCTTTAGGTATTCCATTTACTGCATGAAAATAGCCTAATTCAAATGCACAACCCGCACATTTATGTCTGCTAAAAGTTCCTTGATATTCCGGTAAAGATTCAAAATGAACATCATAACGGTGCGCCTTTCGGCATATAGGTGAATAACCCATAATAATACTCCTATAAAGGATAAGCATTAAATAGGGCTTTACTTAAAAAGAAAACGAATATAGAATAGTAATCGAGATCTCACAATAAAGCCCTAAATGCTTTATTTTTTTATATTTGCCCGATACGCCAATATCGGGCTCCCCTATATATAGTAGTAAAAAAAACTGCTTACCACTAAATATTGATCGAATTATACTCAGTAAATTAATTTATTTCAATAAAATGATCCACTTAGAGTGCGTTTAATTAAAAATAAACCCCATATTCTCATTTTGAGTGAATTAATATTAAATGAAATAGAACCTCTTAAAATTTGGTTGGTGAATCATTAGAGGTATGTAAAAAAAACACAGCTATTATTCATAAGCTGATTTTAAGCACAAAAAACCCGCCGAAGCGGTGTATATAATATTTAAGGGGTTTTTGGGAGTTAGTTTATTTGATATTGATATTGAGTAATTTAATTTATTTGAAATTCGACCGCCACCAATGAATAATCATTTGTTATGGAGATAATCTATACCTGAAATTATCATTTTTAATGCTGATATTTTTTGGGTAAGATTAAAATCATTTGATGCAATTAAATGGGAAAGATCAGTATTTGCTAACTCCATTATAAACCAAGGTTTTTCTATGTGTAGATTATGCATATAAATTGAAACAACATTAGATGATACACAAGATGCCTGACATCGAACCTCTTCATTAAATCTTTCCTTTACCTGTCCCAAATCAAGTATAGACTCGCTCTTTTCTTTGGAAGGACTAAATGTTTTTCTTGCATACTCTCCAGGGCATTTTATGCCATCACTGTTATATAGTTCAACTTTATCAACATAACCAAAACCACCACTACCAAGTTCGCCAATTTTTTTTATTAAATATCCAAAATGATGGTGCTCTTGCATTTTTAATCCTCACGAAGTTATCCGTGCTTCCTTAGTAACATTGATTGACTCAGCATTACTTTCCCATGAATATAAAGTTGATCAATTTCATCTTCGTTTATATCCCATTCCTTGTATTTTTTATTGTCAGATATAACAATCAGTTTATCTTTAATTACCTGTAAGCGCTTCACATACAAGCTTTTACCGAACGTAAATACATATATTCCATCACCGTTAAATTCTTTTTTTGAAACGTCTACATAAATTGAATCTCCACTTTCAAACGTTCCTTGCATCGAATCACCTGAAATATTAATTACTTTTAAATTATCGGTATCCACACCTTTAAATAATATTTTTGCCTGTTCTGAATCATATTCTATTAATTTAATCACTTCCATTACATCCGAATTTAGGTAGCCTGCTCCTGCGCTAGCTGTAATATCTAAAATCTCTATCACGTAGTTGTTATTATTAGCGTGATGCTGATTATTTTGTTTTATTCCATATATTTCATTGTCATTAATTTTATCTAGATAAAATTCAGGCATGCCGTAATCATGTTCTAAACGACGAGCCGATTTTTCGCCAAAAGGCGCCCGTCCGTTCACCAACTGAGAAATATAACTTTTCTCTTTTGGTGGAACAGATTTATCTGAAAACCATAGTTTTAAATTGCTCGCTCTTAGCTCTTTTAATTTGTTTCTATTCATCTTAGTTCCTCTATGTACATTTTATTTAGTAATTGCTAAACAAGCAAAAAATAAACTTTATCTAAACTTACTTGACTTTTGGTTTAGTGTTAAATAAACTTTAGTTAAGTTTTAACTAACCTAAGGTAATAATGAAACTATCACATTATTTAAACCAGCTCCCTAAAGGTGGTAAAAGTCAATTTGCCAAAGAAATTGATGTGTCCAAGTCTTTCTTATGTCAAATGGCTTCAGGAAAAGCTAATGTTCCAATTCGTGTAGCAAAAAAAATTGAAGAACACACCCACGGACAGGTAACAAAAGCCGAGTTACGCCCTGATGTCTGGGGTTAATAATAAATGTAAGTACTAAACAAAGTAACCCAAACGAGGATTTTTAAAATATGGGTAACAAGAAAAAATTAATTAATGATTTATTAAGCTCCATTGATGGCGGTATGGAAGTAGCAGCCAGTTATTTAGGTTTATCTATATCTGCTTTTAATGATCGGCGTTACGAAAACAAAGGAACTCGATTCTTCACTTGTGATGAACTTTTAGCATTACAAGAGTTAAGCAGGACAACATTAGTTGCGGATTATTTTGCAAGAGCAGTGAATTGTATAGTCATAAAAAAACCTGATGTCGCTAAAGCGGGAAGTTATGATCTTTTTGAATTAATGTTAAGCATTGGAACGGCAAGAGGTGAATACGATGCATATTTATCCAAAGCGATTAGTGATGGCGTTATTACTAGCGATGAAGAAGCAATATTAAATAATTTATGTGACTCAATAGTAAAAAGACGACTTACCGCACATCAAGAAACACTTGCAGCGCATAAACCATCTAATTAGTGAGGTATTCATGAGCACATTAAAAACTAAAAAAACACTGAGCCAGTGCGATCGAATATTACAGCATTTGCAAAGCGGTAAAACAATTACCCAGGCACAAGCGTGGGATTTGTTCGGTTGCTACAGATTAGGTGTTCGCATCCACGATTTAAGAAAACAAAATTTTCAGATTGTTACTGAGATTATTTATAAAAATGGCGGCAATTTTGCGGAGTATTCTTTGAGGTCAAACAATGAACGCAGTTGAAACATTAAAATTGATAGGGCGTCCTAACGCATATTACCCAAAATTAGCTAAGCCTTTAGGTGGTGTTAACCCTGCGGTTTTATTCTCACAATTATTTTATTGGCAAGATAAAGCAACGTCTGATTTAGGTGTGTATAAAACTCGTGATGAACTTGAAGAAGAAACTGGGTTATCTCATAACGAACAAAGAACAGCTATCAAAAAACTAAAAGAAAAAGGCGTTTTAATTGTTACTGAAAAGCGATTAGATCATAAAACTTTTTACAAAATTGATAATGGGAAAGTTAATGAAATTTTAGCTAATTTCGCCGAATCTGTTAATCAACTATCGCGAAGTGAAGAAAGTAATTCTCCCGATCTCTGCAATGTAGAGTTCGAGAAGACTACAAAGTCGAGTTCGTTAGATCAAGAGATTACTACAAAGACTACTACAGAGAATACTACAAATAATATTAAGTCATCTGAAGATGACCAACCTAAATCTAAAAAATCAGATTCGATCGATTTTGATTTAGTCATGGATGCGTACAACGATGCTGTAGAAAACAGGTTACCACAAATTGAGAAAATGACTACAACTAGAAAGAACTTAGTCAAGAAATTTTTGAAAGAACGAAAAGAACTAACTTTAAATGATTTGATTAATTACTTTTATGATTTTGTGGAAAAAGCACCGGCATGGGTATTCGGTGAAAATAAACGGAATTGGAAAGCTAAGTTTGAATTCATTGTGACAGATGAGACTTATACAAAGTTTAGAGAGGGTGCGCTATGAATATAATTCCTCATGATTTGCTCGCAGAGCAAGCAGTTCTAGGCTCGATGATGTTGGATTTTGAATCTGAGCGCTGTCAAACGGCAATTAAAAAATTAAAACCAGATTCGTTTTACAACCGCCATCATCAGATTATTTTTTCGGAAATGATTGAATTAAATCGTAAAAATCAACCTATAGATTTGATCACATTATCAGACAGCATGGAGAAAAACGGGAATTTAAATGATTGTGGTGGTTTAGCCTATCTGGCTGAATTGGCAAAAAACACGCCAACAACGGCTAATGTTTCAGCATACACAAACATAGTCCGTGATAAATCAATTGAACGCTATACATTGAAAAAATTAAATGACTGTAGCGCAATGTTGTTAGAAAAATCAACATTATCAACGAGCGATAAATTATCAGCGATTCAATCTCTATTTACGCAAATTGATGACTACAACAAAACAGGTAAAACAATTGGATTAAAACCGCTAATTGCCATCACTGATAAATGGACAGAAACATTAGGAAAACGATTGAAAAATGCTGATAGCGCACGTGGGTTATCAACTGGAATCAAAGCGCTAGATAAAAAATTATCACCTAAAGGATTAGTTCGAGGTTCGTTATTTGTTGTTGGTGCTCGCCCCAAAATGGGTAAAACCACATTTGAAATTAATATGGCTCGGCATTGCGCAATGCATGACAATTTGCCAGTTTTGATGTTTTCACTAGAAATGCAAGATGAGCAAATGCTGGAAAATATTTTGGCTCAAGAGTCATGTGTCAATAGCGATATTTTCTACGATGGGGCATTGGGAACGGATGGCGGTACGGAATTTTCGAGGGTTATGCATCATCTAAATGAGCTAACAAAAACTAATAACATCTACATTGATGATACCCCAGCTATTACCTTGTCACATATACGCTCAGAATCACGTCGAATGGGGCGAGAGCGAGGACAGATAGGTATGATTATGGTCGATTATTTGACACTAATGGGAAAAGAAAAAATCGGTGATGATCAACGAAACGATTTGATATACGGAGCCATTACAAAGGGTTTAAAAGCGCTGGCTAAAGAACTGAATTGTGTTGTTGTTCTATTAACTCAGTTAAACCGAAACCTAGAATCACGAGCAGATAAGCGCCCAATACCTAGTGATAGTCGTGATACAGGGCAGATCGAACAGGATTGCGATTACTGGTTAGGGATTTATCGTGACGCTGTTTACAACGAAAGTGCAGATAAAAACTTGATGGAAATAAACGTAGCTTTAAATCGTCACGGTGCAGGTAATTTCACAGTATATGCAGGAATTAGTAATGGTCGCATTTATGAAGTTGATCAAGCCGAATCATACACTAAAGCACGCCCTGAGCCAGTGAAAAAAGAACGTAGATATGCGCAAGCTAGTTAATCACTGCTCACAGGGACACTATCACATGCTAGACAAAATAGCATATGACTATGTTACAGCGCTGAAAAAACGAGGGGCAAACGTAGCAAAAATTAAATATGAACTAGCAGAACAAGTTAAAAAATATTCGGAAGAAGAGAAGGCAAAATTAAGGGAGTTGATACAAAAATGGCAAAAAAACATAAATACATAATCACGGCAAACGTCAAAAAAAATTGGCAGGAGTGGGGCTACGTTTGGCGTTGTAGTGATAAAAAAATGACTGAAAAATCATTGGCTAAATCGCTGTCGTACGTTCGGGGCGGAGTTGGGCGGGATACAGTCCCTGTTGAGGTGCGTAATTTCCAGTGTGAGAGGGTTTAGATATGATTAAAGAAATCCGATTAACTCATGAAGTCGCACGAAATACAGCCATAAATTTTATTAATCAATTACCAGTTGATAGCGAACATCCGTTAAGGATTGTTATTGATGAAGACAAGCACAGTTCAATACAATTAAAGAAAGTATGGGCAATGGCTGGTGATTTATCTAAGCAAGCCATTTGGTTTGGAAAGCTTAGACCTAAATCAACATGGAAAAATTTATTAGGTTATCAAGCTTTAAAGGACGAGGCAGAAGAGAACGGACAATCATTTGAGTTTGAATTTTTACCTTGCTTAGATAAATCAACTCTTTTGAGTGATTACATTTCAATTAGAAACTTAAATAAAAAAATGTTTATCAGAATTATTAATATTGCATTGCAAACTGGTGATGAATTAGGTGTGCAATGGAGCAATGAAGCCAAGGAAGCGATCAAACTAGCTGAGCAATACAAAGACCAATTATCAAAGGTGGCATGATGAACGACACACTAAAAACAATTGATGAATGTATAGAAGAAGCCGAGCAACTATTGGCATGGCTATATGAACAACGCAGAGAATACATAAATCAGCATAATTTAAATAAGGTTGATGATGAGCAGGATATTAAAAATTATTTAAGGGGCACATGATGAAAGCATTATTTTTTACATTTTTTATGATTATTTTTATCACGGCAGGATTTATGTTTATGGCGTACGTTGGTTGTGGTGGATATTTCCTTAATAAAGAAGTGGGATTTACTGGAGGTATTTCCTTCCTTTCTAGTTTGATATTCTCGCCGGGTATTTTCGATTTTTATAACGACTATGTGGATTAAAAATGCCAAAAAAACACAAACTAATTAAAACAGGTTTTAAATGTCCAGAATGCAACGGCGAATGTGTGTATAACATGGATTTGGATTTATTTGTCTGCAATCGTCCGTTGGTCAGTGTTAACGGTGAGATTTTAGGCTCATGCGGTAAATTTTATATGAACAAAACCAGAGCGAAATCATGAGTAAATTAACAAAATTAGCCAGAGGGCGTGAGTGCACCGTTAGGCTCCCGTGTTGTAACCACAACCCAGAAACAACCGTGTTGGCTCATTATCGATTAGCTGGTACCTGTGGTGTAGGTATGAAACCGAACGATTTACAGGGTGCATGGGCATGTTCGGCGTGTCATGATGAAATTGACCGTAGAACGAGGATGTGTGAACACGAATTTGTTAGGTTAGCACACGCTGAAGGTGTTATGAGAACAATAGATATTTTGGTTAGAGAGGAAAATATTAAATTATGATTTTAGGTATCGATCCTGGTTGTTCAGGTGCGTTAGTTGTTCTCGATAATGTCGGAAATTTTATTGATGCAATGAGAACACCAACCATAAAAGACGGCAAACAAAGCAAGGTTAACGGCGCAGCTATTGTACGATTTTTGAGACAACACCAAATAACACACGCCTACATCGAAAAAGTTCACTCTATGCCACAGCAAGGAGTATCGAGCACATTTACATTTGGGCATAGCGCGGGTGTGGTTGAGGGTATTATTCAGGGTTTAAATATTCCTTACACCATGATAACGCCTCAGGCATGGAAAAAATCTAATAATTTAATTGGAAAAGACAAAGACGCGGCAAGAAGCCGAGCAATACAATTATACCCAAGCCTAACAATGCTCGATAAAAAGGATGAAGGGCAAGCTGTTGCGGATGCATTATTAATTGCGAGACACGGAGCAAATATACAATGAGAGAAACTAAAGATATTTTAACTGCGTGGAAAAATACGCGTATTCTTAAGCGAATGGGCACAGAATATCCATCCAAATCAGCAGGTATTGATGGTGCACCAATGGATTTTGATTATCGTCAATACTTAACGGAAGATGAGGCGCAGATTGTTGATAATGCGGTATTGAGACTTAAAGCTGATAATGTTGAGCATTGGGCAATTTTAACAGCGTTTTATCTTCGCGAAATTTCATGCAGTAAACAAGCTCGAATTTTAGGTAAGCAAACAACAGAAATAACTAAAACATTACTTGCCGCAGAATGCTTTATTAGAGGTCATATCATCGAATTGTTTCCAAAGGTGGCATAGTTGACAATAATTTTATCGGGTTGTATAGTTGTAAATACTACAACTTTACGCGGACTTCCGCACCCGATAGCCTAGCGGTTTTTTTATGCCTGTTATTTAGGTATTTGATCATATATATGATCGGGTCGAGAAGACGAAATACAATACTCGCAAGGGGAATACGTCTCGCCGTCGTAAAGCGGTAGTTGAAGCCCGATCACCTACTAAATCTTTTTCATAATTACTATCTTTTAAAATGTTGACTTCAAATATCATATTGCGATATATTGGCTAAAGAGGTGTCGAAACCTAAACAAAGCGGAATAATCGCCCCGTTAGCGTGATTTTTTTATGCTCAAAATCTATGCCGAGAGGGCGAGGAATAAAATACCAGCAATGGGAATAACTCCAGCCTTTCTTTGTTAGGCTTTCGAACCTCTTGGCACCCAATTAAATAGATTGGGGAAGTAATTTCGAAAAAAATAAACAAAGGATATAGCTATGACAAATCAATTAATATTCCACAGCACCGCTGTACAGTCAGTCAATCACAATAATCAAATTTGGATCACATCTACCGAGCTTTCAAAACTGTTAAAATATTCCGATAGTAAATCTGTAACAAAGATTTATAGCCGAAATTCTGACGAGTTTACCAATAAAATGACAATGGTGGTCAAATTGACTACCAATGGAATAAACAATAGCTTACGTGAAAAATCTGTCCGTATTTTCTCTCTTAGAGGTGCACATTTAGTCGCAATGTTTGCTAATACAGAAATAGCCAAAGAAGTAAGAAAATGGTTACTTGATTTAGCAGATAAAGAAATCGGTATAAGTGAGACTATTTCACTCGAACAACAACAAGCAATTCAACAAGCAGTAAATGAGCGAGTTTATAGAACAGGAGAAAGACATCAAGCTATATATTCAAGGCTACATCAGCAATTCAAAATACCACGTTATCAGGATTTACCAGCGAATAAATTTGAGGAAGCGATTAAGTGGCTGGGTGGTATAACACTGAGGGATTATAAGTCAGTTAATATTGATAATTTAAAACGACAATACAATTATATAGGAACAATTCAGGAATATTATTACAGAATATTTGATTTATATAATGATTGTTTAGCTGATTTTTTAGAGAAAAACAGCCCACATCTTCACTACAATTTTTCAACAGCACTTAATAAGATACAAGTTAATCTGAGTTTATCAATGAATTTTGTTCGTGGTGAATTGCCAAGAATGAATTGCTAATAGTTTGCTGAACACTACAAAAATTTATTTAAGCCGCCTTCGGGTGGTTTTTTATACTTGGAGAAAATTATACACGATTTAGAAAACAAAAAACACTTGACTGTTTAAACGTTTAAACGGATAATATACCAATAATGCGGTTCAGAACGCATAAAATATGAGCTCAACTAAATAGTTGGGCTTTTTTTATGTCCAAATTTAGAGGGTGAGGTCTAAAGCTTACCTTAACCCCTCCAAAACAGTCCCTCATATAACCTCTGTAATTCCAATCGGGATATCAAGTTTGGGGGCATCTCAAGACTACTCTAAGGTGCGTCCATAGTAGCTACGCCGAGCTGAACGCGGCGTATTGTATTATGAAGATTAGTAATTTACACACATCACAGAATCGGTAGCAATGCTAGACACACACATAACTAACATTTAGCTAGTACGCTACCCCTCATTAAATCAAATTAAGAAATAAAAAATGGATAAATATTCTTCACCCGTCTCATATTTCTGGGGCGCTATATGTACGCTGTTTGGCGCTCTAAGTCTGAATGATATTGCTGTTGTGGTGGGTATCATTTTGTCTATAGCAACATTTATCATTAACTGGCTGTATAAACGACGAGATTTTTATCACAAAAAGAACCTGAGAGAGCAATACTATGAAAAAAACAAAAAGAATAGTGACAGGTACGATTTGTAGTGTTTCGGTAATTATCAGTATGGTATTAGCTAATCACTCATCTGAAATCCGAACGAGCGAAGCAGGTCTTGAAATAATTGGTAATGCTGAATCATGCGTTAGAGAGCCATACTATTGTCCTGCGAATGCGTTAACAGTCGGTATTGGATCAACTGTTAATGTTGAGCAAAAAACATATTCAGATGAAGAAATAGCTAAGCGCTGGGTGGATGATATTAAAACGGCTGAACAATGCATTAATCGTCATGCCAATGGTTTTCATCTACCGCAATCAGTCTTTGACGCTGTAACTTCAATTACTTTTAACGTAGGATGCACAAAAATGCGTGCATCAACGATGTATAGATATCTAAATACTGGTGAATACAAAGCCGCGTGTAACGAGTTTCCAAAATGGAATAAAGCGGGTGGTAAAGTTTTGAATGGTTTAGTTGCTCGTCGAGAAAAGGAAAGGGCATTATGTCTATCTTATGCTTTATCATCGCCTCAATAATGGCGGTTAATGATGTCAACGGCTGGGGTTGGTTTTTATTTGTATCGTTATTGTTGAGTGATGAGTTATGTCTAAATTAAATACGTCGCTTATGGTAACGACAATAATATTATTTTTAGTGAGCGGATTTTCAATCTACTTCGCTTTCAGCTGCTGGCAAGATGAAAAAATCGCTAAAGAAAAAATTACAACGCTAACCGTTCAAATCGATCAGTTAAATAAAAACATCGAAAAAAACAATCAAGTCATTGCAGATAATGAATTATCAAAACGTGAACTAGAAAATCAATCACTAGAACGGCAGGAGCAAATTAATGAGCAACTTAAAGATAATGATTGTGCTAAGCAGTTTGTGCCTATGCCTGTTTCTGCAAGCTTGTACAACCGAGCGAAAAATATACGTAAATAGACCGATACCAGCCAGTCTGTTAAATGACTGTCTGCCTAATTTGCCACCTAAATTAATGACGTTCGGCGATAGTTTGAAATACAACGAACATCTGCTCAATGTGATTGAAAAATGCAATTCAGATAAATCATCAATTAGGAAAATAAATGGCGATATTTAATCAAATACCAAAATCAGAAATTAAAAACGATTTCACCCATTACGGGTTGGCGTACGGTATATATCCTATCTATATTTCAAATCATGACACAGAATTACCATCAATCGCCGTTAGAAACTGGTACCCAGAGTGGGGGTTGGATTTATTGCATTTCATGGCTAGCCTAATATGGTGTGAGTGTATGCCTGTGACAATAACAGGCGAAATTAAATAATTATTCAATTTTACTACATAAACTATAAAAATTCACCAGTCCTATAATTTTAAAACTGCATATTTATTCAAATGTCGCCTAAACAGGCATTTCCCCAAGCTCATAGAAATGGGCGACTATTACATAGTACCAATATGTAATAGCCATCAATACCCATTCGAACAGTCATGAGTATCAACTATAGCCCACTGCTACCTGCAAGTAACGGTGGGCATTGTACAGAGATACTAATCAAATGACTACCCTAAATATTGTCTATCGACAAGCAAATGAACTAAAACGGCACAATAATAACGCAAGAACACACTCACCGGCTCAAATTGCACAAATAAAAAACAGCATTATTGAGTTTGGTTGGACAAATCCTATACTAATTGACGAATACGATATTATTATCGCTGCTCATGGTCGATTGGATGCCGCAGATGAGTTAGATTTATCTACAGTTCCGTGTATTGTTTTATCTGGACTAACAGAGACACAAAAACGAGCATATTTAATTGCAGATAATCAACTGGCATTAAATGCTGGCTGGGATATAGAGTTATTACAATCCGAAATTGAGGCATTAAAACTCGAAAATTTTGATATTGATTTATTAGGTTTTGAAAATGAAGAATTATCAAAATTGATAAATGAAACAGAATCGGTTGATATTGATTTCGGAGTGGATGATAGCCGAGGGGTTTCGATAAATTACTTATCTTTCGGTAAGATGAAAATCCCATTGAGCGATGATGAATTAGATAATTTGATAACTTTCTCAGAGCAATATATTAGAGATTATGGCTCATCTTATGGGTTTGCTAGCCACATCATGGAGGGCAAACTATAATGTTAGAGCTTAACTATGATATATCACAGCTTAAAGGCGCCGAGTACAACCCACGATTTATTAGTAAACACGACCAAAATAAATTAGCTGAAAGTTTAAAAGAACTGGGCATTGTAAAACCTATTATTGCTAGGGGCAAATTAATAGTAGCTGGACATCAAAGAACAACCCAGTTACTTAAGTTAGGAATAAAAACCGCTCCTGTTTATATTTTACCTTGTGACACTACAACTTATGATGAGGTGAGATTTAATCAATTTCACAATGGTACTGATTTAGATTCTGGTGATGAAGCTTGCCGTATTAGTGGATTATCAGGGTTAAGTGGTTTTGTTAGTGTTAAACCTAGCCAAATTTCAGGAAACTTCAGGTCAAAGATGGCAGAGGTTCGTAAAGAAATATCAAGGATGATACTTAAATATGGTTCATTCGGAGCAAGTGTTGCAACTGAAAGCGGTGAGGTTATACATTGCGCACAATACGCTTTAGCATCCAAGCTCACTAATTCTAAATTAACGGTTTATGTTATAAAAGATAGTGACAAGTCGAAATATCAGAATTATTTAAATAAGCAATATGGGGTTTTTAGTTATGACCATCTTGATAAAAAAACCTACATTCAAACGTTCGCTCAAAAATTTAGGTTAAGAACTGATAATCAAGGCTCTCGATCAACACTGTATGAAAAGCTAGTTATTCCATATTTAAATAAAAACTCAAATTCAAGGGGAATTGATTTCGGAGCGGGCCAAGGTGATTATGCTAAATTGTTAAGAGGTAAAGGGTTTAATTTACATGATGTTGAATTATTTAGACGCATAGGAGCATCTGATAAATTGGATGTGAGAGCTATTAATTCAATGATAGATAAAATGTGTTATGACTTACGAAATTATGGCCAATATGATTATGTTGTATGTGATAGCGTATTAAATTCGGTTGATAGTGTAGATGCTGAAACGTCGGTAATAAATTTTCTTAAAGGATTGTGTAAGCTAGGAGGGATAATTTTCTTTTCAGGTCGTAGAACTGAATTTGAAGAAATAGCTTTAAGGTCAAATCATTCAAAATCATCAAAAAGCCGGTTAGTGTTCTTGGATAAAAACGGATTTACAGCAAATTACAGAAAAGGGCATTGGTTCTATCAAAAATTTCATTCTCAAAAAGATGTCGAAAACATTATCAAGTCAAATCAATTCGAGTGCATTCATCATATAAATAGTGGCTCGTCTTTTCAAGTTCAGGTAAGAAACACTAAGTTAATAAATAAACAATCTTTAATTGATGCTATTAACTTTGAATTTAATTTACCTTTAAGCGATAAACAAAAAATAGGGCGTGCTGATGATGTTATTAGAGCGTTTACAAGAATATTAGGTGATTAATTATGATAAAGGCGGAAAAGAAAAAGACTAAGCCGAAAATTGAAATCAATTTACAACAAGTCGAAAAGCTAGCTGCTAACGGATTAACTCAGCAACAAATAGCAGATTCACTCGGTATTAGCGTATCAACAATTGAAAGCAGACTAAGAGAAAGTGAGGAATTCAAGGACGCTATAAAAAAAGGAAAAGCAAAAGGTATTGCGATCATAGCCAATCAACTATTTGAGAAAGCTCAAAGTGGCGACACAACATCAATAATTTTTTATTTAAAAACCCAAGGTGGATGGAAAGAGTCGCAGGTAGTTGAGTCAAAAATTAGTTTAGTTGATGAAGTAGCGTTATTAATGGAGGAGATATCAAGTGAGGCAAATTAATGTTAGAGCAGTCGTTGAATGCTTTAAAGTTAAAGCTGAAAGACAAATTCTGGCGTTTAAATAATCTCTATTACATTACTGACAAATCAGGGAAAAAGATTAAGTTTAAAATGACACCTGAGCAATTAGAGTATTTTGAGGGGATGCATACTCGAAATATTATTCTAAAAGCACGTCAATTAGGTTTTACGACAGAAGTCTGCATCATTCAATTGGATGCCGCATTATTTGAATCTGCTAAGTGTGCGTTAATAGCTCACAATCTTGAAGACGCTCAGCGATTATTTAGAGAAAAGACAAAATACGCCTATGACAATCTACCATCTGTAATCAAACAGGCAAACCCTGCAAAAAATGACGCCGCACGTGAGTTGGTTTTTGCTAACGGTGGCTCACTGTATGTAAGCACCTCATTTCGGGGTGGAACGCTCAAATACCTCCACATATCAGAATTCGGGAAGATATGTGCAAAATACCCCGATAAAGCTAAGGAGATTGTTACAGGGGCGTTTGAAGCGGTTGCAACAGGTTGTTTTATCACTATAGAGAGTACCGCAGAGGGTAAAAGTGGATATTTTTACGATTACTGTACTACAGCCGAAAAAGCATTGCTACAAGGAAAATTATTGTCTGCATTAGATTGGAAGTTCTTTTTCTTCTCATGGTGGAAAAATCCGCTTTATGCAATAAAGCCAGTTGAAAGCTTGCCAACTCGTTTAAATGATTATTTCAGCGAGTTAGAAGCAAAATATAAAATTAAGTTAACCGAACAACAAAAAGCTTGGTATCACACTAAAGAGAAAACGCTTGGCGATGATATGAAGCGTGAATATCCATCCATTCCAAGTGAGGCATTTGAGCAGTCTATCGAGGGCGCTTACTACTCTAAACAATTTAGACAGCTATATAAAGATAATCGAATTACGACTTTGCCAGATAACAGTCATTTGCCCGTTTACACATACTGGGATTTAGGTGTCGGAGATTCAACAGCCATATGGTTTGTACGAATGGTTGGTAATGAATTTCATGTTATTGACTATTATGAAAATAGTGGTGAGGGTTTAAGGCATTACATGAAAGTGCTTAAAGATAAAGGACAAAAACTTGGCTATGAGTACGCTGAGCACTGGGCGCCACATGATATTGATAATCGTGAATTATCAGGTGATGGTAAGAGCCGTAAACAGATAGCAAAAGATGGCTACGAGATTGGCGGTGAGAAATACAGCATTAAATTTAATGTAGTTCCAAGGTTAAGCGTTGATGATGGTATCGAATCAGTTCGTGAAATTCTTCCGCTTTGCGCATTTGATTCGAGTAAATGCGAACAAGGTATTGCTAATTTAGAAGCGTATCGAAAAGCATGGGATGATAAAAATGGCTGTTGGAGAGATAAACCGCTTCATGACCACACATCGCACGGTGCGGATGCGTTTAGATATTTTGCTGTGGCTAATCGAAATGCACGTAAACAAGCATTTACAATTCAAATGGAAACGATATTCTAATGAATCATGACATTACTTTTATTCGACCTGAGCACAAACAAGCATCTATTTATTGGGAAAAAATTCGGGATGTTTGTGCAGGCGCTGAAATAATTAAATCAAAAGGTAATCAGTATTTACCTTATTTAGATCCCACAGATAAGAGTGAGCGTAATATAAAACGCAATCAAGATTATATTGCAAGGGCGGTTTTTTATAGCATTACTGGACATACAAAAATTGGTTTAATTGGTATGGCTTTCCGCAAAGATCCAACAATCAGCATACCTAAAAAGTTGGAATATCTCAAAAGTAATGCAGATGGTGCGGGAACAAGTATTTATCAACAATCACAATCAACTCTTGAATCAGTATTAGAAGTTGGTCGCCATGGTCTATATGTTGATTATTCCTCAGATTCTAATGAGGCTATAATTTTATCGTATAAAGCAGAAGATATTATTAATTGGCGAACAAAGCGAATTAACGGCAAAGATAAACTAGTTTTAGTTGTTCTTCGGGAAGTGGTTGAAGTTTCAGACGGATATGGTTTTAAAGATATCACTCAATACAGAGAGTTAGCTATTGAAGATGGCAAGTTCATTTGTAAGGTTTGGCGTCGCAAAGGAGAAAATAACAGCGGACCTTATGAGATTGATTCTATTTATGAGCCAAAACCAAAAAATCAAGATCATTGGCACGAAATTCCATTTACATTTGTTGGCGCTCAAAATAACGATCCAACAATTGATGATTCGCCTTTATCTTCATTAATTGAAATCAATTTAGGACACTACCGTAATAGTGCTGATTATGAGGATAGTTTATTTTTTTGCGGGCAGGTTCAACCGGCAATCATTGGATTAGATACTGAATGGCGAGATTTTTTGGAAAAAAATGGTGTCAAGATTGGATCTCGTACTCCATTATTACTCCCACAAGGAGGTAATTTTGTTTACGCTCAAGCGCAGCCTAACATTTTAGCTAAAGAGGGAATGGACGATAAGCGTAATTACATGGTCGCTTTAGGTGCAAGGTTAATAGAACAAAACTCATCAGCTAAAACTGCCACACAAGCTAATGGTGATCAAACAGCATCAACCTCCGTACTCGGTATATGCTGCTCTAACGTGTCGGAAGCCTATACTATAGTGTTGAAATGGTGCGCTCATTATCTTGGAGTGGTGGTTGAAGATATTGTCTGTTCTATTAATCAAGAATTTATTTCTAGGGTTGCTGATGCAGGTATGATCACCGCTATTGTTAGTTCATGGCAATCTGGTGCAATCAGAGATGAGGATATGATTAGAGTAATGCAAAAAATAGATATCATTGATCCAAGCGCAGATCCTGAAACTGTCAAGCAAGAGCTTAAAGATGCAGAACCTCGATTTGAAAAGGTAGTTTATGACTACTAATGAAAAATTACTCAATGAAATTATATACCATTACGTAATATTGCAGAGTTACGTTAGTCATCTAATTCAAAAATCTACTTCGTTGATCAATAAATCTAATCGTGAATTAATGGCAAAACTGTACATTGTACTCGATGAAATGTCGCATACGAACTTTCAAATAAAAACGCTAAAATCAAAATTGCAGACTGATATTGAAATAACAGGATTAACTCAGCTTATTAATGATGAATTGTCAAAATTTTCAGAATATGAATATAGTTATCGATTAGCACTACTTGAACGCTTACTGCCACCGAATGTTATCTCGAAATACAAGTTACAAAATATTAAATCTGAATTATTGCTCTCTTTGATATTTAACAAACCATTTCAGGGTATGACGTTATTGGATTGGTTAAAAAAATTAGAACAGGATCGGATAAATAGGGTAGTTAACGCTATTAGAAACTCATACGCACAAGGTGATAGTAACGAACAAACGTTAGCAAAAATAAAAGGCACTAAAGATAAAAACTATCGTGACAGTGTACTTGCTGTTGTTGCTGTAAATGCTGCATCAATTATTAAAACAGCTATATCTAATACATCAACGACAGTTCAATCAGTTTTTGCGCAAAAAAATGACAAAATTATCAAATGTAAACAATGGGTGTCAGTACTTGATAATCGAACAACCCCGACTTGTATGATTAGGGATTCATTGTTGTACACATTAGATAACGAACCTATCAGGCATAATGTTCCGTATGGCGATGGACCTGGTCGTATTCATTTTTGTTGCAGATCAATCGAAACACTAGTGATTCGGTCATTTGATGAAATGGGGATTATTATCAATGACGAGGACGTCACGAGAGATTCAATGGAAGGTCAAGTGCCTGCTAAAACATCTTATCTTGAGTGGTTAAAAAAGCAATCACACGAACGTCAGGAACAGATTTTGGGTGTTGAGCGTGCGCGCATGTTGCGAGATGGCGAAATAACGGTAGATCAATTTTTTACAAGAGATGGACACTTTTTAACTCTAGACGAACTACGTCGCATACACTAAGTACCAATTATCTATCACAAGGTTGCTATATGCGACCTTTTTTATTTTAGAGCGAGGCTCAATATCCTAAGGGGAAATTATGTTATTTAGAGAAATTAACCGAAAGTTTTATTCCGAAGCGCAAGAGGGCGGAGATGCTGGCGGAGGCGGAACAAAAGTGACGCCAGAAATTGAAGCAATGATTGAACAGGCTGTTAATGAAAAAACACAAATATTAAAAAATAAAAATAGCGAATTGGTAGGAAAGTTAAAAGATTCATCAGAAAAACTTAAGCAGTTTGACGGTATCGACCCAGAAACTGTTAGAACAATTTTACAGCGATTTTCTGACGACGAGGAAGCTAAACTCATTTCAGCAGGAAAAATCGATGAAGTGTTAAACAAGCGTACAGAGCGATTTAGAAACGAGTTTGATAAAAAGCTTAAGGCTGAACAAGAAAAAGCTGATAACGCCTTAAAAAAGGTTGAAAAATACAGCGGTATTGTTCTTAGCAATCAAATGACTAGTGCCGCATTGAAGGCTGGCGCGTTACCAGAAGCATTAGAGGATATTGGTTTACGTGCTAAAGGCATGTTTATTTTAGGTGATGATGGCGAGGCTGTTGCAATTGGACAAGATGGCGACCCTTTACTTGGTAAAGACGGCAAAACTCCGTTAACACCTCAAGAGTGGGTGGAATCATTAAAAGATAATGCACCACACTTATTTTCAAGAGCCGAAGGTACTGGAGGAGGAGGGCACAAAGCAGGCAGTTCCAATTTAGTCCGTTCGAAAATGACTAGTACGGAAAAACACAATTACATCCAAAAATATGGTCAACAAGCATATTTAAAATTACCAAAATATTAAGAGGAACTTAAATAATGGCAACAACAGTAAATAATAATTTAATCATTTACAATGATCTAGCGCAAACCGCATTTTTAGAGCGACGCCAAGATAACTTAGATGTGTTTAATGTGGCATCTAATGGTGCGATTCTTATTGATAATGAATTAATTGAAGGAGATTTTCGTAAACGAGCATTTTATAAAGTTAATGGCTCTATTGATCCTCGCGATGTTAATTCGGTTGATCCTATCACAGGCAAAAAAATCGGTGCAGGCGAAGCTGTGGGCGTTAAAGTGCCATGGAAATATGGACCTTACGAAACAACAGAAGAAGCATTTAAACGTCGTGGGCGTGATATTTCTGAATTTTCAGAGGTGATCGGCGTTGATGTGGCTGATGCAACATTAGAGGGTTACGTTAAATATGCCATCAATTCTCTAATAGCCGCTATTGGCGCTAATACTGACATGACAGTAATCGCAGATATTGCTACTGATGGAAAGAAAACTTTAACCAAAGGATTGCGCAAATATGGCGATAAATTTAATCGTGTAGCTTTATTTGTTATGCATTCTACAACCTACTTTGACATCGTAGATCAGGCAATGGATAACAAACTATACGAAGAAGCGGGCGTTGTCGTTTATGGTGGACAACCAGGCACATTAGGAAAACCTGTATTAGTTACCGATTCCGCACCAGTGGATTCAATTTTAGGTTTAGTGGCAAGCGCAGTAAAAATTACTGAGTCACAAGCTCCGGGCTTTCGTTCTTATGACATCAATACGCAGGAGAACTTAGCTATCGGATATCGCGCAGAGGGTACTGTTAACATTGACTTACTCGGTTATAGCTGGGATACGTCAAAAGGTACTAATCCAGATTTAACTAAGCTGAGCGATCAAGGTAACTGGATAAAACATTTTGACAGCAATAAATCTACAGCCGGAGTTCTAATTAAACTAGGAACGTCAAACGCTGGTAGTAAAGCTACAAAAGGAAATAATTAAAGAAAAGGGCGGTAATGATGATTAACGTACATCCATCGCCCGACGCTAATAGTTATGTAACCGAGGATGAATTTAAAGTTTTTTGTGAATTGCGCGAAATTGTTTTATCAGTTAAAGCTAGTATTTTATTGACCAATGCAATGGATTATTTAAATGCACTACGATGGAAAGGAAGAAAAACAAAAAGTGGACAACCACTACCGTTTCCACGAACTGATCTTACTTACGACAACGAAAAAATTCCATTCAATAGCATACCTGAAAATGTCAAATTAGCTCAGTGTTGGTTAGCTGTATATTCTCAAGAAACAGAATTAATGCCAGTTAATGAGCAGTCTCACATTGTCCAAGAAACCATCTCGGTTATTTCAGTTCGATATTCAGATAAAGGTGATGGTTCAACTTATACACCATCATTCCCGCTTGTTGACAAACTTTTATCTGATTTCATTAATTCGGATAAATACGCTATTAGTACGAGGGCTATACGATGCTAAAAAGTCGAAATTATGGGAAATATATCAAATTTAGAAAAATTGCGTCAAAGCTAATTGGTAAGTGGGGTGAAGAAGTTATTGTTACTCAAATAACGTTTGAGAAATCTAACAAGGAATGGTTAGATGATAAACAATTAACAAAAACATTTAAAACAATAATGTTATTTATTTCCGCCAATAATAGCGCCTACTTCCAGAGATATCTTCCAATTACAGAAATTCCAAAAGAAGGGGAGTTTGTTATATTCCTGTATTCTGATGATTACTTACCTAGCGTTGACGATATGGTAAAGCGAGGTGATATAACCTACAGGATGAGTGAAGTTAAGAGCCTTAAACCTGCTGATGTTGGGATTTTAAATTTTGCGGTACTCATATGACAACAAATTATATTAAAGCTCAGGATGAAATGTGCAGTACGTTTAAATCTGCATGGAGTAATTCAGTTTCTATTTTAGGTTATGAGCCTGATATTGGATGGAAAAATAAAGCAAAAAAAACGAAGACATTGACAGATAAATTTTTTTGTCTTTTTTCGACACAAACCACCGTCGAGAAGCAAGCAACACTGTCAGGTTATAATGGTATTAAAAGATATCGATCTCAAGGTATTATTATTATTCAAATTTTCTGCCCGAAAAATGAAATCAATTCAGATTTAAAAGGTAAGCAGCTAGCAATTTTAACAAGAAATGCGTTTAGAAAAAATGGATGTAATGTATGGTATAGGAACGCAAGAATTAATGAGCTGAACCAAGAAGAATTATTCTATAGATTTAATATAATTGTTGAATATGAATACGATGAAATCATTTAATAAGATTTGAAAGGGGTAAAAATAATGGGGTGCGAAAAACATAAAATAGACAGTAATATTACTGGTTTATTTATTGCTGAGGAAGAATGCTTAAAATCACTCTCTGCTTCTCCGATATGGCGAGGTATAGAGCCTAATAGTTATTCTGACTTAGGTGGGTCACTAACTCAAGTTAAAAGGGAAACAATTAATCCATCAAGACAAAGTAAAAAAGGTGTTATTGTTGATATGGATGCCACGGCAGGTTTTACCGTTGATATGACAAAAAATATTTTTTCGTGGCTAATGCAGGGTTTTATGTTCGCGGATGCTCGAGAAAAAACTAGTACTTCACCGATATCCGGAGAAACTATAAAAATTACCGATGTTGATACAACTACTTATAATTTAGAAACGAGTTTAAAAAAAGCACCTTTGATTGGCTCACTTATTTACGCAAGTGGATTTAATAGTCTTGCAAATAATGGCGTTAAAACAGTTACCGAATCAACGCCCGTATCAATAACTGTATCAGGCTCTTTAGTTTCTGAATTAAAACCACCAAGTAACTCATGTATCCATGTCGTTGGCATGAAATTTGGCGTAGGAGAATGTAATTTTATTTTAAACGCTGGGGAGAGACCAAAATTAATTATTACCTCAGATAGTATTAAATTTACCGATCTAGGTTTGACGTTAGGAGAACGTATTTTCATTGGTGGAGATGGGACAAACGCAAGATTCAAAAATAATGTCGGATATGCTAGGATTGAAAGTATTTCTGACGCGGAATTAATGTTTGATGACACAACATTTACGCCAGTTTCAGAAATTGGAGATGGTATTTCGTTAGAAATTTATTTTGGTTCTGTAATCCGTAACGAATCAGAACAGGAGAAAATCATCACTCGCTCATATTGCATAGAACGAACGCTTGGTGCCGATGATAAAGGAATACAAGCACAATATGTAAATGGCGCTGTTGCTAATGAATTAACATTAAACTGCTCGACAGCAAGTCTAGTTACGGCTGATATGTCATACATTGCTTGTTCGACAACAAATAAAAAAGGTGGTGAGCGGTTGGCGGGCATGCGTTTACCGCTGGACGCTACTGACGCATTTAACACTTCCTCTAATATTTATCTTCAAAAACTGAGTATTATTGATGGGCAAAATACCAATCCAAAACCGCTATTTGGTTATGTAACTGAAGCAACGATCTCTATTAGTAACAATGTATCAGGTCTGAAAGCTCTATCAATTCTCGGTTCGTTTGATGTATCAGTCGGTAATTTTGATGTATCAGGCTCACTAACTGCGATGTTCAGTACTGTTGATGCCATTGAGGCTATCAAAAATAATGCTGATGTAGGTTTACTAAGTATTTTTGCCGCTAAGAATACGGGCATAATATTTGATATTCCTCTTTTATCGCTTGGTGGGGGTATGTTAAATGTAGAAAAGGACCAGGCTATTACTATCCCTTTAGAGCAGACAGGAGCTGAAAATAAACACGGCTATACACTTATGTATCAACAGTTTAATTATCTTCCAGATATAGCTATGCCATTAAATTAATAAATCAATTATCAGCTCTTTTTAGGGCTTTTTATTTTATGAGGTAAATATGAGTTTATTTGAACAATTTGAAACAGATAAAAACAAAGAACAAGAAGGCGTTGCGATTGAATATGGCGCAAATAAAGATGGAACTATTCCAACTTTTTATATTGGACGTATAGGGGGTAGTGATTCGGCATACCATTTGCGTTTAAAGAAATTATGTGCTCCGTTTAGACGACAAATCGAACTGGACATCATGCAAAATTCAAAAATGCTTGAGTTGCAAGTACAGGCATTTACGGAAACAACACTTAAAGGGTGGTCAAATGTGCTAGATCGTAATGATAGCGAAATCCAATTTACTAAAAATAATGCAATCATCCTATTTAATCAATTGCCAGATTTATTTGCGGATTTAATTAGTCAATCAACAAATATTGAACTTTTCAAAAGAGCTGAAATGGAGGAGAATTTAAAAAACTAATTGAAGTCCTTAATTACCAAAGAGAATATGGTAAACACGAGGACTCTATTATTAAACAATGCATTATAACCCGTTCAGATTTCCCTGATTGGGTTATCAATAAACCTGAGCTTAAGCCTTTTCTTAATTTTTATTTTGATGCCTTTCTTCTTCTGGATTCTGAACGCTCTCATTGTATGGGCGTAACTGCAATACCCGTAACAAGCATGATTAAACTTGCTCAATTTTATTCTCTTGATAGAGAGGAAACGTCAGATTTTATTTATTTAATTAAAGGTATGGATATTGAAAATATGGCAAAAATTGAAGAAAAGCTCAAAAAAGGGAAAAAATGAGATTAAAACAGTTATCAGGCTATATCCATAAACAACTTCTTGTAAAAGCGAACAATAAAACAGTAAAAGCCGCGCTATCGGCTGTTGAAGACTTAGTTAATGTTACACCAGTCGATACTAGCAAAGCTTTGTCTAATTGGTTGGTTTCGGCAGGAAGTTTAACTGATAAATCCGTTAATGCTCATTATGCTGGAAGTTATGCATCGACAAAATACATTAGTCAAGGGGCTACCATTAATGAAGCATTAAAACAGCTCGCTAAAAGGCAATTTGGACAGAAAATTTTTATTCAAAATAATGTTGAATATATAAAAAATCTTGATGAGGGAAGCTCTTCGCAATTTGCTGGAGGATTTAGTGAACGTGCAATCTCTATAATAAGGAGTACGTTAAATGAGTGATTCTATTGTCATAGAAATCTCAGACACAATACCACAAAGTATAGCCTTAAAACTTAAAGATATTGCTATTTATGCTGGTAATGCTGAAGAAAATCTAGCTCGAATGCGTAGTGAATTTAAAAAAATGCTTAACTTTGATCCATTTAAAGACATTAAAGAGGCAATTAAAGGCACTAACGCATCAATTAAAGAATCAATACAAACAGTCAAGGAACAAGTGAACGCATTCTCTGGCGCCAGCGACAAATTAAAAGAAATGGTTAATGCGAGTAAGAGCGTAGAATTAAATAATAAGAACTTAATTACATCGATCAACGCATTAACGCAATCTTATAACTTGCTTGGCAGAGCGGTTAAGTTGGTAAGCGGTTATCTTGGGCTTAATTTTTTGGCCAAAACATCATCAAGTTTGATTGATTATAAAGCACGGATTGATGCGGTTGCGGGTTCTGCTAACGGTGGAAGCGTTGCAATGGAACGATTAGTTAAGCTTGCTAAAAGTACCTACTCATCCTTTGAGCAAACAGCCGAATCATTTTTACAAAACACGATTGCCTTAAAAGATTTAGGTTTAACAACCGACCAGCAATTAACTTATACAGAAGCTTTAAATAACGCGTTATTAGTCTCTGGTATGCGTGGACAAGCTGCCGAAAGTGTAACAACAAGTCTTAATCGTGCAATGATGCTTGGTCAATTAACAGGACAAGGATTAAATACCGTTATTGCGAATGGCGGTGAAGTGGTTGAAGTTTTAGCTAAACAGTTAGGCATTAACGCAAATCAACTACTTGAATATGGGCGAAAAGGTAAAATTACAACTGATGTCATAGCCGAGGCTTTTGTTAGTAACTCTGGAATTATTGCCGAAAAAGCCGCGTTAATGCCAAACCAGATTAACGATGCGATCACTAATCTTCAAACGAGTATTAAACAATATATTTTTAATGTTGATTCTGCATATAAAATCAATGAAAAGGTTGCAAATTCTATTTCTTTTATTTCAGAAAGAATACCTCAATTAGTTAACGTGTTTGGAGTGCTCGGTGTTAGTTACGTTTCAGCGACAGCTTATAATGCTTTATTCAAAACTGGTGTTGATAGCCTGGGTAACAAGACCTTACCTTATGCAATATTAAAGATTAAGGCTTTTACGGCAGCATTAGCATTAAATCCATTTGGTGCATTACTTATAGGGATCACCGCGGTTATTTCTGCATTAACATTTTTTTCTGATGATATAAAGGTCACTGCCGATGAATTTGTAACACTTGGGGATGTTACTCGCATTATATTCGAGGATATTAAAGATTTTGCGGCCAAATCATTAAGTATAGTTAGTGATATTTTCAATAATACAATGTCTTCTATGTCCGGAAATATTGATATTTTTGGAGAAAACATCTTAGGTGTTCTTCAATCGATACAGGCGTTCCATAAGTCCGTGACGAATGAGCTAATTGGGCTAGTTATTGCTTTTGGAAAAACAATAAGTTTAATTTGGAATAATCTTGGTGCAACATGGGAGAATGTTTGGAAAGGTATTTATAATACTTCTCTCAGTTTTATGGAAGCGATGGTTAATGCTTGGCAAGTCCCAATAAGGGGGCTTGTTAAATTGATAGGTTATCTTAATCAGGATATGGCAAACTCTGTCACTAGAGCACTTGATGATGTTATTATATCTTTTGACCATTTAAATTTTTCTGAAGAAGCTAAAAACTTAGCATCTGAATTTAAGGCAGTTTGGAGTACAGCTTTAAATCAGGATTATATAGGAATGGGGATTAATGCTGCATCACAGTATTTTGAGGGAGTAACACAGAGAGTTAGAGTTAAGAAAAATGATGAAAAATGGATTCAAGAGGGATTAATTGACTCAAAAACATTTAAAGGCGCTTCAGTTATGTCAAATGATTTAAAACAATTACTTAATTCGCTTAATCCAACGCGCGCAGCTTTAGAAAATTATTGTGAAAGCATAATTATGCTTGAGAATGCTTATAATAAAGGACAGATAAGCTCAAACGATTTTAATTATTATCTCGCGTTACTAAAAAATCAATATAAGGAGAGTTTAAATCCTCTTAATGCTTATTATAATGAAATAAAGCGTCAATCTGATTTGCTCGATTTAACCGCAGAACAACGCAGGGTTGAAATTGAGTTTTATTCAGTACAACAAGATATGATGGCGAAAGGCATTATTCTAAGTGAGCAAGAAAACGCACTATTACGCGAAAAAATTGCTTTAAAACAGAAAAAGGATGATGCCACATCTCTTCAGGATGGTTTATTGAAAAATTCTTTTGGGCAGAAAGTGAAGGATCATAATCTTTTTCTTGATGCTCTAAATGAAGTGGCAAAATCTGAAAAGTGGGAAAAAAGTGATATCGTGTTAGCTTTAAATAATGACAGTAATAGCTTATTTTATGGTATGTTTGAAGGTACTGGCGAGCTAATTAATGCACAAATTGCACAGTTTGAATACATGTACAATCAAATTGATATCTTAACTGAGAAATTTGGATTAAATCAGGAAACAGCAGGAGCACTACGCGCGCAAGTTTGGGCTGCTCAGCAAAACTTAATTCTCAATCAAGCTAATTCATTTTTTGGTGGTCTTGCAGAAATGCAATATTCCAATAATAAAAAAATGGCAATGATCGGCAAAGCGGCAGCGATATCCCAAGCGATTATTAACACTTATCAATCTGCAACAGCAGCTTATGCATCGATGGCTGGTATTCCTTATGTTGGTCCTGCACTTGGCGCGGCGGCAGCGGCGGCTGCGATTGCCGCAGGTATAGCAAATGTTCAACAAATTAGATCGCAACAAGTAGGATTTATGAATGGGGGATATACAGGCAATATAGGGATAAGCGAGATTGCAGGAGTAGTACATGGCAGGGAATTTGTTATGGATGCTGCCTCAACATCAAGAATTGGTGTAAGTTCTCTACAAGCATTGCAGCGCGGCGATGCAACCATTCAGCAACCAAGTTATTCCCCAGTCTCACAACAAACTGAAGTTATTAACTCTCAGCCTGTGATCAATATTGCTCTAGTTGATAGTGATGAAAAAGCGCGTGAATGGTTATCAGGTCGTGGCGGTGAACAGATAGTCCTTAATCACTTGAGGAATAACGGAGAGGAAGTAAGTAGTATAGTTCGAGGGGCAGCCTAATAAAGTTAATTGGTAACTGCTGTTTTTTATCCGTAGATCCGTAAAACCCCTCCCTAAGGGAGGGGAGATGTCAATCTAGTTCAGGTTCTAGTTTGTCAATAATAATATCATTTTTAAAAGTTACTGCTATATTCCTACTTTGTGGAAATTC
>NZ_JAFNMU010000008.1:0-106964 GCF_026537125.1 Gilliamella sp. B2828
GAGTAGGGAGCCGCCAGACTTTTAAATATATTGAGAGCCCAGCAGGAATGCTGGGCTTTTTTGCATACAGAAATTACAAACTTCTGATAAGGTTATTTGAAAGCAGATTATTAGCTCATTTACCTATACCAAATATCTACCTAGTAAATTGTTATAATTAACATTTAACAAAATTTGCTATCTTTTTGATGACAATTTATCTTATTTACAACTTTGATTAGTTGAGTTATTTTCCTGATTGTGACCACAATCTTATAAGTTTTATAACAATAATTCTGTTTTTATTGAAGATATTATTAATAAAAACAGAATTGATTTTAGCTAATAGATCTTAATTAAGAGTTATTTATAATAAGTATCTTAATAGTGAATTTAATCATTAAAATTATCATTAGTTAAAAATTTCTATAAAATTTTGCAATAAATATAAAATAATCAATACGATATTGCTATCTTTTCATTGTATAAATAAAACTGCCCATCTCTATTATTTCAATAATCTTTGCAAATAATATTAATTTTATTTTTTATTATTGATAATGCCTAATAAGTAATTGTTGAATATTATATGCTGTAAGGAATCAAAGGTTCTTTAATGAAAAGAAGATATATTCATAACGATCTTTAATTCCTATAGATTTAAATTAAAAAATTATTAATTTATTGAAATAAGTTTTATAGCTGATAATTTTGATACAAATAATGCATCAATATAAGTATAACTATTACTTTACGAAATATTCATAAAATCTAAAATTAATGGATTTGTTATCATTAATTAAATCGAGATTATGTTGTAGGTAAATTCTATTGATAAAATATTTAGATTTGAATTATCTGAAAAAGCTTTTAATATTGTTATACACTAGTGTGAGAGGTAAAAGTGATAAGAAGTACTTTAATGAATATTTAACCGCAAATAAGAAAACAGTTATGAATTTTTCAAAATGAATTTTGGAAAACAAAGCAATATTTAAAAAGAATATTGCTTTGTTATTTGGTTTATTATCCTAAAAGTAATGCATCATCAGTAACTTTTTCGCCACGCGTTTTTTCAAACATAGCTAGTAAATCATTTACTGTTAGCTTGGCACGTTGTTCTCCAGCAACATCAAGTACGACCTGACCCTGATGGAGCATTACTGTCCTATTGCCATATTCTAATGCTTGTTTCATAGAGTGAGTAACCATCATGGCTGTCAAATGATTTTTTGAAACAATTTCATCGGTTAGCTCTAAAACAAATTGTGCCGTTTTAGGATCAAGTGCAGCGGTATGTTCATCAAGCAATAATATTTTAGATGGTTGCAGCGTTGACATTAGTAAACTAATTGCTTGTCTTTGCCCTCCAGAAAGTAATCCCATCATGTCGGACAATCGATTCTCTAGACCTAAATTTAATGTCGCAAGTTTTTCTTTAAATATTGCACGTAACTTTCTATTTAGGGCTGGAGACAATGTAAAGCTATGTCCTCGGTTATAAGCAATAGCAAGATTTTCTTCAATAGTTAGGTTTTCACAAGTACCAACCATTGGATCTTGAAAAACTCGAGCAACTAATCCCGCCCTTTTCCATGCAGGCCAGCGAGTTACATTTTTTCCATTAATAATTACACTGCCTGAGTCGGCAAGTAAATCACCACTAATTACATTGAGTAATGAGCTTTTCCCTGCCCCATTACTACCTATGATTGTGACAAATTCACCTTCGCTTATATTAAGATTTAATCCTCGTAATACATGATTTTCGATAGGTGTTCCTTGATTAAAAGTTAATTGTAATTCTCCAACTTTAATCATGCTTACTTCCTCTTTTTTTTGAGCGTTTTTTTAACTGTTTAGGTAAAACTAAAGCAAGTACTACCAAGATAGCTGTAATAAGATTTAAATCCTCGGTTCCTACACCAATTTCTTGTAAAAACTCATTACTGAGTGCAAACGCAATGAATAAGCGATATAAAATTGAACCAAAAATAACCGCTAGCATTACAGCCCAAATACGCTTAGTTGGAAAAATACTTTCGCCAATAATAATTGATGCCAGTCCTATAACGATAGTGCCAACACCAATTGTAACATCTGCTCCACCTTGGGTTTGTACAAATAAAGAACCGCCAAGAGCTATTAAGCCATTTGATATTGCCATACCAAGAATAGTAATACTACCTGTCGGAATACCTTGAGATTTGGCCATTCGTTGGTTGGTTCCTGTTGCTCTTAATGCTAAGCCGATTTTGGTATTTAAAAAGAGATTGAGTAATAACCAAAATAGAATGACAAAACCTAATATCATAAGTGGTTGTACAATATATTGATTACTATAATCTTCAGTAATAAATGGTGAAAATATTGTTTTAGCATCAAGTAAAGAGAGATTAGGTGAACCAGCCATTCTTGGTGTTTCGTCCATAATATAAGGTCCAATACCTAATATTCTCAAATTGATAGAATAAAGCCCTATCATGACAATGATACTTGAAAGTAGTTGTAGTATATTGAGTTTAACATACAATATTCCAGTCATTGCTCCAGCAATACAACCAGCAAACATGCCTAACAATGTTGCTATCCAAGGATCAATACCTACGTAAATACATAGGCCGCAAACCGCCCCTCCAAGAGGAAAACTGGCATCAGCGGTAAGATCCGGAAAATCAAGTAAACGGAATGAGATAAAAACACCTAAACTAACCAGTGCATAAATAAGTCCAATTCCAATAGATCCTAAAAAAAATTCAAAAGACATGAAAAACATCCATTAAAAAGTAACCGCTGAAATAGCGGTTTAGTTATCAAAAAGTTACAATTATTTTTCGACAATTTTTGCTGCTGATTTTAATACATCTTCAGATAAAGTAATACCTTGGCGTTCAGCAGCTTTTTTATTAATTGTTAATTGAGTAATATTACCAACTTGTGGTGGTATATCCCCTGGTTTCTCGCCATTAAGTATCCGGATAACAATTTTACCAGCTTGACGACCAAGATCATAATAGCTCATTCCTAATGCTGCAATAGCACCACGTTCAGCTGATTCAGGATTTGATGCTACAAGAGGAATTTTACTTTCATTAGCAATTTTAGCTAAAGCTTCATAAGATGAAACAACATTATTATCGGTAGTCGTATAAATCATATCAACCTTACCTTTTAAACTCCTTGCCGCTGTTGATATATCAGAAGTTCGTTGAGCAGGAGCTGCAATAATTTTCATTCCTCTTTTTTCAAGTTCTACTTGCAATTGTTTCAAGATAATAATTGAATTAACTTCACTAGGACTATAAACATAACCAATATTTTTAGCATCAGGTTTAATTTTTAACATCATCTCAATTTGAGAATCCAGTGATAAGGCATCGGAAACGCCTGTCACATTTGTTTTTGATGCATCCCAACTTGGCGTTAATTTTGCTACCACAGGATCAGTCACAGCGGTAAAAACAATAGGAATAAGTTTTGTTGTTGCAACTAAAGCTTGTGAACTTGGTGTTGCAATACCAACAATAGCATCAGGTTTATTCGCTACAAATTGCTTCGCTATCTGAGCAGCAGTTGCACTGCTACCTTGTGCACTGGCAAATTGAAGCTTTAAATTTTCCCCTGCAATATAGCCATTATCTTTTAATTCATCTTCAACACCTTTTCGTACACTATCTAGTGCTGGGTGTTCAACAATTGCAGTAATGGCTACAAATTTTTGTTCGGCTTTTGTATCTGCGTAAGAATAAAATGCAGCGAACGGTAAACTGAAAATCATAAAAAGTTTAATAATATAATTACGCATAAGGTACTCCTGTACTATTTTTTTTACAACCAAGCGAAATTTTGAGTTACTATAAAGCAAAATTGAATATTTTTCCAGAATAAAAAAAGAACTAGCAAATGTAAATAATTCATTACATAGCAGGTGACGAATGGCTATAAACAGGAATATTGTTTGTTATATTACACTTTGCCCATACCTTTGAGCAAAGTTAATTTTGATATTTTTAATAAAATAATACTTAATTATTGTCCAATTATTTTATAAGCTGATTGGATAATTTCGGGAGATAAATTTACTCCTTGTTTTTTTGCTGCATTAGAATTAATAACAAGGTGTAATGCTTGTCCAAGTTCCGGGGCAATACTTCCAGGTTTTTCACCTTTCAATATCCGAACAACTTGCTTACCAGATTGACGTCCAATATCATAATAGCTCATACCATAAGCAGCAGTAGCTCCTCGTTCAATTGCATCAGGAAACGAAGCTAAAAGTGGTATTTTATTTTCATTAGCAAATTTTACAAGTGATTCATAAGCTGAAACAACGTTATTATCTGTTGTTGTATAAATTAAATCTACTTTACCTTTTAATGTATTGGCTGCTGTTGAAATATCAGCAGTTCTCTGTGCGGGTACAGCAACAAGAGAAATATTTTGTTTGGCTAGATGAGTTTGCAGATTTTTTAGGACAACGGTAGAGTTAATTTCACTTGGACTATAAATATATCCTACTGACCTAACATTAGGTACAATTTTCTTCATAAAATTAATTTGAGGAACAATCTCTTGATAATCTGAAACACCAGTAATATTTGTGCCAGTTGGTTGCCAGGTTTTAATTAACTTTGCTGCGATAGGATCAGTAATTCCGGCAAATATAACGGGAATTTTTTTAGTCGCAGCCGCTGTTGCTTGTGCACTAGGTGTTGCAATGGCCACAATGACATCAGGCTTTGCTGCAATAAATTGTCTAGCAATTTGAGCGGCAGTAGCGCTACTTCCTTGCGCACTTTTATATTGTACTGTTATGTTTTCGTTTAACTTATAACCACTATCTGTTAATTCATCTTTCACACCCTCACGGATTTGATCTAATGATGGATGTTCAATAATTGCTGTAATTGCAACATATTTAAATGTATCAGCGGAACTAAACAGCGGTATAAGTAATATCATCATTGTTAAAAAAATAAAACGCTTCATAAAATAAACTCATAAACTAGTACATTAGTTCAATTCTAACCTTATTAATATAAAATGTTAAGTTGTATTTTATTCAAATAATAAATATCGTTAATCAACTCTCTCGCTAGTAAGCAATATTGATTGTGATAATAATTGATTTTGATGAAACTGAATTTTAACTATAACGTATATTTACTTTTTTATTGAGCAAATATAAAAGGGTTTATGCCACTTTTAGCAAATCCTTCCTCTTCTGTTTTTATATCCAAGATCAACGAAGCGATATCATCAGCAATAACCTCAATACGTGGATCTTTGTCTTGATCTAGAATCTTTAGATAACTGTGGCAAATATCACAGCATTCTGTTTTTGTTGCTGATAGTTCTTTATCCAGTGAAAAATATTGAATGTCCTGCATATTATCACAACAGGTACATTTTATTCGAGGTACGTACCATTCACTTTCGCATAAGCTACAGTGTAAATAACGTAATCCATTGTTACTTCCTAGCTGAATAATACTGGCGACAGGCATACTATTACATACAGGACATAACCAGTTTTTATCGCTATTTTCTGCGACTGCTTTGCCTTTGATTTGACTTGCTAGCTGGCTATAGTAAACCGATAATGCGGACCAGATAAACATAGCTTCATTACCTTCTACACAGTTAAATTCACCATTAATTAAATGGTTGGCTTTATCTTGTAATTGATCAGAACTATTTTTTCTTAGCTGTTCTGTCACTAATCTAATTTGTTCTGTTGTATCTGTCATCGAACCTAATAGTTCACTTAAATATTCTTGCCAAAAAGTGGATAAGGGAAAATTATATAAACTTAAAGGGGGGTATTGACCATCAAGGCTATTTGGCAAATCGATATTTACTGGTTTTTGCTTGACAATATTGGCTTGTAGTTCAACAATTATAGTACAAAATTCCAAATATTCACTAAATGGACTACTTGTTGCTAGCTCTTTTAAACGTTCCGCACGATGAATATACAGCGTCTTTGGCGATGGATAAAAGAGTAGTGGGATTTGTCGAATAACTGTGTTTGTTGTTTGTTGTTCAAGTTGCTCTTGTGGGATGATTTTTATACTCATTATTAATTACCATTTTACTATCGTTTTATCCATAATTTTTCATAATTAAATGTTATCGGTTAATTAAAATTAGGGATAACATTTATTTAATGTAATGAGTTGTTTTTATGCCGGTTTACGCTCTACTTTTGTTGTTTGTTTTGTTTCTGATTTGGTATTAGCATTAAGTTCTTTTTGATGTATTTTTTGCATTTCTTCTTCATACCATGCAGAATGGTTTTTACGAGCCCAGGCTCGAGATACATAACCTGTTATCATACCTTTAATTGATCCTTTAACCCAAAGAGCCATATAGGCATGACCTATGGCGAGTAAAATTAATCCTATTGCAGCAAGCGAGTGGAAAAATATAGCGATACGGACAATTTGAACAGGAAAATAGTCAGAAACATACCTACGCCACATAATCATTCCTGTGATAAATAGTACAGATATTAGGCTCATAATGCACCAAAATAAAAACTTCTGACCGACATTGTATTTACCAATTGGAATGCCTTCTTCTTTGCCCATAATTACATGCTTAAAGTTCTTTAACCATACAATATCTGCTTTATTTGGAATATTATGGTGAACAAGCTTCAAGAACATAAACATTAATAGTAAGAACACAATACAACCTATCATTGGGTGCAATGCTCTGACCAATTGTGGTGTACCAAGTACTAAACCAAACAATTTAATTGATGGAAAAAATAAAAATAAACCGGATAGTGCGGTTAGAATAAAAAGACACACCATACACCAATGACAAAAACGAACAATAAGTGGTGTTCTTAATATCATGTCTTTTTTACTCATGATGATTCTCCTGTTGTACTGAATTAGTGCTATTTTGACGTTCAAAAATTGGTAATCCTAGACGTTTTCTAGCTTGTCTATCAGCTTTTTTTTCTTGCTCTATATCTTCTTCATCAACTTCTATTGCACCAACACTCATATAATGGAATAGTAGCCCCCCAAATGTTGCAATGAATGCGGCTGCGGATAACGGTTTCCATGCACCTTTCCAGAATTTAACAATTTCACTAATGTGAGGATCTTTCGGTAAACCATGATACAGTTCGGGTTGATCTGCATGATGTAATACATACATTACATGAGTACCGCCGACACCTTGAGGATCGTAAAGACCAGCCTGTTCAAAACCTCGTTTTTTAAGATCCTCAATGCGATGTTCCGCATGACGAATCATATCTTGTTTTGTGCCAAAATGAATTGCTCCTGTTGGGCAAGTTTTGACACAAGCAGGCTCTTGTCCTACAGAAACGCGATCAACACACAATGTACATTTGTACGAATGATTATCTTCTTTACTTACTCGTGGAATATTAAATGGACAGCCAGCAATACAATAACCGCAACCAATGCAGTGTTCTGATTGAAAATCTACAATACCATTTGCGTATTGAATGATTGCACCTTTCGATGGGCAGGCTTTGAGGCAACCTGGATCAGAACAATGCATACAACCATCTTTGCGAATCAGCCATTCAAATTTACCATTTACTTCGACTTCAGAATAACGCATCACCGTCCAAGCTTTAGGTTCTAAGTCTGCTGGATTGTCATAAACACCAACAGTGTTACCAATTTCAGCACGTAGATCATTCCATTCACTACATGCAATCTGGCAGGCTTTACAGCCGATACAGGTTGTAACATCAATCAGTTTTGCCACTTCTTGTTGATAATCTCGAACTCGTGGAGCTGGAGTTAAAGCACTCGTTGCTGAGCGGCGGATGATATCTTGAGTTTGTAATGACATATCTTTTATTCTCCCTCACTTATGCCGCTGTAGTCACTTTTTCGATATTCACTAAGAAAGACTTGTATTCTGGTGTTTGCGAATTAGCATCACCTAAATGAGGGGTTAATTCGTTAACTAAAAATCCTTTCTTTGTCTGCCCAGTAAAACCCCATACGATTGGAATTCCAATGGTTTCAACTTCTTTACCATCAACGGTTAATGTAGGAAGACGTTTAGTTACAACCGCTTTAGCTTTAATATAACCACGGTATGACGTTACTTTAACTGTATCACCAAGTTTTATTCCTTTTTTATTTGCTAAATTTTCACTTAACTCAATAAATTGTTCAGGTTGTGAAATAGCAGCCAGTCTTGCATGTTGAGTCCAAAAATGGAAATGTTCAGTTATGCTGTAAGTTGTTCCAACATACGGAAATTGACTGGCACTTCCTAAGCGTGCTAAGTCCTCTTTAAATGCACGAGCCACAGGATTGTTGATCTGGTTAGGATGTAATGGATTGTTAGTAATCGGTGTTTCAAAGGGTTCATAATGTTCAGGGAATGGTCCATCGACTAATCGATTTAAACAAAATAATCCTCCTAAGCCATCATTATTCATAATGAAAGCTCCTGCACCAGAACTTGGCGATAAAGTTGCAGTGAAATCAGCAACATCATTACCGTCCCAACTTGAACCATTCCATTTTATTAATACACGTTTTGAATCCCATGGTTTGCCATTTTCATCAGCAGAGGCTCGATTATAAAGGACGCGTCGATTCATTGGCCATGTCCAAGCCCAGCCTGCATGAATGCCTTTACCAGATGGATCGCTTGGATCGCGCCGAGCCATTAGGTTGCCTTGCTCTGTCCAAGAACCGCAGAATATCCAAATGCCTGATGATGTTGTACCGTCTGCTTTTAGTTGAGAGAAACCACTCAATAATTGTCCTTTTTTAAGAATAATATTGCCATTATTATCGGTTATATCTACCAGTGTTCGTCCATTACACTCTTTTGCAAGTTCTTCAGCTGCTGGTCCTTCAGGATCTTGGTAATCCCATGTTAAATTATTAATTGGTTCGTGATAAGCACCACCTTCTTCTTCATAAAGTTCTTTAATTCTTAAATAAATGCGCGCTATAATTTCTGGATCATAAAGTGATTCATAGGGTGGTCTTGCTGCTGCCCAGTGCCATTGTAATAAACGTGATGAGTTAACGATTGTACCGTTTTCCTCAGCAAAACAGTTAGCTGGAAGTCTAAATACTTCAGTTTGAATTTGGCTTGGATCAACATCATTTGATTCGCCATGATTTTTCCAAAACTCGGCCGTCTCTGTTGGCATTGGATCAATATTTACCAGAAATTTCAGTTTAGATAATCCTTCACGAATACTATTTTTATCAGGTAGTGCAGCAAGCGGGTTAAAACCTTGACAAATAAAGCCATTGGCTTGGCCATCACGCATCATTTTACTGAATCTTAAAACATCATAGGTTTTATCCCATTTCGGTAACCAATCGAATCCCCAATTATTGTCAATAGTGGATTTATCCCCATACATTGCCTTCATAAAGCTAACAAAAAATTTAGGATAATTCCCCCAGAAATTAACTTCATTTGGACCAAGTGGTTTTGGTGTTTTTTCTTCTAAATATTGTTGAAGTGAAACATGAGAGTCTTTGGGTAATTCAAGATAAGCAGGTAAACGATTAGATAATAAACCAACATCGGTTAAGCCTTGAATATTCGAATGCCCACGTAGTGCATTAATGCCGCCACCCATGACCCCAATATTACCTAAAATTAGCTGGATCATTGCTGCTGTACGAATAATTTGTGTGCCATAGCTATGTTGTGTCCAACCTAATGCATATAAAAAGGTCGCTGCTCTGTCATTCGTTTTGGTGCTTGCTAGGGACCGACAAACATGTAAAAAGCCTTCAATAGGGCTGCCGGTTACTTTATTAACCATTTCAGGTGTATAGCGACTTACATGTTGTTTGAGCAGATTCCATACACAACGAGGATGATTTAATGTTTTATCTCGAAGCGCAAAGCCGTTTTCATCTTTTTGATAGGCCCAACTGGTCTGATTATATTGTTTGGTTGTTGCATCGTAGCCACTAAAAAGTCCATTATTTGCATCAAAATTAAAATCATCATGAATAATTAAACTTGCATTACTATGAGTGATTAAATAATCATAATTCACTTCATCGTGCGTAATAAGATAATTAATGATACCAAGCAAAAACGCAATGTCCGATCCAGCTCGAATCGGTACATAATGATCAGCAACAGAAGCTGTTCGATGAAAACGTGGATCAATAGCAATCAATTCTGCACCGTTAGTAATTTTAGCTTCAATAGCCCATTTAAAGCCAACTGGGTGTGCCTCTGCGGCATTTCCACCCATAACAATAACGACGTTTGCATTTTTAATGTCGTTCCAATTGTTGGTCATAGCCCCTCGACCATAAGTTGCTGCTAAGCTGGATACTGATGGTCCATGACAAACCCTTGCTTGAGTTTCAAGACTTAACATACCTAATGAACGTGCAACTTTAAATGCTAACCAACCGGTTTCATTACTGGCAGCAGAAGTCACAAGCCATCCTGTTGTTGTCCAACGATTTACAGTTATACCTTTTTCATTTTTTTCAACAAAATTTTTGTCACGATCTTCTTTCATTAAGCGGGCGATGCGTTCAATCGCCTCATCCCAACTAATGCGTTGCCATTTATCCGAGCCTGGTGCTCGATATTCCGGATATTTAACGCGTTGTTCACTTTTGATATAGTCAAGTACGCCAGCACCCTTTGGACAAAGCGAACCGCGACTCACTGGATGGTCGGGATCACCCTCTATATGGAATATTGATGATTCAGCATTTTTTGCACCATCACCTCGACTATAAAGCAACATTCCACATCCTACAGAGCAATAAGTGCAGTTATTACGGGTTTCTTTTGATTTTAGTAATTTAAATTGGCGAGTTTGTGCAAGCGCTATATTCGGCATCAATCCTAGTGTAGCGACAGTTGTTCCTGCCATGCCACCAGCACAGATCTTAAAGAACTGCCTACGGTTAAATAGCATATAGACTCCTTAGAAAGCAGACATTACATTATTAAATTTATTGTATTGGAGGCGATAAATATCCTTATTAATATTAATGATAATCGTTTATTGAACAGAAATAAAGAGAAAACAAATAGTAATTGGTAAAATTTGATGTTTGTCAAAAAATAAATTTATGCGTATATGCAATACGGTGAATATAAGGAAAAGAAAAGTTGTATTCCTGTTAGAAAGTTTCAGGAATACATAATGGTTAAGTATATTTATCGCTATTTATTGAATAATGTATCAAATAAAAATAATTACATATTCCTAAAAACAATGCTTTTTTATTCTTTTATTCAAGGATTAATTTCATCAATAGTTTGCATGACCTGCGCCGTAATTAACGGTTTAAGTATTTTGTTCATAGCTTCAATTTTTGGTAGATTTGCGCCATCTTTATCATCTAAATAGCCTTGTTCACGTAGCGATGCGACTAATATTGAAAATACACCTTTGTCAAAAAATTCAGGAGCATTAATACCGTGTAAAACAGATAATCTTTCAGCAATTAATCGACCTTCTTTTTCCAAAATAGTACGACTGATAGAAGGATCTTTTTGTAACAAAGAAAATGCAATCACATAACGTTGTAATGTATCTTTCGATGATGAAGCGAGTAATTGTAATTCTGATATTTTTAAATAGCTTAACGTTAATTTGTCCGAAGAAGAATTGATTAAATTTAATTCAGAATAAGTTGCAATTATATTATTCACATACTCTGTGAGCTGTTCATCGTTGTGATAAAGAAATAATTCAGATTTTATCAATGGGAAAAGTAATTTTACTTGTTCAATGATTTCTTGTAATGAAATTCGATTATGCTTTAACAATATTCTGGCTACTATTGCGGGAATAATTAATAAATGTTGGATATTATTACGATAATAAGTCATTAATACTGCTTGTTCGGCTGTAAGACCAACCATTTCACCCACTTCATCGGTTGTGATAATAAATTTTCCCATTTGTTTTGCATGCTCAAACAGTTCTTCAGGCGTCTGATCAGGGATAGTAATTAAATCAGAATAGGGTACTTTGTGTAATAATTTTATCAGATAATCAATATGTTCAATCAATCTCACTTTTGTTAATGTGCACTGATCTGCTGCTAGTAATATTGAACTACATAAATTCATGGCATTGATTGCTGCCGATGAATTAATACGTTCCATTATCTGCTTGGCAAGTAAGTTTGTTGTTGGTGTTAACCAGCTAGGGCGTTGAGAACCCGTTGGTTCAATCGCATTGCGCCAATCTGGGATATGTTGATTTAAAAATTGATTTAATGGGATTGGTTGCCCAAAATTAACATAACCAAAACCTAACTTTTTCAGTTTAAAGAAGGCTTTAATAGTGATCCATAAACTCTCTTTTTCTTTTTTGGCTCCACGCAATTCATTTGCGTAGGTTGCAACTTCTAAAACATGTTCATAACCAATATAAACCGGCACAATCGTAATAGGTCTGGCATCGCCACGTAACAAGGTCTGTACAGTTATTGTTAACATGCCTGTTTTAGGATCAAGCAATCGCCCTGTGCGAGAACGACCGCCTTCAATAAAATATTCAACAGAATAACCACGAATAAATAATTCAGCTAAATATTCACGAAAAACAGAGGTATAGAGTTTATTTCCTCGAAATGAACGGCGAATAAAAAAAGCACCTAAACGTCGAAAAATGGGGCCAGCTGGCCAGAAATTCAGATTAATACCTGCGGCAATATGTGGGGGAACTAATCCTTGACGATAAAGAACATAGGATAATAATAAATAATCCATATGACTACGATGACAAGGCGCATAAACAATCTCGTATCCGTTTTGTGCTAATTCACGAATTGGATCTGCATTGGTGACTTTTAATCCTTGATAAAGTCTATTCCATGCCCAAGTCAGAATAAAATCGGTCACTCTAAGCATTCGATAAGAAAAATTTGCCGCAATTTCATTTAAAATGGATAAGGCATTTTTTTTAGCTTTATCAAGATTAATGTTTTTACTTTTTGCTTCTTCTTGTATTGCTTCTGAAATACCAGGATTATTCAATAATTTATTAAGCATTTGTTGTCGAACAGGCAGTTTTGGTCCAACCGATGCCGTTCTTTGTTTGGCAAAATGAATTCGAGCAACACGTGATAATTTGTGTGCTAATGTTAAAATATCTTGGTTATTATCAAGTCTAAGTGTATTAAATGAAACGGTACGAGAAAAGCGTGTGTAACAATCACGTCCGGAAACAATTATTTTATATAACTTATACGTTGCACCCACTACTTGTAATGATGGTATTTTTTTGCCTTCTTTATCTGGTCTTCGCCCAAACATTACCGAGACAGGTAACATTTGAACATCCAGATTATGATTTTGTTGATGTGCAGAAATATAGTCTCTTAAAATTTCAATTGCTTTAGTTTGTTGTCGATAAGATGAAAAAATACCTGGTCCTTTATCAATATAGAGATATGACGGTACGATTTTACCATTGATTTCAATACCTGTTAGGGGATCTGGTAAATGATATTGTAAACAGAGAGATCTGACGACCATCAGATCAATTTGAGAGTTATAAGGGAGTACATATAAAATAGGTTTACTTAAATCCAAATTTAGTTCTGTTATTGGATCAGTAGGAATCGGTTTACTTTTAACAAAAAGTTTGACTAAGATTTGGATAAGAGAGAAATAGACTTTAGTCCACCATGAAAACATAAAAAAATAAACCTCAGGCTTTTACATTATTGATATATTTTAATAACTTTAATTATGAGCTTGTTAAGCAAACAGAAGAACCTGTTAAAATTATAAAGCTAAACGTTTTTTTAAAATAAAGAGATTGTTTAAGTATATACTTGTTACTAATTAATTGTTAGCAAATTTGCATGATCTTTAGGCTATGCAATTTACTTAACATAGTTAAGTTTTAATGAAATATAAACTTATTATAAAGGTTGATTAATTTTAACTCTACAAATCTCTTTGGCCCTATTTTCAGAAATAAATTGAATAATATTATGTCCAACTGCATTTTTTATTACTCAGACATCATTATCTGATCTAAATCAATTTTGCCTTATCAATACGACGATTTATTCTATTTTTGATAATGTTTACTTAAAGACAAATTAAATATAACTTTTTAATTAATAATAAACTTAATGTTTTCTTAGATTTTGCTTCGATATAAAACCTCTAAAATATAACGTAACTCTTGCACATCTAATTGACCTGGTGCTGATGCATTTTTTGCTGCACCAAATGTCATTGAAGATCCAAAGATTGTTCCAGCTACGCGGCTCACAACACCAAGACCTGACATAGACATAGTAATAATGGGTTTTTCAGCGTATTTTTCATTCATCTCGGTTGTTGCAGCAAGTAACGTTAAAACATCATCAGTTGTTTGTGGCATGACTGCAATTTTGGAAATATCAGCGCCTAAATCTTGCATTTTTCGTAATCGATAGATGATATCGCTTTTAGGGGGGGTTTTGTCAAAATCGTGGTTGGATGCTACCACAAAAACATTGTGCTGATGGGCAATATGAATAATCTCTTTTACATAGTTATCACCAATAAACACCTCAACATCAATAAGATCGATTAAACCACTATGCGCTATTTGTTTATTTAATTCCATATATGAAGTTAATGGCCAAGGTTTTACACCACCTTCGTTTTCTGTTCTAAAAGTAAACAAAATAGGTTTATTGGGTAAAAGTTCTCGAATTTGTTTCGCTATCTGTTTTACAGCATTGATATTGTCAACTTGAGTAAAGTGATCAACACGCCATTCTAACACATCAAAATCGATTGATTGTAAAAATAGTATTTCTTCGAGTAATTCTGCTTCGGTTTTACCGACAACAGGGACGATAATTTTAGGTGCGCCAGAACCTATCTCAATTCCTTTAATAGTAACGGTTTTCATTTAATATCCTGCTAGTAAAAAATCATGTTAATTGAATCTAATTCAATCAATTTCACCACCAATTATAATGGTGGTATTTAAATCTAAAAAATAGGTTTGATTATCTATTGATCTTTAAATCCCATTTTTTCTTTTATATATTCAATAGGTGCCTCTTCACCAGTCCAAATTTTAATTTGTGCTGCGCCTTGCCATAACATCATGCCAATACCATTGAGTATTTTACAACCTTGTTGCTCTGCTATTTCAAGTAATTTCGTTTTTCGTGGGCTATAAATACAATCAGTTACCACAAGATCTGCTCTTAGCATAGTTGGATCGGTTATTAAACTTTGATTTTCTAATGGCTTCATACCTACGCCAGTAGCATTACAAATTACGACGCTTTCTGCAATTTCTTTGCGTAATTGTTTTTTATCATCAAGATCAGTTATATGAACCTTACATTGAGTATCTTTATTTAATTTTTTTGCTATCGCTTTGATTTTTCTGTAACACTCGTCTTTTTGGTTAAATATGGCAATCTCTTTTACACCATCTAGTGCTGCTTGTACAACAATTGCTGTTGCCGCACCTCCCGCTCCCATAATTGTTATTTTTTTACCAATAACATCAACATTCGCCTCTTTAAGCATACGCATATAGCCTATACCATCAGTGTTGTAACCTGTTAGTACGCCGTTATCATTTGAAATGGTGTTACAAGCGCCACTTATTTCAACCGCTGGTGTTAATTTATCTAAATATTGGCATACTAATTGTTTGTTTGGCATCGATACGGCACTTCCACGTAACCCTAATGCCCTTAAACCTTTTATTGCATCCGGTAACTTTTCTTGATCCACTTCGAATGCTAAATATACATAAGGTATATTCAATTTAGAATAGCTTATATTTTGCATTTGTGGCGATAAACTGTGGCGGATTGGGTAGGCCATTAATCCTATTAATAAGTGATGACCGTCGATATTATCTCTCATAGACATTCTCCAAAATAACCTTATCAAAGCACAAGGTTTTATAACATAAAGATTTTTCTTCAACTAGTTAAGTTACGCGCGAATATCTATAATATACACCATAGCGCGTTAAATGAGTGATTTTGACAGGGATGGCTCATCATTACAACATTCAATTTAAATCAATATTTAAAGTAATGCTTTTCATAATGTCACAAGATCAATTTCTAAGCTTCTTTTGATACCCGACAATTATGTGTTTGGTAAAGTCATTCCTTTATATTTTTTAGTTTAGTTTAGATTTCTATCATAGAAAAATTGCATATACCACCAATCCTCATTTAGCACTTTTTAGATTTTCAGGCGTGTTTGATTTATGAATAAAATGGATTGAATTGGCTATCATACCTGAATTATTGTGATAGCATTCATTATCGTACTAATATTTAGCCTATCTTTCTTATTAATTAAAATTTAATTCATAGGAAATATAAATTCTCTGTAATTTTTGAATTAGCTTAATCATGATTTGTTATATTATTTCTATAAATATAGGTATTTCTATTAAAAATATTTATTATTTAAAGTAAAAGATATTGTTCACTTGCTAAGTTAAAAAAGGATTTTTTATTAAAATGGGAGTTACATCAAAAAAATAAAAATCAGTAGATTAAAAGCAATAACGATTAAATATCAGACAACTCTTTCAATAATCTTTAATTAAAATTTGTTTAGAAATGTTGCAAATTTATACAAAAATCAATATGTTTTGCGTTAACGTTATTTACAATCTATGTTCTACTCTATCAATTGCACTTTCTATATCTATAGCCTAAAATGTTAAACTTTGCTTCTTAACCCAGAATCTTTTTATGAATACAGTGCTTGATTTGTTCTCGTCTATAAATGCAGTTGTGGTTGCGGTAATTTGTATGTTAATTTTGTCTCTTTGCCGTGTTCATGTGGTAATCAGCTTAATTATTGGTGCGTTTGTAGGCGGATTATTTAGCCATTTATCGTTAAAAGAAACGATCGATGCTTTTAATACTGGTATTAGTAATGGTGCTAATATTGCGCTTTCTTATGCTATGCTTGGCGCTTTTGCTGTAGCGATTTCAAAATCAGGCTTGCCTGAATTATTAGCAGATAAGGCAATAAAACAGCTTACAACCAGTAGTGCTAAAAAGCGTATTAAATGGTTATTAATTATCATTATTGCACTGGTTAGTATTTCATCACAAAACATTATTCCTATACATATCGCTTTTATCCCTCTATTGATTCCACCACTTTTATATGTGATGTCGCGTTTGCAATTAGATAGAAGAATGATTGCTTGTATCATGACTTTTGGTCTTATTACACCTTATATGTTCTTACCTGTTGGTTTCGGTAATATCTTTTTAAATCAAATTTTGTTAAAAAATATTATTTCATCAGGAATGGATGTCAGTCATGTTAATGTCATGCATGCGATGGCCATTCCTGCATTGGGTATGTTTATTGGTTTATTGTGGGCTATTTTTGTAAGTTACCGAAAACCAAGAGAATATAAAATTATTCGTGAAGAAATTAATTTAGATGCACTAAACAATGTGAATAAGCGTTCACTTATTGTTTCATTATTAGCTGTCATTTTATCGTTCGCAATTCAACTTTACACCGGATCAATGATTTTAGGTGCTTTAGTTGGTTTTATTTGCTTTATTGTATCAGGCTCAATTAAGTGGGGTGAAGCAGACGGCGTATTTACTGATGGTATCAAAATGATGGCGATGATTGGTTTTGTAATGATTTCAGCTCAAGGTTTTGCCGAAGTTTTGAAACAGACTCACGAAATTGAACCTTTAGTTATCAATAGTGCTGAGTTATTCGCTGGCAATAAAGTTATTGCTTCATTTATGATGATGCTTGTTGGACTGGTTATCACCTTAGGTATTGGTTCCTCATTTTCAACTGTACCAATTATTGCTGCTATTTATGTACCACTTTGTGTACAACTTGGTTTTTCTCCTATTGCTACTGTTTGTTTAATTGGTGCATCTGGAGCGATTGGTGATGCAGGATCTCCGCCTTCTGATACTATTTTATCAACATCAGCAGGCTTAAATAGTGATGGTCAGCATGATCATATCCGCGATAGTGTTATTCCAACATTTACTCATTTTAATATTCCATTATTTATTGCTGGCTGGGTTGGATCATTAATTTTATAAACATTTAGATAGATGAGTTAAGGTCATTATTGGTTATGAATAAAAAGTCACATTCAAATATTCGAGCTATTTGTGCGCAAGCGATTTTCAATGTGCTTGAAGAGGGGCAATCGCTTAGTACGGCCTTAACGTTATTTACCCATAAAATAGCGGAAAAAGATCGCGCTCTAGTACAAGAAATCTGTTTTGGTGTGATGCGTGTTTTGCCTGAACTTAATTTTTATATTCATACTTTGATGAATAAAATTCTTACTGGAAAAAATCGAGTTTTACACTATTTATTGTTAGTGGGCATTTACCAAATTTTATATACCCGAATCCCTGAACATGCCGCAGTAGGCGAAACAGTGAATGCCGTAAATGATTTAAACAAATCATCGCTCAAAGGATTAGTAAATGGCGTATTGCGTGAATTTTTACGCCAACAGCAATCATTACAACAAAAATTTGTACAGGATGATAAACAGCAGACAACTCAAACCTTGCATCCAAGTTGGTTACTTAATCGTCTAAAACAAGCTTATCCACAGCAATGGACAAATATTGTCAATGCGAATAACCAAAAACCGCCAATGTGGTTACGAGTTAATCTTAATCACTATTCTGTTAGTGAGTATCAACAATTGTTAGCTGAACAGCAAATTGAATCAGAGACTTTTGCTGATTTACCTTGTGCTATTAGGTTATTGTCTCCTGTAAATGTAGCGAAGTTACCTTATTTTGCAGAAGGAGCAGTTACAGTACAGGATTTATCTGCTCAATATGCTGCATATTTGTTAGCACCCAAAAATGGTGAGCAAATTTTGGATATGTGTGCCGCACCAGGTGGTAAAACAACCCATATTTTAGAAATTGCACCAAAAGCAAATTTATTAGCAGTAGATGTTGATGCGTGTCGTGCTAAACGTATTGAAGAAAATCTGGCACGCTTAAAACAAGTAGCAGAAGTGAAAGTGGGGGATGGGTTGACACCTGAGAAATGGTGCAAAGGCAGACAATTTGACCGTATTTTGCTTGATTCACCATGCTCGGCAACAGGAGTGATTCGTCGCCATCCTGATATCAAGTGGTTACGTCGCGATAGCGATATTACACAATTAACTGAATTACAACACGAAATTATAACTCAAATTTGGCCATATCTTAAAGTAAATGGCATTTTAGTTTATGCTACCTGTTCAATCCTACCTGATGAAAATAAATTACAAATTGAGCGTTTTTTGCAAGAAAACAGCAATGCCCAACTTGTGGGTGACATGAAACAATTTTTACCGACTGCACAAGGTGGTGATGGTTTTTTCTATTCTGTTTTAAAAAAAAGAGTTAGTGCATTTTAAAAATGTCATGCTCTATTAAAAAATAATTAATGCATTACCGTTGTGCTACTTGCTGTAATTTTAATTAATTTAGCTAGTTGCTTACTATGTTATAATACTTTTGCTTTTATCGTCGTTTTACTCTTCAATAACAGGTGTCATATCTTATAAAAGTACAGGATAGATATTACATTGGTATGTATCATGCTGAAATCTTAATGGATTCGAATAAGTTATTCATTAATTCAGGGTGATATTTATAAAATTTTGCTCTATTTGTCCTAAAGTTAACCTTTGTAATCATTTTTAATCTTTTAATTTATGCCTTTGTAAGCCATAAGCAAATTGATAGGTTAATACCTCATCAAACCATATTTCAAGTATTGCTGGCATGTGAAACCAATACACAAGGTATTTTAGCACGATTAGATCATGCTAAGTAAAGCGACTTGTTCTTCTTATACATTGATTTTGTAATCTGGATAAAATTGGTGAATATTACGAATTTTCAAATTAATAATCATCTTTTGCAGTAATATTTTGATGGTTTTGTTCGCTATAAAATGGATGTTTGAATATAAAATTACATATTTTGTAAAAAATATTTAGGAGTCTATACCGTTTTAAATATTTTGTGTTCAAATATTTGAATTTAAAAGTTGAATATTAGATAAGCTAAATTCCAATTTGGACAATCTTTTGTAGATATGCTAAATTCTGATTTCGTTTTACGTTATAATGATTTTCTGATATGGCTTACACACTCACCTATAATGATTTACCTGAAAATATTCAAGATTGGCAAGGATTACCGCTTTCTTTAAATGGTTGTGAGGTTGTTCCGCTTGATTACAATGCAGGTAAAACCGGTTGGATTATTTATGGAAAGAAATTGAATAAAACAATATTATCAACATTCCAAAATAAACTGGCTATGCCAATGGTGATTGTGTCATCGTGGACAATCAAAACCTATCAAATTGTTCGTATCGCTGGGGTAATGCCTAAAAAAGCTAAATCCATCTCACTGACTTTAGGTATTGATGTTGCACCAATTGATAATCTACCAACGTTGCATTCTCCTGGTCTACTTATCATGGATATGGATTCAACTGCAATTGGCATTGAATGTATTGATGAATTGGCTAAATTGCATGGGGTTGGCGAGCAAGTTGCTGCCGTTACTGAACAAGCTATGCGCGGAGAACTAGATTTTTCAACTAGTTTACGTAAAAGAGTTGCGACATTAAAAGGTGCATCTCAAAACATCTTACAAGAAGTGAAAGACAGGCTACCACTTACGCCAGGACTAACTTATTTAGTTCGTGAGTTGTACAAAAAAAATTGGCATGTTGCTATTGCCTCTGGGGGATTTACCTATTTTGCTGATCATCTTAAACAAAAATTAAAGTTAGTTGATGCTTATGCTAATCAATTAGAAATTAAAAATGACAAACTAACTGGTAAAGTGATTGGTGATATTGTGGATGCTAAGTACAAGGCAAGAACATTGCAGCAATTAGCAGCTTCGCTTGATATTCCAATTGAACAAACTGTTGCAATTGGTGATGGAGCAAATGATTTAATGATGATTCGGATTGCTGGACTTGGCGTAGCTTATCATGGTAAACCCAAAGTTGTTGAAAAGGCGAGAATTAGTATTAATTATGCAGATTTAACTGGTTTATGGTGTATTTTATCAACCAGTTTATTAAGTGAAGGTTAGGAGAATAACTTGGCAAAAACCGTTAAACGTGCTTATGTGTGTAATGATTGTGGTGCAGATTATCCGCGCTGGCAAGGTCAGTGTAGTGCTTGCCATGCTTGGAATACGATTACTGAAGTTAGGTTAGCAAGCACCTCATCACGTAATGACAGATTAACGGGTTACGCTGGTGGAACAGGTCAAGCCAAGATTCAAAAATTATCGGAAATTAGTTTAGAAGCCTTACCAAGATTTTCAACTGGATTTTTTGAATTCGATCGTGTGTTAGGTGGCGGAGTTGTGCCTGGCAGTGCCATATTAATTGGCGGTAATCCAGGGGCTGGAAAAAGTACTTTATTGTTACAAACGATGAGTAAATTATCTGTACAAATGAATACATTGTATGTAACAGGTGAAGAATCACTGCAACAAGTTGCTATGCGGGCTCATAGATTAGGTTTACCAACCGATAATATTAATATGTTATCTGAAACCAGCATTGAACAAATTTGTCTACAGGCTGAACAATCACAACCTAAACTTATGGTAATTGACTCAATTCAAGTGATGCACCTTGCCGATATTCAATCTTCACCTGGAAGCGTGGCACAAGTGCGGGAAACTGCAGCTTATTTAACACGCTTTGCCAAAACAAAAGGGATTGCCATTATTATGGTTGGACATGTCACTAAAGATGGTTCGCTGGCAGGTCCAAAAGTCCTTGAGCACTGTATTGACTGTTCCATTTTATTAGATGGGGATGCCGATTCTCGTTTTAGAACGCTACGCAGTCATAAAAACCGTTTTGGTGCAGTAAATGAACTTGGTGTATTTGCCATGACCGAACAAGGTTTAAAAGAGGTCAGTAATCCATCTGCGATATTCTTAAGTCGCGGTGATGAGATGTTGCCCGGCAGTTCGGTCATGGTACTTTGGGAAGGAACGCGTCCACTATTGGTTGAGATTCAGGCTTTAGTTGATCACTCTATATATGGTAACCCTAGACGCGTTACCGTAGGTCTTGATCAAAATAGATTGGCGTTATTGTTAGCTGTTTTGCACCGTCATGGTGGATTACAAATGGCCGATCAAGATATTTTTGTTAATGTTGTTGGTGGCGTAAAAGTTACTGAAACTAGTGCTGATTTGGCATTGATAGCTGCATTAGTATCAAGTTTTCGTAATCGTCCTTTACCGCAAGACGTTGTGATATTGGGCGAAATTGGTCTAGGTGGTGAAATTCGTCCGGTACCAAGTGGGCAAGAGAGAATTTTTGAAGCAGCTAAACATGGTTTTAAAAAAGCGATTGTACCGTTTGCAAATATGCCTAAAAAGAAACCCGACAATATGCAGATTTTTGCAGTGAAGAAAGTATCAGAAGCTTTAGATATTTTGAGTGATTTTTAACAATATGTTTAATAAAGATTATTCCGTCGATATTGTTTTCGGCGGAATATTATAATAGTTGGGTTTTGGCTTTCTGTTAATAACAAATCTCATAACAGGGTTGGTAAGCGGTTCCTCCTGGTAGTTTCATGCGGTCTTGTTTTATAAAACTTCTTAATAAATTATCAAGCTGTTTCATAATTTCAGGATCACCTTGTAGTTTATATCGCCCATGTTCGGTAATTTGTTTCATACCAAATTCTTTGACATTGCCGGCAACAATACCCGAGAACGCTCTACGTAAATCTGCCGCCAGTAATTCAACAGGTTGGTTTTTATGCAGATTTAATGCAGCCATATTTTTGTGCAGTGGTTCAAAAGGATGTTGTAGGGATTCATCAATTTTTAATAGCCAGTTAAACCCATAAGCATCACCCGTTTTTAAGCGCGAAGATTTTACGTGTTTTACTCCATCTTTCATAATACGAGCAACTTGTTCAGGTGAGTCAATCACAATTTGATAAAGCTTGGTTGCTTCTTCGCCTAATGTATTACGTACAAAATCATCAATGGCTGCAAAATAACCTTCACACTCTTTAGGACCAGTTAAAATTAGTGGTAGAGTCTGGTTTTTATTAGCAGGATTCAACATGATACCCAGAATATAAAGTAATTCTTCGGCTGTTCCAGGTCCGCCTGGGAATATAATAATACCGTGTGCCATTCTTACAAACGCTTCAAGACGTTTTTCAATATCCGGCATAATAATCAGTTCATTTACTAATGCATTTGGGGGTTCGGCAGCAATAATTGATGGTTCGGTCATGCCAATAAACCGGCTATCTTTATAACGTTGTTGTGCATGACCTACCGCGGCGCCTTTCATTGGTGCTTCCATTATGCCAGGGCCACAACCAGTACAAATGTTAAGCTCACGCAATCCTAGTTGTAAACCAACTTGACGAGCATAATAATATTCGCTTTCATTAATTGAGTGTCCACCCCAACAAACAATGAGATTGGGTTCTTCACCAACATGCAGTGCGTTAGCATTACGTAAAATTGAAAAAACAAGGTTGGTGATGTAGTAAGAGCGTTCTTTTTCAAGTTTATCATTAGGAACTAAATGTTTTATTGCAATTATTTGGCTATTTAAAAAAAGAATATCACGTAAAACGGCAAATAGATTAGCTTGAATTGAACGAATAATTCTTTTATCAACAAATGCACTTTCAGGTGCATTAATAAGCTCTAGTTTAACTCCCCTTTCTTTACTAATAACATTAATTTCGAAAGATTGGAATCTATCTAACAGATCTTTAGTATTATCGGTTTTACTGCCGGCATTGAGTGTTGCTAAAGAACAATTTCTAAATAACTGATAAAGATCACTATTAGCTGATTTTTTTAAAATATCAACTTCAGCTTGAGCAAGTAAGTCCATTGATCCTAATGGGCTAATATGGGTAATCATTACAACCTCCATTTGACGGTTTTATCGGCAAAAAATTATTATATATTCAAATAGAATAAAAAATAAGTAAAGCTGATAATAACGTAATTTATAAATAAGTTGATTTATAGATTATGAAAAATTTAACTGATCTTTTCTAATCAACTATTTTTCAATAGGATATTCAACAAGGATTTGAATGTAATTGTAGTATAAAATTAGATCAATTTTAATCATTGATAACAGTGATTGATTAACTCACTATGAAGATATAGAAAATGAATTTAGTTTATTAATGACTATGTAAACGAATAATCAAATACTGATATAGAAGAAGATATTTAATTAAAAAAATTTAATTCATAAACAAAAAGATATTCTGTAGGTTCATTTCTTTCGAACTGCACCTATTATTCCTTGCTACATTAACGCTATCTATGTAGGGAACAGTAATAATAACGTCAAGTCTAAAATAAAAAATAAATCAATTTTTGTTATGTTGATATGAAATAGTTGCTTATAGTCAATAAATTAAGACTGTGCTAGACTTAACTAAACTCTGAAGCTATTTTTCCTAAGTGATAATGTTATTCATATGGTCAATTAGCCGCGGTATAGTGCAGAAATGGCTATGCTTCCCGATTTGGATAAGGTGTTTAAATTCTATATGCAATTAGTTGATAACTATCAACGGCGATTTCAATATTTGCGTTTATCGATTACTGAGCTGTGTAATTTTCAGTGCCAGTATTGTTTACCAAATGGTTATCGACCTAATAAAAATCATACGTTTCTTTCACTGAATGAAATTGATAATATTGTATCTGCCTTCAATGAACTTGGCGTAAATAAAATTCGTTTAACCGGCGGAGAACCAACATTACGACGCGATTTTGTTGATATTTTGGCAATGATTTCTTCTTATTCTAGTATTAAGGAACTGGCAATCACTACCAATGGATCGCGTTTATTAAAAAATATTTCACATTGGCAACAAGCTGGGCTAAATGCAATTAACATCAGTATTGATAGCCTATCTCCACACTTATTCAAATTAATCACGGGCCAAGATAAATTGAAAGAACTAGTGCAATGTGTTGAAAAATCATTGGAAGTTGGTATAAAAAAGGTCAAAATTAATACTGTTTTGATGAAAAATATGAATGACAATCTCGATGATTATCTATTATGGATTAAACATCGTCCAATAGAATTACGTTTTATTGAGTTGATGGAAATCGGTGATAGTAATGAGGTGTTTGAACGATATCATACCGCTGGTACAATGATTGAATCACAGCTCATTGTTCAAGGATGGCAGTTACAACCAAAGATTCCATTGTCAGGACCAGCCAAAGTATATGTACATAACGATTATCAAGGTAAAATTGGGCTAATTATGCCATATTCCAAAGATTTTTGTAAAAGCTGTAATCGATTGCGTGTGTCATCCGTTGGTAAATTACATTATTGCTTGTTTGGTAATGCAGCCGTTGATTTACGTGATTTGTTGGTAAGCCCAGATCAAAAAACACAATTACAAACCAAAATCCTTACTTCATTAATGATTAAACCAGAAAAACATTTGCTACATGATCATAATGTTGGTATCACACCGAATTTATCCTATATTGGTGGATAACTGGCATTATGTTTTGGGATATTTGTGAGCTGCCAGTGTTGAATCGCCCAATCTAAAAGTTGCTGTTGAGATGCATCTTGCCAATCTTTTGGCACTTTTTGTCCTAAAAATTGTAAAGCTTGAACAGTTAATGCCTTAAGGTTGTTTAAATCAATAGGGCTGGCATGATTTTGTTTAGAAAGCTTGTTACCATTTTTATCTAAGGCCAAAGGTAAATGACAATATGTCGGAACATTGAAACCTAATAGTTGATACAGTGAAATGTGTTTTGTTGTAACAGGTAGAAGATCGGCACCGCGTACTATCTCTGTAATGCCTTGCTCATGATCATCAAGTACGACCACTAGATTATAAGCAAATAACCCCTTTTTGCGATGAATAATAAAATCTTCTAAGGCATCTGCTTGTTGGACAGTTTGTTTCCCTCGTATTTTATCAGTAAAGGCTAAAACTGGATGATTTTGTTTAATACGAATCGCCATATGTTCGCTATTAATAACAGACAACGGTCGATCACGGCAAAATCCATCATAAATTTTATTTGCTAAACTGTGAATTCGTTGTCTTGTGCAATCACAGTAATATGCTTGTTGTTTATTAAGTAGCGATTGCAGAACAGTTTTATAACGTTTACAACAGTTTGATTGATATAAAATTTCATCATCCCAATATAAATTGAGCGCTTCGAGAGTTTTTAAAATGAGAGTTGATGCCCCTTTAACCTCCCTAGGTGGGTCGATATCTTCAATGCGAACAAGCCATTTACCACGACAGTATTTGGCTTGTAAGTAGCTGCCTAAAGCGGTCACCAACGAACCAAAGTGTAATGGTCCTGAAGGTGAGGGTGCAAAACGACCAATATATTGCATGGGCGTATTAAGTAAACTCGTTGATTAAATGGAATTATATACCCATTTGTTTTTCTCGAAGTTCAGCTAAGGTTTTACAATCAATGCATAAATCAGCCGTTGGTCGCGCTTCTAAACGACGAATACCAATTTCAACGCCACAAGATTCACAATAACCAAAATCATCTATTTCGATTTTCTTCAATGTTTTTTCAATTTTCTTAATGAGTCGACGTTCTCTATCACGGGCGCGTAACTCAAGACTGAATTCCTCTTCTTGAGTTGCTCTATCAGCCGGATCTGGAAAATTTGCAGCTTCATCTTGCATGTGAGAAACAGTTTTACCCATTTCACCTTGTAATTGTGAAAGCCATGCTTCTAAGATAAGTTTAAAATGTTTCAATTGGTTAGGATTCATATACTCCTCACCTTTTGCCTCTTTATAAGGCTCAAGTCCTGCAATTGAAAGCAGGCTAAGAGAAGAGGTATTTACTTTTTGTTCCTTTTTCAAAACAATCCCCTTATGTACAGATTATTTGCAGGCGGTAAACTATAGCAATAATTTAGCCTTTGGCAAATTTTTTTTAATTTTTTTTTGCGTTAAGTAAGAGAAAAATAAAACAACTCCATGTTATTAAACAAAATAATTAATTATTCCACTTTATTAAGCCATTGAGTGGACATTTAACCACTAACTCATGCAGTTTATCGTTGTCAGGTAAAATTAAATCCGGCGCGATATCAAACAGTGGATAAAGAACAAATTCTCTACTTTTCATATGATAATGAGGAATCGTTAATCGCTCACTATCAATAATTAAATTATCATACAGTAGAATATCCAAATCCAAGGTTCTTGCTCCCCATCGATTGTCTTTGCGAATACGCCCTTGGGATTTCTCAATTGCTTGCAGTTCATCGAGCAAAGCTATTGGTGACAAATCTGTGGACATTTTAATCACAGCATTTAGATAATCATTTTGGTCTTTAGGGCCTAACGGTTTACTACGGTAAAATGGTGAAATAGCTAAAATATGAGTAGCAGATAACTGTTTTAATGCGGTAATAGCTCGATTGGCTTGTGCAAATGGATCGTCCAAATTGCTACCTAATGCGATATAACAAATTGACATAATGGATTTAATTTTTTGTCGTGTTAAAAATAAATGTTGCTCACATTATTTTAGCATATAAATTAAAAGTAAAAAAATGGATATTCAAAGTCTAAGGGTTATGACTAAAAGTTATTAAATTATAACCAGACAATCTTTAACTTATAATTTTTTATACGTTATGGTAACCAGGTTCAGTTTGTTATGTAACGATTTTTTTGAGATGAAAAATGAATTTAGGCCAACAATTAAGTTTTTTAATAGCAAATACTCCCATAATTAACGATCCTAGGACAATTGAATGCGCAATCAATGGTGTGGTTGATTATTTTGCTAGTAGTTTACAAGCTCGTCATGAAGTCGATATCCATCGATTGCTTAATTGGATTGATGATGAAGGGGGTAAAGCCAAAGCTTGGTTGCTAGGACAAAAAAAATTAGCGACAGCCCGTCAAGCGGCATTATTTAATGGTTTTCAAGCGCATTGTTTAGATTATGATGATGTCCATTCTGATATCCGTGGACATCCTTCCGCCGTTATTTTATCAGCACTATTTGCTAGTATACAATTAGATGAGATTCAATCTCCTATTGATGGTAAGCGTTTTTTGACCGCTTATGTTATTGGTATTGAAGTTATGGCGAGACTAGGTAAAAGCGTTAATCCAAAGCATTATGAAAAAGGATGGCATGCAACTCTCACCTTAGGTGGTATCGCTGCCACAGCTGCTATTTGTTACCTTTATAATGAACCTTTTTTGCGGCAAGCTTTGACATTGTCGGCGACTCAAGCATCAGGTATCCGTCTAGTGATGGGTACCCCCATTAAGTTTTTGCATGCAGGGTTAGCCGCTCAGCATGCGATACAATCTGTTCAATGGTTACGCAGTGGAATCACTGCAGAGAAGGACTTTTTAGACGAAAAACTAGGATTTTTAGCTGTTTATGGGCAGGGTAATGATAATTTTGATTTAAGTCAGTGGGGAATCGTTTGGAGAATAGAACACCCTGGGCTATGGTTTAAAACCTATTGTTTTTGTTCTGCCGCAGCTTATATTGCTGATGCTGGTCAGTTACTTTATCAACACCTACAATTTAATGTTCACCATATTAGCCATATTACCCTATTTTTTTCACCAGTAAACAGTGATGCCGCATTAATATATAATAATCCTGTAATAGCTGAGCAGGGGCGGTTTTCAGCTGAATATATTTTAGCGTTAACTCTATTAGGTATCCCGCTTAATTTTGAGCAATTTAGATCCAATCCTATTCCAGGACAGATTCGAATACTGATGCAAAAAATGCAGCGTAGTTATCAAATCAACCTTGCCCCCCATGCTGACGCCTATAACGGTCGATATGTTGTAATTGAAATTGAGCTAGATACAGGAGAAAAAATTAGTCAACGTATTGATGTTCCAAAAGGATCACCTAGAAATCCTTATAGCCAAATGGAGATGTTATTAAAACTAACAGATGCAATCAAAGACCAACAAAAAGCAAAAAGTTTATTAGCTGATATCAAAAATTTAGCCTCAGGTTTAACGATTAACCAATTTATAGCACAGTATGTTTTAACATTGTAAAATGAAAATGCTAAATAAGTTTTATTGACTTATCTTGATTAAATTTCAAAATCAATTTTATCAGTAATTTGGCATAAAAAGCGTTGAGTCAGTTCATTTTGTGGATTATCGATAATTGATTTTGCTGGACCTTCTTCAACAATTACACCATTTGCCATAAAGATGATGCGATCGGCAACATATTTAGCAAACTCCATTTCGTGCGTGACAATGATCATCGTAATATGTTCTTTAGCTAACTGTAACATCACTTGCAGAACCTCGTGGACTCGTTCAGGGTCGAGTGCCGATGTAGGTTCATCAAATAATAGTACTTTGGGTCTTACTGCCAATGCTCTAGCAATAGCGACTCGTTGTTGTTGACCGCCCGATAAGGTGATTGGATATTGATTCGCATAAGGCAACATACCCACTCGCTTAAGTAAAGATAGCCCATGTTGTTTGGCGTTATCTTTATCGATTTTTTGCCCAATGATTAATGGATAAGTAATATTTTCTAATGCGGTTTTATTTTTAAATAAATTATAGTGTTGAAAAACCATGGACGATTGTTTGCGCAAGCTTATCTCTTCTTTATTGCGATAATGTTTACTATTTAGCGCAACCTCACCTATTTTGATTGTCCCCGTATTCGGTTTTTCCAGTAAATTCAAACAACGCAACAAGGTCGATTTACCTGAACCCGAAGGACCAATAATGGCTACTACTTCACCTTGTTTAATATTTAAATTAATATCTTTTAAAACCTCATTATCGGCAAAGCGTTTAGATAAATGTGAAACAGAAATCATTACCTTTCTCCTTAACGATGATAGGGTTTACTGAGCTTGCTCTCAATCTTTTTTTGTATCCAAGAATAGACAACAACAGTAAACCAATAAACAATACCGACAGCTAAGTAAGTTTCAAAATAAAGGAAAGAATTAGCCGTTAACATTTTTCCTGCTGCTAATAATTCTTGTACGCCAACAAAAAAAGCCACCGATGAGTCTTTAAGTAATGAAATAAACATATTGCCTGTATTGGGTAGGGCATTAACCAGTGCTTGTGGCAGTATAATGCCACGGTAAACTTGAAAGTTACTAAGACCTGAGGTTAAACCAGCTTCTTTTTGTCCTTGATCAACTGATGCCAAGCCCGCACGAAATATTTCGGCTAAATAAGCTGAATATTTTAAACTAAAGCAAATAATTGCTGCTGTCGTTGCACCAATCTGCTTTAATATCGGAAAAATTTGTGGTAAACCATAGTAAATAATAAACAATAATACAACAGAAGGAATACCACGAAATAATGAAATAAATAGCGCAAAGATAGCATCAATCATCATCATTTTATGATTACGTAATAATGCAATTGCTAACCCAAAAACAATGGCAAATATGATCGATACGATAGCAATAAAGAGTGTGACTGGCAGATAAGGTAAAATCTGTGGGAACACACTAAAAAAATAAGTTACATTAAAATTCATGAGGTAATATCTTCACCAAAATATTTAATTGCAATGTTTTGCAATGTGCCATTAGCACGCAGTTTTTCTATAGCCTGATTAAATTTTTCACGTAGTGCTTGGCCTTTTTCATTTTTACTAAATGGAAACGCTACCTGTTCAATAGTGATGGGCTTACCGACTAATTTAAACGGTAAGTTTTTGCGTTTGATTTCGGCAAGTAATATAGGTTTTGAATTGATATATCCATCAACACGCTGATATTCAGTATCATACATAGCACCATCTCGTGTTTCATAGGTTTTTATTATAATGTCATTTTTAGGGAAAGCGTGTTTTAGATTATTGATATGATTAGAGCCAAGCACTCCGGCAATAATTTTACCTTTAAAATCATATAGTTGATTTATATTTTTATTGTTTTTATGAGTAACGATTTGACTGCCATAAAAGCTGTAAATATAGGAAAAATCATATTTAGCTTCACGCTCTGGGGTAATTGCAACGGCATTGGCAATGGTATCTAAACGCCCTGAATCAAATTGTCCCATTAAACCGCCAAATTCTGCAATAATCCACTCAATTTTATAACCGAGCTCTTTTGCGATAGCTTCAGTGACCTCAACATCAAATCCTACTAATTTATCATTTTGTTTATAACCATTGGGATAACTTTGCCCAGTGGAACCTACTTTTAGAACATTTTGTTCAGTTGTTGGCTTGCTCGATTGATTATCGCAACTGACTAACGCTAAACAAGTGAATATTGCAGTAGAGAATAATGTTATCATTTTATTCATTTTTTATAATTCCTATTTTTCCATTCGGTATAGCTATGTTGATTAAAGATTTTTTCGAAATAAATAGTCGTATGATCCATCGTTAAATCAGCTTGACCAATTGGACGAAAGCCTTTTTTAATATACATTTGTACCAACCAAGGGTGATTTTGTGCTGTACCTAAAGTGACCGCGGGTAGTTTTAATTGATTAATTAGGATTTGTTGTTCTACCCAATCCCATAATTGGTTGCCATAACCTTTCCCTTTATATTTGGGATCGGTAGCAAACCAACCTAGATGCGGTAATCCATAAGGTCCTGGGTTATTTCCCCATGGGAAGCGGATACTTAAGGTTGAAACTAGTTCACCTCCTTTTTCAGACAGATAAACTGCATTGCATTCCATATGATGGGTAATTTGCTCATAATTCACTGAGGCCGCGGCAAAATGAATCCCTAAATTGGTTGCCATTTGATACGCATTGTGTAATAAAGTCTGATATGCGGAAATATCAGACTGATTAATCAAGCGGAAGTTCATACTAGTACTCCACTTTGCTCAGCATAATTGATAACTTGCTGCACTTTTTCTGGTGCCGTGCCCAGATAATTAATTGGTTCAAGCCAGCTATCAAGTTCTGCTAAAGTAAACTCTTTATTCAGTAATGGATCATCTAACAACACCTCTTTGAACGCTCTATTTTGTTCAAAGGCTTGCATAGCACAGTTATACACCAGATGATGGGCAGTTTGTTTTCCTAAACGCTTACCAATTTCAAACATGACTTTTTCGGATAACAAAAGCCCATTTTGCATTAACAAATTTGCTAACATGCGATCGCTATTCACTTTCAAACCTTTAAAAATAGTGAATGCGCTTTGCAATTGAGCAGAGATATATAAATTGATTTCGGGTAAGGCAATCCATTCTGCCCGCCAACTCATGGCATCACGCTCATGTTCAACTTTCATCGATTCGTGGATTAACGCCACACTTTTTAATAGAGGGGCGGTTAAGCTCGCTAAACCTTCTAAGGCTGCTGGATTACGTTTATGAGGCATAGTTGTTGAACCAATTTTACCTTCTGAAAACGGTTCTTCGACTTCGTTTATTTCAGTACGCATTAAGTTATAAAACTCATTGCCAATTTTGCCTAGTGTACCACTAATTAAGGCAATGACTGAGGCATATTCCGAAAAACGGTCGCGGGCTGATTGCCAACCGATATTTGGGGTATTAAGACCAAGACTCGATAATGCACGAGCTTCAATTAGAGGACCTAATTTCCCTATTGATGCATAAGTGCAAACAGCGCCGCTGATGTTTCCAACTAACACTCGTTGTTTTATTTCAGTTAAACGTTGTAAATGACGTACAAACTCATCCAACCAAACCGCTAATTTAAAGCCAAAAGTGGTCGGTAGCGCTTGCATACCGTGAGTGCGCCCAACCATAGGAAGATATTGATATTGCTTAGCTAATCGTTTAAGTTCAATGGCAATAAGTTTCGTGTCACGTTCAACAATGGCAAAAGATTGCTTTAATTGTAAGACAGTTGCCGTATCAACGATATCTTGAGTGGTTGCTCCATAATGAATAAATTGGCCCGCTTCGCCCACCTGTTTTTGTAGTGCGTTAATGGTTGACATTAATGAGTGTTTAGCTTTTGCTGCTTCGTTTGCAATTTGCTGTAAAGATAATTTTGATGCATCTGCTTTTTTTATAATCTCACTAGCTACATCAGCGGGGATCACGCCTAATTGACCTTCGGCTTTTGCTAAGGCGACTTCTACATCGACTTGCTTTTCTAAACGATTTTGCTCTGACCAAATCGCCCGCATTTCACTGGTGCTAAAATTATTTCCCAAAATTAAAAAATCTAAAACGTGTGATGCCACCAAACTGCCCCCAATTATTTTCTATATTCTACTGTTCAATTATTAATAATTAATGGATTAGCGTCTAATAATCAGTTTGTATATTGATATAACTAAAAGGAATAAAAATAGAGAATGAAAGATACAGTGGTTTATTCAAAATCACTTAGAGATAAAATTGTTTTTATTTTGATGGATTACTGCAATTTTAGTGGATTAGAATTTTTATTGTTTCTCGCAATGACTAAGGAAATTGTATCATTTCCTTAGTTTGCCTATGATATTTTAAATTTTTATTCAAGGAATTAATAGGTTTTAGAGTACTTCAACAATTGATTCACAAAGTCTGGACATATTATCAATAGTCATTCCTGCAATATTGATCCTTCCTGAATTAACAATATAAATGCCATAATCATTACGTAACTTTATAACTTGCTCTTCACTTAAGCCACTAAATGAGAACATTCCATTTTGCTTAGCTATAAAGCTAAAGTCTTGATTTGCACCTTTATCTTGTAACGTTTTAACAAATAATTGTCGCATACGATGAATACGTTGACGCATGTTGGTTAATTCATCAATCCACTCTTCTTTTAACTCGTCATTGTTTAAAATATAAGAGACAATTTTAGCTCCATGAGCTGGAGGATTTGAATAATTCGCACGGATAATAGTTTTAACTTGACTAAAAGCACGCTCAGCAATTTCGGCATTCGCAGCGATTAATGTAAATGCTCCCACGCGCTCATTATATAGCCCAAAGTTTTTTGAATAAGAACTCGCAATAAGCAATTCTGGTTGATGATTAGCAAATAATCTCAATCCATACACATCTTCTTCAACACCTTCTCCAAAACCTTGGTAAGCTAAATCAAATAGAGGTAACCAGCCATTTTTTAGTGCTAGATCTGAAATTGCTTGCCATTGTTCTGGTGTAGGATCGATACCCGTAGGGTTATGACAACAACCATGGAATAGTACTGCTTCACTGGTAGTGACTTGACTTAAACTACTCATCATGGCATCAAAATCAAGACTATGTGTCTGAGGATTGTAATAGTCGTATTCCCTTACTTCAAGACCAGCTGTTTGAAATACACTCCGGTGATTAGGCCAAGATGGATTACTTATCCAAATGCGTTTTACTTTAGTACGGCGAGATAGAAAATCAGCCATTATACGTAGAGCACCGGTTCCTCCTGGCGCTTGGGCTGTTCTTGCACGTTCATTTTTATGACCAAAAAGTAACGTTTGTGTCGCTTCGTTAAATGGACTCGCGCCAACAATTGGTAAATAACTTTTAGTAGTTTCGTCAGTTAATAATGAATGCTCCGCCTTCTTTACACTTTCTAAAATAGGTGTTCTGGTGGTTTCGTCCTTGTAAACACCAACACTTAAATTAATCTTATTGGTGCGTTCATCTTTATTATAAAGATCTGCTAGCCCTAAAATGGGATCGGCTGACGCGGCTGTTAAATATTCAAACATAATTCACCTATCTAATCTAATGACTTTTAAAGCATTATATACACATTCGTTTATAAGTTACAATTTCGAAAATATTTACTTTTACCGATCAATATCAGTACTGACTTATTGCTCGAGTTATCGATTAATAATTGTTATTTAATTAATAACAATGAGTTTATTTAAAAAAGTAGTTAAATTTTGGCTTAGTGTAATTAACTCTCCAGTAATCAAATCTTCTTTTACAACCTCTCCGGTTAAATTGTTTAAGGAAATTATTTCAGTATCTTCATCTGTCGCAGCTATAAAAATGGTTGGAACGCGTTTTAATTTTTTTTGTTGAGATAAATGGGCTATTAAATTTCTTTCTAAGTTTGAAAAATCATCATCATTCCAAGTTTGAATTAAAGTTAAGTTTGTGTCAGCTAATTTAGCTGCCATATTGCCAGCATATTGTGTGCCATAAAAAATGTGTGAACAGGGATGTAAGGTGATACCTACAACTTCTTCAACAATGGAGAGATCTCTTGGTGGTTGTAAGATAAATGGTCGCCAAAATACAGTGAGTTGTTGAGTTTTTAAAATACAAGGTGAGGGTATGGAATGCAATTCTTCACTTTGTGGTGCGTAATCAAACTGATTCAACCAACGAGTAGTAAATTCAATGAGTGTTTTTTTTTCCGATAAGTCCATAAATCGTTCTTGTCTCTTGTTAATTGTTTTTATTCGTAATTATTATACTGATTAAGAACAACGTTGCACGATGTAATTTGTTGCTTATTTTTAATTAAGTGAAATGAGCTTTAAGACGAAAAATTGTAAAAAAAGTTTCAGGTTTACATGATGTTTCCGTATAAAGTACTCATACTAAAAAGTAAGATTTTCTTTTTTGGTTGAACAAGATTTATAAGAAATACAAAATATTGATAACTATTTATAAAATAGCAATTTTAATTTACTTGCTATCCTTTGCTGAAACGTTAAAATAAGAAAGGATTTTTTTATCCTTGTAATGCAGCAATGGCGTTAGACATTACAAACAACTTTTTTAAAAGTAAAATAGCGTAAGTAGGATTATTATAATTAAATAATATGTTTATTTTGAACAATCAGATAACGATTTAATTTGGTAGCCAAAGTCAAAAAAAACTTTAGTTTATAAGTTAACCATAGAAATAATATCGAAGAGTTATATATTTAGGGATGGTTCACAAAGTGTATGAAACTTTTGAACATTAATAATACCTAAATTTTAAAAAGATATTGTATGAATAATATCGGTTTCACATAAAATAATAACAAAAATAGCACAAATAAAATAATGAATACCATATTTGAATATTTAGTTAACAACCATTATTTATCATTGTTAAATAAACGCTTATTATTAATAATAATATTCTACCTATAATTAATTAAGATTAATAAAGAGTGTAGAATAATGAAAAGAATGCTAATCAACGCAACCCAGCAAGAGGAGTTGCGCGTTGCGCTCGTTGATGGACAACGCTTGTATGATTTAGATATTGAAAGTCTTGGGCATGAGCAAAAAAAGGCTAATATTTATAAAGGCAAAATCACTAAAATAAATCCAAGTTTAGAAGCTGCTTTTGTTTCTTATGGTGGTGAACGTGATGGATTTTTACCATTAAAAGAGATTGCTGAAAGTTATTTCCCTACCAATATTTCGGGTCGTCGTAGTATTAAGCACTTACAAGAAGGACAAGAAGTTCTAATCCAAATTGAAAAAGAGATTCGTGGTAAAAAAGGTGCAGCATTAACGACTTATATTAGCCTTGCAGGTAGCTATTTAGTATTGATGCCTAATGATCCCCGAGCTGGTGGTGTTTCGCGCCGTATTGAAGGTGAAGATCGAGCTGATTTAAGACGCATTATTGATGCGATTGAAAAACCAAGAGGAATGGGGGTTATTGCTCGTACTGCTGGTGTGGGTAAGAGTCAAGAAGAGTTACAACAAGATTTAAATGCTTTAGTGAATTATTGGACAGCAATTCAAAATGAAGCCAAAAACTATCCAGCCCCAAGTTTAATTCATAAAGAAAGTGATATTATTACCCGTGCATTTCGTGATTATTTACGTGATGATGTAGGGGACATTTTAATTGATAATCCTAAAGTAATGGAAGTGGCTAAAAAACGATTGGTTGATTTAGGTCGTGTTGAATATGTTAACCGCTTAAAACTTTATGAAGGTGATGTTCCATTATTCAATCATTTCCAGATTGAAGGACAAATCGAGTCAGCATTCCAACGCGAAGTTCGCTTACCATCTGGTGGTTCAATCGTTATTGATACGACTGAGGCATTAACCGCTATTGATATTAACTCTGCTAAGTCAATTCGCGGTAGTGATATTGAAGAAACTGCATTTAATACAAATCTTGAAGCAGCTGAAGAAATCGCTCGTCAATTACGTTTACGCGATTTAGGTGGTTTGATTGTTATTGATTTTATCGATATGACACCGATTCGCAACCAGCGTGAAGTTGAAAACCGGTTAAAAGAAGCGATGAAAACTGACCGTGCCCGTATTCAAACTACGCGAATATCTCGTTTTGGTTTGCTTGAGATGTCACGTCAACGCTTAAGTCCTTCATTACGTGAAGCAACACATCATATTTGTCCTCGTTGTCAAGGTACAGGTACCGTCCGTGATAACAATTCATTGTCTCTTTCTATTCTCCGTTTAATTCAAGAAGAAGCAATGAAAGATAACACAGTTCAAATTGATGTGATTGTTCCTGTGCCAATTGCGAGTTATTTACTCAATGAAAAACGTCGAGCGATTACAAATATTGAAAAAATGCATCCTGATGTCAAAATTGTCATTGCCGGGGATGAAGAGATGGAAACGCCTCTTTATAAAGTTATTCGTAAACGTACTGGTGAAGAGACAGATGTACTAAGTTATAATCTACCTAAACTGATTCGTGAGCTTGAAGAAGAGGAAGATGATCAGACAGCAGACATTATTGTAGAACAAGCTATATTATCAGGACCTAAAGTTGAAGCTTGTGCAACACCAAAAGTCAAAGCTGAGCCAAAAATTGAGAAATTGGTCAATTTGTTCAATAATATGCTAGGTAAAGTATGTAAATTATTTGCTGCTGAAAAACCTAAACCAGAACCAGAAGTTAAACAACCATCACCAAAACGACGTGATAATCAACGTTCTAATAATCGACGCCAGCGTAATAATCGTAGTAATAATGCTGTTAATAACATTATTGCTATGGTAACACCGGCAACAGAAAGTCGAGCAAAAGAAACACCAAATAGAAATAGTGGACGTCGCACAAGACAAAGTAATAATGCAAATGCATCAAATGCATCAAATACAATAAATACAATAAATACAACTGCTAAAGTAGATAAAACGGTTAATGAAGTTACAACTATTAAGCCAAAAGAACCTAAACCACGACGTCAACAGCGCACTTTAAACAAAAGTGTTCGAGTCAAAAATAGTGAGATGATCGATCAGGCTGTCGGTGAAAAAGTTATTATTCCAACTTTACTGTTACCAATTCTTGTCGCAGAATCAGTGGAGAATAAAGTTACTGAAACTCAACCAAAGCGCCAACGTCGAACATCCAGACATTTGCGTATGAATGGTCAGCGTAATAAGCGACGTTTAAAAAATACTGAACAAAAACAGTCACCAATGCCATTGGCATTTGCAGCTTCATCATTAGAACTGGCATTAGGTCGAGTATTTATCGATTATAGTCAATTGAAGCAGGAGGAACCAAAAGTGACAATACCGTTAATTCCGTCACTTTTGATCCCTATTGTTGTTAAGGATAATGAAGTTGTAGTGACAAATAATATGAAAGATAATACAGATATAACGTTAGATATTGCTCCTGTTAATCAAATAGATATTAATATACAACTTGATTCTAATGAAGTTGAACAAAGTAATGACAGTGATAAATCAGTGAATGAAAATGAACAAACAACAGGGCATTCTTCGGCTGTAATGACTAAAGCATCAGCACCAGAGTATGAAGTATCGAATAAAACTATAAGGTCACGTGAAGAGTCAGACTATCATTTTGATGGTAAAGGTAATGCGGGTGGTTTGAGCGCACAAGATCATGCTTATGCAGCTGCTAGCAAACCATTAATATCAGAAGATTAATCCTTTAAATAGTTTAAAACACGGTAATAAATAGTTGTTACCGTGTTTTATTTACTTATAACAGCGATAAAGATAAACATGATTATCTATATTTTCAAAAAAATAGTAACGTTTTTATTTATTATCTGCGTATTAACTCAGATTAGTTTCTGTTTAGTCTATTTTGCTCCACATTCAATACTTAACTCTAATAATTTGAGTTTTGTTGATGCATATAGTGCTTTTTTTAAGCAATTACTACAAGGTCAATTTAGATTATTATCAGGTGAAACCGTACCATTTTTTCACACTTTATTAGCGACTTTCGAACTTTGTATACTAGCTTTAGTGGTTGCTCTAGTCATTGGACTGCCATTGGGAATTTTTCTTGGTTTGAGTAATATTAATTGGCTTAATAATACTATTCGCTTAGGATCTTTATTTCTGTATTCTTGTCCTAAAGTTATGTTTGTTGTTATTGTGATGCATTGGTTATCGCCTACTTGGTCGATATCAATGAATTTTGATGTGTCGCCGTCAGTAACGGGCACATCGTTACTCGAAATTCTTGTTGCATCAAAAACAATGAAATTACAAGCACTTCTTGTACATCTGCATCATTTGCTTTTGCCTATTATTATTTTAGCCATTCAACCAAGTATTATGACAATACAATTAGTGAGTCAATCGGTAAAAAGTACCTCACGTCAAAACTATATTAAAATAGCGATTATTCGTGAACGATCCCCATTTAAAATTTTACGCCGTCATTTGTTACCTAATTCTATTCCTGCAACGATTCCACAGTTAACATACAATACGACAACACTGCTGTTTTCGACAATGGTAATAGAAATTTTATTTAATCGTGTTGGTCTAGGGCAATGGGTGATGATTGCTTATCACCATCATAATTATTCCATTATAGCTATTGCAATTTTGGCATGTGGTACGGTCATTAGTCTATTAACATTATTAGGTGAAATTTCTTCTGTTGCTATTTATCCATTACGTCATAAGGTAAATTATGTCTAGGGTAACTAAACTAGTAAATGCTATTGTATCTTGCTTTAATAAGCTACACAGTAATGTTTATTTAATTATTAGCTTTTATGGTATTTTAGCAATTGCATTTGTAGCATTATCGACTAAATGGTTTTTTCATGCTCATTTAAATTCTATTTATCCGGCTTCATTACCACCAGCTTGGTGGGCGAATGGTGATTTAAATCATATTTTAGGTACTAATGCCAAAGGACAAGATATTTTTGATTATTTACTGATCGGATATCGCTCGACCATATCCATGACATTAAAAGCCGTATTTTATGTCATTATTTTTGGTGGGATAATTAATTATTTGATGTTCTTTATATCTTTTTTGCGTCCGCTAATTCTATTTATTTTTAAGTTTTGTATGGTTGTGCCACCGCTACTAGGCGTCATTGCAATTAGTATGATATTAGAAGATGATATTACCAACATATTATTAGTGATTGGATTATCTTATACACCACGCTTTATCTATAATATTCATCAACAAGCGATTAATGAATGGCATAAAACTTACATTACAGCTTACCGATTGGATGGGTTATCACCGTTATCAATTTTTAATCACTACATTTTACCTAATATTTTACCCATGTATTTGACCGAAATTGCCTCATTATTTGGTTCGATCATTTTGGCCATTACTACCATAACTTTTCTAGGTTTTGCAAATGACGTTTCACGTCCCGATTTAGGTATGATGATGTTCAAAATGAAAGATATTATCGGTACTAATTATTTAGCTTTTCTATCGCCAGGATTGGTTGTAGTTGTTACTATAACTTTGGTCTATTTATTCAATTTTGGATTATATGGCCGACGAGCAGGGCATTAATTATGGCTTTGTTAGATATTCGAAATTTAACCATAGAATTTATTACGCCTGATGGTTTGTTACGAGCAATCGATCGTGTAAACTTAAAGCTATCTGAAGGTGAAATTCGTGGTTTAGTTGGAGAGTCAGGTTCAGGAAAAAGTCTTATTGCTAAAGCCATTTTAGGGGTGACTAATCATAATTGGAAGATTTCGGCTGATCGCTTTCATTTTGATGATATTGATCTATTGAAACTTTCTCCTAAACAGCGTCGAAAAGTGATTAGTGATAACGTATCTATGATATTTCAAGAACCGCAATCATGTTTAGATCCTTCAATGAAAATAGGTCAACAGTTAATAAATGCTATTCCAAGAAGAACATTTAAAGGGCATTGGTGGCAAAGATTATTTTGGCGCAAACATCGTGCCATTGAATTGTTGCATCGGGTGGGAATTAAAGACCATAAAGAAATATTAAAATCTTATCCATTTGAATTGACTGAAGGAGAGTGCCAGAAAGTAATGATTGCTATTGCACTGGCTAATCGACCCAAATTATTAATTGCAGATGAACCCACTAATTCAATGGAGGCAACAACCGAATCACAAATATTTAGGCTTCTTGCGAGTATGAATCAAAATATTGGAACCACAATTCTTCTTATCAGTCATGATTTACAAATGGTGACACGATGGACTGATCGTATTAGTGTATTGTATTGTGGCCAAACGGTGGAAGTTGCTGATAGTGAAGATTTAATTAAATCCCCTTATCATCCTTATACTCAAGCTTTGATTTATGCTATTCCTGATTTTGGAAAAGCGATGCCCCATAAAAGCCCACTCAATACTTTACCCGGAGTTATTCCATCTCTTGAGCATTTACCGATAGGTTGCCGGTTAGGACCCCGTTGTCCTTATGCTCAAAAGAAGTGTATCGAAGCACCTGAGTTAAGACCGATAAAAGATCACTCAGTAGCTTGCCATTTTCCGTTAAATACTGATGAGTAGTGGTCAATAACAGGTATATATGATGAATCCAATATTAAAAGTGCGTAATTTATCTAAACAATTCAAAATTCCTAAAGGTTTTCTGGGGAATTTGCGTATTGATGCAGTTAAACCATTGTCGTTTTCACTTAGTGAAGGTAAGACGTTGGCCATTATTGGACAAAATGGCTCAGGAAAGTCAACTGTAGCAAAAATGTTAGTCGGTATGTTGAAACCTGATAGCGGTGATATCTGGATTGATGGTAATAAAGTTGAATATGGTGATTATAGTTACCGTTGCCAACTTATCCGTATGATATTTCAACATGTAGAGAGCTCATTTGATCCAAGATTACGTATTGGACAATTGTTAGAAATCCCGTTGAAACACAATACTAAATATAATGCCCAAGAACGTGAAAAGTTAATTAATGACGTCTTAAAACAAGTTGGATTATTACCTGAACATGCTTCTTATTATCCTTCGGTAATGGCAGCAGGGCAAAAACAACGAGTCGCACTAGCTCGAGCATTAATTTTAAAGCCTAAAGTGATAATTTTAGATGAAGCTTTAGCTGCGCTAGATATTTCAATGCGATCACAAATAGTCAATTTAATGTTGTCACTGCAAGCTGAGCAAAATATTTCTTATGTTTACGTTACTCAAGATATAGGAATGATGAAACATATCAGCGATGAAATTTTAGTAATGCATAAGGGAGAACTGGTTGAATATGGTAATACGGCTGAAGTATTAGCTTCACCATTAAGTGACATTACCCAAAAATTAATTAATAGCTATTTTGGCGAAGCATTAACCGCCGATACTTGGCGTACTGATACTCGTACTTTCTAAGTTTTAATATTCCCATCAACGTTTTCACTTTGAAGACCATTTAAGCATTATTTACTATTAAAATTTCTAGTATGCTGATTTTTTTGAATCTTATTGCTTAATAAAAATCTCGACAAATTTTATAAAACCCACTATATTTAGCTATGTAGATATCTAGACGTCTATTTTAATTATAAAAAATAAATCATTGCTTTAGGAGCTGTTGTTATGCCTATTTGTATCCCAGACTCATTGCCTGCTGTAGATGTGTTACGCAATGAAAATGTCTTTATTATGACTTCATCGCGTGCTAAAAATCAAGAAATTCGAGCACTTAAGCTTCTCTTCCTTAATTTAATGCCTAAAAAAATAGAGACTGAAAATCAATTTTTTCGGTTATTATCAAATTCCCCTTTACAAGTGAATATTCAATTATTGCGTATTGATCAACGTGAATCAAAAAATACACCAATGGAACATTTGAGAAGCTTTTATTGTGATTTTGATGATATTCGACATCAAAATTTTGATGGGCTTATTATAACTGGAGCACCACTAGGTAAAGTGCCTTTTTCTGATGTAGTTTATTGGTCTAAATTAGCTGAAATTATTACTTGGGCAAAAGAACATGTAACTTCAACAATGTTTGTTTGTTGGGCTGTACAGGCTGCTTTGAAAGTCTTATATGATTTACCAAAATTTACTCGCAGCCAGAAATTATCAGGTGTTTATCAACATCAAATTATTCAGCCGAATGCGATTTTATCACGAGGATTTGATGATACTTTTTTAGCACCTCATTCACGTAATGCTGATTTTCCCAAAGATAAAATTATAAATTACACCGATTTAACAATTTTAGCTGAGTCCGATATAACAGGGCCTTATCTAATGACAACAACAGATAAACGTATGGCATTTGTAACAGGACACCCAGAATACGACTCTTACACCTTAGCCAATGAATATTTTCGCGATATTAACGCTGGGATTAATCCGAATATTCCAGAAAATTATTTTCCAGATAATAATCCAAATCTGCCCCCGAAAGCTACATGGCGTAGCCATGCCTATTTACTATTTAGTAATTGGCTTAACTATTATGTCTATCAATTAACACCATTTGATTTAAAAACACGTAATATGACGGTTGATGATTAAAAAAAGCAAATATATAAACCCTATTGGTATATAGAAGTAAATAATATTAATTATGGAAAATAAGTAAAAAATTTGTTCTTAAAAAAGTATAACGCATGCTTTTCACATGGTTTAATGAAAAAACAAATCATACAATAGATAAATGTAATCCAAAAACATTAATATTTTTTAAATCTATTACTGATATTAGTAATATAAGAAATAAGAAAAGATCAATGAAATGTTATAAATTAATTAAATAAAAGAATGGTAACAAATGCAACAATCGGTTTTAAAAGTCAGTTAGCTAACTATAATTTTATTGATTTACCTAAAATGTAATTACAAGAATCTGATTCTAAAAAAGCTCATTTTGATTATAGTACAGCTCAAGATGAAGCAATTGAGTGTTGCATTACTTAACCAATTCAACGTTAATTGATCTATGAAACACGTGAGAAGTTATGTGTATATTATCGCTATAATCTATGATATAACTATCATTCCCCAAGCTCTAAAAAAGCGCTCCTTATAGATTGAGCGCTATTACTAAAAAATCACTTACCTTTTATTTAAAGTGGTTATCTCACGAAATAAACTTAACAATACAACCAGAAAATAAAATCCCACACTAATTAATAATATGTGAAATACGTGAATAAGAACTGTTTTTTATTGATAAATAAAACTGGATAGAATTTAGTGTAGAAATGTACAGATAAATCCTTTACATATTTCATAGTGAAGTCGTTTATCAAGGTCTATAAGTAGAAGCATCATAAGCATAAAAGAGCACGCTTACTCGGAACGAATTAGATAAATAGATCCCTTAGAGTTAGTAACGTGACAATTTTGGCTTAAGAAAAAGGAATTGTGTCTTAAATATACTTAGCTAAATATGTGCCTTATCTTGGTCCTATTATCTTTGATGATTTTGAGAATCTGACAAAATATATTGAAGATAGTAAAAAAAGGGATTGAAATGATATCAATTTAAAAAACAAAAGATAAAATCCTTATCTTGCATCATGTTAGGCATAGTTATATTATGGGCAGCAGTGCTATATTAATTAAGGAATTAGATATGTTAAAGTCAATTGATCCAACTACCACTTCTTCTTGGCAATCTCTTCAGGCTAGTTATGAAAAGCATCATGAAAAAACCATTGCCCAAATTTTAAAAGATGAACCTAAGCGTGTTGAAAAACTGAGCATTCCTTTTGAAGATGAGTTTTTGGTTGATTTGTCAAAAAATAGAGTGACGCAAGAAACTTTAGAATTGCTTTACAAACTTGCTGATGAATGTGATTTAAATGGCGCCATTAACGCCATGTATAGCGGTGAAAAAATTAATCGTACAGAAAATCGTGCTGTATTGCATGTTGCGTTGCGTAATACTTCAAATACCCCGATTTATGTCGATGGTAAGAATGTAATGGATGAGGTTAACACCGTACTTGCTAAAATGGATTCGTTTAGTAAAAAGATCATTAGTGGAGAATGGAAAGGTTATACGGGTAAAGCAATTACGGACGTAGTTAATATTGGTATTGGTGGTTCAGATCTTGGTCCTCATATGATCACCGAAGCATTACGCCCTTATAAAAATCATCTAACAATGCATTTTGTTTCGAATGTCGATGGTACTCATATTGTAGAAGCGCTTAAAGATCTAAACCCTGAAACCACTTTATTTTTAGTGGCATCTAAAACGTTTACCACCCAAGAAACCATGACAAATGCGCAGACTGCTCGTAAGTGGTTACTGGATGCAGCCAAAGAGGATAAAGCCATTGCTTTACATTTTGTTGCGCTTTCAACCAATGTTAAAGAGGTCGAAAAATTTGGTATTGATACCACCAATATGTTTGAATTTTGGGACTGGGTTGGTGGTCGCTATTCATCTTGGTCTGCAATTGGCTTATCAATTGTTCTATCAATTGGTTTTGAAAATTTTAAAAAGTTTTTAGCTGGAGGTCATGCTATGGATAAACATTTCCAGAGCGCGTCAATCGAGAAAAATATTCCAGCATTACTTGCGTTAATTGGTCTTTGGTACAACAATTTTTGTGGAGCAGAAACTGAAGCGATTTTACCGTATGATCAATATATGCACCGTTTTGCCGCTTATTTCCAACAAGGAAATATGGAATCAAATGGTAAGCGTGTTGATCGCAATGGTCAAAAAACGACTTATACAACTGGTCCAATTATTTGGGGGGAACCTGGTACTAATGGTCAACACGCATTTTATCAATTAATTCATCAGGGTACTAAATTAATTCCATGTGACTTTATTGCACCAGCAATTAGCCATAACCCAGTAAGTGATCACCACCCGAAATTGTTATCAAACTTTTTTGCACAGACAGAAGCTTTAGCATTTGGTAAAACTGCACAGCAAGTTGAGCAAGAATTTATTGCAGCAGGTAAAACACTTGATGAAGTTAAGTCTATAGTACCATTTAAAGTTTTTGAGGGTAATAAACCAACTAATTCAATCTTAGTGAAGAAAATAACACCTTATACACTTGGTGCATTAGTCGCTATGTATGAACATAAGATCTTTACTCAAGGTATTATTCTTAATATTTTTAGTTTTGATCAATGGGGTGTAGAACTTGGTAAACAGTTAGCAGGACGTATTTTACCCGAATTATCGGATGATAAGCCAGTTAATTCTCATGATGAGTCTACCAATAACTTAATTAACCAATATAAAAAGTGGCGTTAAGAAGTTTAAGAAATTAAACATGTTTATAAAAAACCTTCAGTTTAAACTGAAGGTTTTTTTTAAGTAAATTAAATAAAAAGATTATTTTTTTACTCGCATTATTGGCGTTTTACCTGCTTCAACCGATCCAGAAAGTTTTGTTAATTCTAATACTGTTTCCATATTAGAAATAACTACTGGTGTTAACACTGATTTAGCTTTACTCTCAAGTAATGGCAGATCGATTTCAATAATAGTATCGCCTACTTTTACTTGTTGACCTTCTTCAGCAATTCGCTTAAAGCCTTCACCTTTTAATTCTACTGTGTCAATACCAAAGTGAACAAAAAGCTCAATACCTTCATCTGATTCAATTGCAAAAGCATGATTGGTTTCGAAAATTTTACCAATTTTACCATTTAAAGGTGCAACAATTTTATTACCAGAGGGCTTAATTGCAACACCGTCACCAACGATTTTTTCAGCAAAAACCACATCTGGTACATCTTCGATTTTGACAATTTCGCCACTTAAAGGTGCAATAATTTCGATGCTATTTTTATTATCATCGGATACTAATTGCTTAATTTTATCGAATAGACCCATCATTGTCTCCTAACAAATTTGCTTTTCAGCGGTATAATTTTCAATTAAGTCAATAATTTCTTTAGCTGTTGCTTTTTGTAGAGCTGTATCAGCAAACTTTTTCGCCTCTTCATAATTAGTATTGCGAATCAATTTCTTAATTTTTGGAATTGATACAGCACTCATACTAAATTCATCAAGGCCCATACCTAATAATAAAATTGTTGCCCGTTCGTCACCAGCAAGTTCACCACACATTCCAGTCCATTTACCTTCTTTGTGCGAAGCATCAATAACATTTTTAATCAATGTTAATACAGAAGGTGATAATGGATTGTAAAGATGAGAAATCAATTCATTACCACGGTCAACAGCAAGTGTATATTGTGTTAAATCATTAGTACCGATACTAAAGAAATCTACTTCTTTGGCTAAATGATGTGCAATCACTGCTGCTGCTGGGGTTTCAATCATTACACCAATTTCGATATTTTTATCGAATGCTTTTCCTTCGGTCGTTAATTGTTCTTTAAGAATATTAATTTCAGATTTTAATATACGAATTTCTTCCACTGAAATAATCATTGGGAACATAATACGTAATTTTCCGAATGCAGATGCACGCAAGATTGCACGTAATTGAGCGTGCAGTACTTCTTTACGATCTAAACAAATACGAATTGCACGCCAGCCTAAAAATGGATTCTCTTCTTTTGGTAAATGCATATAAGGTACATCTTTATCACCACCAATATCCATCGTGCGTACAATCACTGATAAACCATTCGTCGATTCAGCCACTTCTTTATATGCTTTGAATTGTTCTTCCTCATTAGGATAAGCTTCTCGATCCATGAATAAAAATTCTGTACGATATAAACCAACACCCTCATAACCATTGCGTTCTGCGCCAGCAATATCACGCACTGTACCAATATTGCCGCAAATTTCGACTTGGTGTCCATCAAGTGTTACAGCTGGTAAGTCTTTTAATTTTGCAAGTTCTTCTTTATCGGTAATAAATTTTGCTTGGACCTGCTTTAATTTTTCTTGAGTAGTGTGATCTGGATTGATATAGATAGCATTATTAATTGCATCCAAAATAACAAAATCACCTTGTTTGATTTCTTGGGTTGCATTAGACGTACCCACGATAGCAGGAATTTCTAATGAACGAGCCATAATTGACGTATGTGATGTTCGCCCACCTGCGTCAGTAATAAAACCTAATACCATGTCTAAATTCAACTGAGCGGTTTCAGATGGTGTTAAATCTGTTGCTACTAAAATACATGGTTGGTTAATAGCACTCAAATCAACAATTTCAATACCTAAAATATTTTTAAGTAAGCGTTTGCCGATATCGCGAATATCTGCTGCACGCTCTTTTAAATATTCATCATCTAAATTTTCGAGTTCTTTAGCTTGAGTTTCAAAAACAGATTGAACTGCGGCATCAGCGGTAGAATGTTTAGTTTGAATACGTGAAATAACTTCTTGTTCAAGATCTTCATCTTCAAGAAGCATAATATGACCTTCAAAAATTGCTGCTTTATCTTCACCTAATGTAGATTTTGCTCGTTCCATGATTACATGTAATTGCTCACTTGATTTTTCTCGAGCTTCTTTGAAACGTTCAATTTCAGCGTCAATTTTGTTATCAAGAATTTGTCTATTACTAATAACAATAGGCTCTTCTTTTAATAATAGCGCTTTTGCAAAAGCGATACCGGGGGAAACAAGTATACCTGATACCATAAATTTAGTCCTTATTCAATTTTAAAACTGTTCATAGCTAATTTGGAGTTATTATTCTAATTCTGGAATTAGTTTTACAAGATGTTGTACTGCTTCTTTTTCATCTTCGCCTTCAGCTGAAATAGTAATCGTTGTTCCTTGTGTTAAACCTAAAGTTTGTAATTTAAATAAGCTTTTTGCACTTGCACTTTTACCATTTGAAGTAACGGTAATTTCTGCATTGAAATTTTTGGCTTCCTTGACAAATTGCGCCGCAGGACGAGTATGAAGACCATTTGATGCAGTAATTGTTACATCTTGTTTATACATATTATTTTTGCTCCTAAAAATATTTTCTTTTCAGCGACCAATATAAATAAAAACTGCATGAAAGGCTAGTAAGATTTCATAGATCTTTGACATTCATTAAATATTATTAGCCATAATTTATAAAGATAGCTAGATTTTATCAGTATCGGTAAATTCGAGTGATTTTATCACTACAATTTTTAAATTCCACCTGCCCATGGATACCATGTTTGATATTCTCAAAAACGACTTCTTCACTACCGTCAAGTTGTGAAGCTCTAATTTCTTCATGACAGAATGTTTCGAATCGTTGCAGTTCTTGCTCACCATCACCTAATTTATACGCTACAGGTAAATTTTGGCTGGTTACATAAGTGTGTAACTTATCTTGCATATTAAGGATGATCACACCATTATTTGAAATTAATGTACCACAAGAGGTTAATGATATAGCTAAAATTGCATAAAAAGATAGTAGCAGAGGCAATTTCACGATTAATCTTAATAAGTTCAAAATAATTCCTTTATAAAGCTCAGTAACCTGTTTATTATTTATAGCGAGTTTAGAATTATATACTAAAATTGGGGAAAGTGCAGAGATGCATTTTTTGTGATATGACAACATCAAGGTGGAGTAATGACGGAAACTATTAATTATGACGAATTTAATCGTCAATTAGTCCAATGTAAATTAGGGATCACTGCTGCTGAGTTACATGGTTTTATCGTAGGTATTTTAGCTGGAGGAAACCATGATGAGAGCTGGCGTCCTTTAGTTGAAGATATGTTAAATAATGGTCAAACTATTGTTGCACCTTTGAATGAACAAATTACCAAACTTTATCAGTTAACTAAGCAACAACTTTTGGATGAAGATTTTGAATTTCAATTATTTATCAGTGAAAAAGATTTGTACGCACAAATTGATGATTTAGTTGGTTGGGTAAATCATTTTTTGCTTGGTATAGGGTTAGTACAACCCAAAATTAATCGAATCAAAGGAGATGTAGGAGAAGCGATATATGATCTACGTCAAATTGTTAAATTGGGCTATGATGAACAAGAAGATCAACAAGAGCTTGAGTTTGCGTTTGAAGAAATCAAAGAATATGTGCGTATAACATCAATGTTATGTTTTGATGAATTCAATGAAACTGAAATAACACCAACAATTCATTAAGATTAACTCATAGTAAGTAATCTTAATTAAGGTCGTCATGATGAAAAAAGATATTAAAACAGAAATGATTTTGCGTCGTGAAAAATTGCTTGCGAAAATGATGCCTAATAGTGTAGCTCTTTTTTTTGCTGCTCCTGAAGTAACACGCAGCAATGATACTCATTATCCATATCGACAAAATAGTGATTTTTGGTATTTTACCTTCTTTGCTGAGCCAGAGGCAGTGTTGGCAGTGATTAAACAACAAGATAATACTGCTCGGTATGTGTTATTCAATCGAAAAAAAGATCCTTTGGCAGAGACATGGACAGGATATCGTTTAGGTCAGCAAGCTGCATTGAAAACGGTTTTAGTTGATGAATCTTATCTTTTTGATGAAATTGATGCCATATTACCCAATTTATTAAATGGTAAAATCGCAATTTATCATGCTGATCAACTTTATCAGTATGCTGATCAAATTGTCAACCAAGCACAGGTTACTTTAAGACAAGGGATGAGATTAAATTTAGTTGCACCAAGCTCAATCATTGATTGGCGACCAATAGTTCATGAGATGCGGATGTTTAAGTCGGATTTTGAGATGCAACTATTACGTAAGGCATGTAAAATTAGTGCTAAAGCGCACGTTAAAGCGATGCAAATATGTAAGCCTTCTATGTTTGAATATCAATTGGAAGCAGAAATTCACCATGAATTTGCTTGGCATGGTGCGCGCTTCCCATCTTACAACACCATTATAGGTAGTGGTAATAATGGTTGTATTTTGCATTATGATAATAACAATAAGCAATTAAAAGACGGTGATATGGTCTTGATTGATGCGGGTTGTGAATATCAATACTACGCAGGAGATATTACTCGAACATTTCCAATTAATGGCAAATTTAGCCAAGCACAGCGTGAAATTTATGATATTGTTTTGGCTTCTCAATATCAAGCAATTCATCTTCTTAAACCTGGTACATCCATTAAAAATGTTAATGACAAAGTCATACGAACAATGGTAATAGGTTTAGTCAAATTAGGTATTATGCAAGGTGATATAGACAATTTAATTGCCAACAAAGCTTATATGGAATTTTATATGCATGGTTTAGGGCACTGGCTTGGAATTGATGTTCATGATGTTGGTAGTGGAAGGGATCAAATTCTTGAACCTGGAATGGTATTAACTGTCGAACCTGGACTGTATATTAATAAAGATGCCAATGTACCAGATCATTATAAAGGTATTGGCATTCGTATTGAAGATAATATTTTAATTACCGAATCTGGTAATGAAGTTTTAACCGCGGATGTTCCCAAAGAACCTAAACAAATTGAAAAATTGATGTTAAATCATTTATAAAGTATCGCTCACTATTGCCATAACTTTTAAGATAGAGGTTATGGCTTTGTTATTCTTACTTAAGCGACATGCCGTATAACTAGTCTAAACTGATGGATTTATCCCGATTAAAAATAATTTTTATTTTTTGATCTTTCGCTGCAATAGGTTGGTATTTCCACATTTTCATTGCACTAATCACTGATCGATTAAAAATATTATTGGGTTTTGTTTCTATAATCCGAATATTTTCAATACGCCCATTACTGTTTATATCAAACAGTACTATCACATAACCTTCCAATCGCATATCAAGTGCTCGGCGTGGATATTCAGGTTGGTTGCGACTAATTGGTGAAGGATTACCCGAGTATTGACGACTATCAGATATTTGGGGAGCAACAGAAGTATTTGAGATATTTTCAGTAATGACTTCTTGCCTAACTTGTTGACGTGATGCTTTTTGCATCGGACGATGTTTTTTCTTAACCTTATCTTTCTGTTTTACAATAATATCTTTTTCAGTTATTACGGTGGGTTTGTCAGGTCTTTTTTCTGAGATAGGTTCAGGTTTTTCTACTTCTATTTCGTGTTCAATAATTGGTGTCTCTTCAATTGGTTTGTTATCAATAATATCACTATCTTGAATGCCTTGAATATCAGGCGTATTTTCAATTAATGATTGTTTTGGTGCAGCCAGAGAAAGATCAACCATGATAGCTTTAATTGAATTATCACCCTCATCTACAATAATATTTTCTGCAAAAAGCGTAGGACAAAATAATAAAGCAAGTAAACAAAAATGTGACAACATAGAAAAAGATGCATATAAACAATCACCTCTTCGCTTTTTTTTAGCAATGGATTGAGGGATCTTTTCATCACTGATATCTATATCAAAATTAATTTTCATACTAATAAACATTCCTAATCTAAGGTAAGTATTTTAAATGAAAATGCTTATCATTTGTAGTTTTTTTTAAAATATCATATACAACTCTTGTTGCATAAAAATATTTATCAGATAATAGTAAGATTAATATCTATTATTTCTAGCGGTTAGGCTGATGAATAATCCATCAATGAATCAAATACTTGATCTGGTAAAAGATGATTTAGTTAAAGTAAATCAAGCCATACAAGCTGAACTCAGTTCAGATGTGGCTTTGATTAACCAGTTGGGCAATTATATTATTAGCAGTGGGGGAAAGCGTATTCGTCCGGTTATTGCTTTATTAATTGCTAAAGCGCTTAATTATCAAGGTGACAAGCATATTATTACTGCTGCTTTTATTGAATTTATTCATACCGCTACCTTATTGCATGATGATGTGGTAGACGAATCTGATTTAAGACGTGGTAAATCGACTGCAAATGCTTTGTTTGGCAATGCTGCTAGCGTATTAGTGGGTGATTATATTTATACTCGTTCTTTTCAAATGATGGTTCGTACAGAATCGTTTAAGGTTTTGACGATCATGTCGGCAGCAACCAATGTTATTGCTGAAGGAGAAGTACAGCAATTAATTAATTGTAATGATCCTGATATTACTGAAGAACAATATTTAGAAGTTATTTATCGTAAAACAGCACGCCTATTTGAAGCAACTTCGCATTCTGCTGCGGTGTTAGCTGGTGCAAATGAACAACAGGAGTTTGCCCTACAAGAATATGGTAAATATTTAGGTACAGCCTTTCAAATTATTGATGACCTATTGGATTATAATGCTGATAATAATCAAAAATTAGGAAAAAATTTAGGAGATGACCTTAATGAAGGCAAGCCAACATTACCGCTCCTGCACGCTATGCATAACACTAAAAAATCTGAGGATGCCGCATTAATTCGTCGAGCTATAGAACAAGGTAATGGTCGGCATTTATTGGATCGCATTTTACACATTATGGATGAATGTGGTTCGTTTGATTTTACTTTTCAAACTGCTCAAACAGAAGCTCGTAAAGCATACGATGCTATTGCTATTTTGCCTGATTCACCTTATAAACAAGCTTTACAAGATTTAGCCTTATTATCAGTAAAAAGGGAAAATTAATTAATCGTTAATTTAGTAATTTCGGCGTCTATTTTATACTTAAACGTATCGTTTACCTTAAACTTTTGGCTTTAATTAAGTAGACAGTAAGTTCAGTATCTTAAAATAAGGTATTTATTTATGTTTAAAAGATCTTGGCCTGTTTTTTTGATTTTTGTTTCGATGATCTCCATTCAAGGTAGTGCATCAATTGCCAAATATCTTTTCCCCGTATTAGGACCTGAAGGTATGACCGCTTGGCGATTGTGTTTTTCGGCTATAATTTTAATCATTATTTTTAAACCATGGCGAAAATCAATACCTAAACAGGCATTAAAATTCATATTTTTATACGGTATTTCAATTGGTTGTATGAATTTGGCTTTTTATAGTGCTATCGCTAGGGTTCCTTTAGGTATTGCTGTTGCCATTGAATTGACCGGTCCAATAATGGTGGCGATGTGTTCATCGCGCCAACTGTTTGATTTTATTTGGCTAGGTATTGCTGTCATTGGTTTGGCTATGTTATTGCCTATTCATCAAGTATCAGGGAGTTTAGATCCGTTGGGTATTGTATTTGCTTTGTTGGCAGGCAGTTTTTGGGCATGCTATATTTTATTTGGTCGTAAAGCAGGCGCTATTTATGGATCTTCAAGTGTCGCTATTGGGTCGGTAATTGCTTCGTTCTTCTTATTTCCTATTGGTGTATGGCAAAGTGGTAGTGCTATGTTTTCGTTAGATTTACTACCTCTGGTCTTTATCGTTTCGTTATTAGCATCGGCTATTCCTTATGGATTAGATATGGTTGCTCTTCCAAAATTGCCAGCTAAAACGTTTAGTACTTTAATGAGTTTATCGCCTGTATTTGCTGCACTTTCAGGTTTAATTGTGTTGAATGAACAATTATCAGGGTATCAGTGGTTAGCCATCGCGTTTATTATTGTTTCATCGATAGGAACTGTATTAACGATGAATCGCCCGATAAAGATTAAATCGATTAAGTCCGGTCACTAAAAAAATTATCGCGCAGTTTTAAGCGCGATAATTTTGAGAGTCGTTATCTAACGTTCAGCTATGATAATTCAAAAAATAAGAAATCAAGCACAGATTTAACGAGGAGGGAATCCCATTCCGCCACCCATTAAACCTTTCATTTGGCGCATCATCTTCATCATGCCACCACCTTTCATTTTTTTCATCATTCTTTGCATATCGTCAAACTGTTTTAAGAGTTTATTCACATCTTGCACTTGGGTTCCTGATCCCATCGCAATTCGACGCTTGCGTGAACCTTTAATGATTTCTGGATTTGCGCGCTCTTTGAGTGTCATTGAGCCGATAATTGCTTCCATTTTGATAGTTATTTTATCATCCATTTGTGCTTTGATATGATCAGGCAGTTGACCAATACCAGGTAATTTTGCCAGCATTGCGCCCATACCACCCATATTGCGCATCTGTTTAAGCTGATCTTGAAAATCATTAAAATCGAATTTATCTCCTTTTTTTAATTTTTTGGCGATTTTTTCTGCTTTCTCACGATCGACATTACTCTGTAATTCCTCAATTAACGAAATCACATCACCCATACCTAAAATACGAGAAGCAATACGATCAGGATAGAATGGTTCTAAAGCATCAGTCTTCTCACCCATTCCTAAAAATTTAATTGATTTGCCAGTAATCTTGCGAATAGAAAGTGCAGCACCACCACGAGCATCACCATCAATTTTAGTTAAAATTATACCAGTAAGCGGTAATGCATCATTAAATGCTTTCGCAGTATTGGCCGCATCTTGACCCGTCATAGCATCTACAACAAATAGGGTTTCAATTGGGTTTATAGCTTGATGAAGAGCCTTGATTTCGTCCATCATGTCATTATCGATATGTAAACGACCTGCGGTATCGACAATAAGTACATCAAAAAATTGCAATTTAGCATGTGAAATGGCTTTATTTACAATATTAATTGGTTTTTCATTAATATCGGATGGAAAAAATTCTACATTAATGGCTTTAGCAAGTGTTTCTAACTGTTTAATTGCCGCTGGTCGATAAACATCGGCTGATACAACCAGTACTTTTTTCTTCTGTTTTTCCTTTAAGAATTTGGCCAGTTTGGCAACACTGGTGGTTTTACCTGCACCTTGTAAACCAGCCATTAAAATTACTGCTGGTGGCTGTGTTGCAAGGTTAAGTGAACTGTTGACTTCTCCCATTGCTGTGGTCAATTCAGCTTGAACAATTTTAATAAACTCTTGGCCTGGTGTTAGGCTTTTATTGACATCTAAACCTACAGCCTTTTCTTTAACTTGATTAATAAATTCACGAACAACAGGTAACGCAACATCGGCTTCAAGTAGAGCCATTCGTACATCACGCAGTGCTTCTTTAATATTATCTTCAGACAGTCGTCCTCGACCACTGATATTGCGAAATGTCTGCGATAAACGGTCGGTTAAATTCTCAAACATATTAACTCTCAATAAATAAAAAAATTTTGATTATCATATCAGAAAATTTTAAGAAGTCCCATGATCATCATTGTGTATTGACTTGACACTAAATTATCTTCCTGTTGAAATGAAAAAAATTAACAAAGGTAAATTACTTATTAAAAGTAATGAAAAAATAGAAGAAATACAAAAGGAGAAAATTGAAAATGGCGAAAGTGATTCAAACCGAAAACGCCCCAGCAGCAATCGGCCCTTATGTTCAGGCAGTCGATTTAGGCAATATGCTATTTGTGTCAGGACAAATTCCCATAATCCCTGAAAGTGGCGAAATGTCAACTTGCGTTAAAGAGCAAGCAAAGCAAAGTTTAGCTAATGTTAAAGCAATCATCACATCGGCCGGTTATCAAGTAAGTAATATAGTAAAAACAACCATTTTTTTAGCTGATATGAATGATTTCGCCGCTGTTAATGCGGTATATGAAGCATTTTTTATAGAAAATAATGCTGGATTCACCGCACGTTCTTGTGTACAAGTTGCTCGTATTCCTAAAGATGCAAAAGTTGAAATAGAAGTCGTTGCTGCTAAATAGTTTTGCTAGTTTGATTAGCACTAAAAAGTGCTAATCTTATCCAAAAAGTTTCAGGTAAAGTATACGTTTTAGTATAAAATTCAATGTAAATTAAATAATTTTATTCTCTATTATATCGTGGTTATTAAGATTAAAACTGATTAAAATTCATCGAAAAAATTGAATTGAATTATTTATAGTTAAACTTAGATTTAGTGATTGATTGCCAATTGAGTTGATGCAATAATCTACAGCTATTAGTTATTGTGTCAATTAGGTTGTAATATGTTTGAAAAAGTAGAGTCCTATGCTGGGGATCCAATTTTATCATTAGTCGCTGAATTTAATAATGATCATCGTGAAAGTAAAACTAATTTAAGTATTGGTTATTATTATGATGAAAATAGTGTAGTACCTCAATTAGAGTGTATCAAAAATGCTCGTGATTATATTTATCACAATCAAAAAGGTGCGCAACTCTATTTACCGATGAGCGGTTTATCCTCTTATTGCCAAGCAATTCAGTCATTACTATTTGGTGAAGAACATTCAGCCTATAAAGATAAACGTATTGCAACGATACAAACATTGGGTGGATCAGGCGCACTAAAAATAGGCGCTGATTTTTTATATCGTTACTTCCCTAATTCACAAGTTTGGGTTAGCGATCCAACATGGGAAAATCATATCGCTATTTTTAGTGGTGCTGGTTTTAAAGTAAATACCTATCCCTATTTTGATTCACAAACATGTGGAGTCAAATTCGATGCAATGCTTGAGACATTAGAACAATTGCCAGCTAGAAGCATTGTATTACTTCATCCTTGTTGTCATAATCCTACTGGGGCTGATTTAACACAGAGACAGTGGGATAAAATAATTGCAGTATTGAAAAATCGTGATCTCATTCCATTTATGGATATTGCTTATCAAGGATTTGGCGAAAGTATTGAAAGTGACAGTTACGCAATTAAAAAAGCTGCGGAAGTTGGTCTTTGTGGTTTTATAAGTAACTCGTTTTCGAAAACTTTTTCACTTTATGGTGAACGTGTTGGGGGTTTATCTGTGTTATGTGAAAATCATGAAGTAGCGAGTCATGTATTAGGGCAACTTCAGGCAACTGTCCGTCGAAACTATTCTAGCCCATCGGCTTACGGTGCCCAATTAGTCAGTTACGTGTTAAATGATCCCGATTTGAAAGCAAATTGGTTCAAGGAAGTCGAATCAATGCGAAATCGTATTGTGGCGATGCGTTCTACTTTAGTTAACTTGTTAAAAAAACAAGTTCCAGATAGAAATTTCGATTATTTAGTAAAACAGCGTGGGATGTTTAGTTATACTGGTTTTAGTAAACAACAAGTCACACAATTAAAAGATAATTTTGCTGTTTATTTGGTGGGCAGTGGAAGAATGTGTGTGGCGGGTCTAAATCACCATAATATTCATCGTGTGGCGGAAGCATTTGCTACATTAAAATAATCAAGTCACAAAAAGGAGAATATTTATGTTACGTAATATGTTAATGCTAGTCTTCGGTATTGCAATGACAACTCTCATTGTTGGATGTAATACAGTTAATGGTGTAGGTAAAGATGTCCAATCTGGTGGTAAGACTATATCAAAAACAGCAGAAAAAGTTAGTGATAAATTATAATAAAGACAATAAATAAAGTTATAAATTGTCAAAAGTAAAATGAGATATATTTTAGTAGTTATATTTTTTTACTTACTGGGTGCGGTTCGTTAAATTTTCGAACTGCACCTTTAACAATGAAAAACTGTCATTATTCAAGTATGATTAATACAGAATTTGTATTAAATCCTTTACCATCAAACATATCAAATTATCAGCATATTTATATTGCCCAAAGTCGACAAAGTAAACACTTACCAGCAAGTTATGCTGGCATGAAAGGTAAATTCACGGGAAATATTGAGATTCGTGATTATCCAAAACAAACATTTTGGCGAGCACAGTCCTTACTAGATAGAGTGACATTATATGATGATGGCTATGAAGATCTTTATATGAGTCCCACGCAAAAAGAAGCACGTGATCGCAAAGCGAAATTTGTAGTAAGGCAAGAGATTTTGCAAAACTGTCAGATTATTTATATTGCTATTGATTCTTTAGTTAAAGACAGGGATAATCTTACATTAATTGAATCTAACGATGTATCAATATGTAAATAGATGAAATATTTTATAAAAAAAACACTAATAGCAATATAGCTTGAATTGATAATTATAGTATCAAGCATATTAACAAAATTTATTTCACTTTCTTATTTAATTTTTGATAATTTAGCCCTAGAATTTCAATTATACAGTAAAGATTATTAATACTGCCTTTACGATGCTAGATTTCAATTTTTTCATCGTTTATTACAATTTGATATTGAATCAATGTAATATATGAAATTTTACAAAGGCAATTATTCATGCATGTTCTTTGATTCCCTATATGTTGAAGTCATAAAATCATTAAGGGTTGAAAATACATGTTGTTAATATGGCATAGAGATAACACACTGTTGCAATAGTGTATTATCTGCTAATTTTTTTAAGGAAATAACATGTCATTAAGTTTTGAATCAACTTTGAATGGAAACGTCAAGAAAGCCGTTATCCCCGTTGCCGGTCTTGGTACGCGAATGTTACCTGCTACTAAAGCCATTCCTAAGGAAATGTTACCAGTGGTTGATAAACCACTTATTCAGTATGTAGTAAAAGAGTGTATTGCAGCAGGCATTACTGAGATCATTTTTGTTACCCACTCATCAAAAAATTCCATTGAAAACCACTTTGATACCAGTTTTGAATTAGAAGCAATGTTAGAAGCGCGCGTTAAACGTCAGCTGTTACAAGAAGTACAAAGTATTTTACCTAAACATGTTACAATAACCAGCGTCCGTCAAGGTTTAGCCAAAGGGCTTGGTCATGCCGTATTATGTGCTTATCCTTTGGTTGGCGATGAACCTTTTGCGGTCGTGCTACCAGATGTAATTATTGATGAGTATGAAAGCGATCTAACAAAAGATAATTTAGCAGCAATGATTAATAACTATCATGAGACTAAGCATAGCCAAATTATGGTAGAGCCGGTACCGAAAGAATTAGTTTCTTCTTATGGTATTGTCGATTGTCATGGTCAAGAATTGTCTGCTGGGGATGTAAGACAAATGTATAGTGTCGTTGAAAAACCATCAGTGGAAGAAGCACCATCCAATCAATCAGTAGTTGGACGCTATGTTTTATCAGAAAAAATATGGCCTTTACTTGCGAAAACACCATTAGGTACGGGTGGTGAAATTCAGCTCACTGATGCGATTGCAATGTTACTTGAAGAAGATCCTGTAGATGCATATTGTATTAAAGGTCGAAGTCATGACTGTGGTAATAAATTGGGTTATGTACAAACCTTTGTACAATACGCAATGCGTCATAAAAGCTTAGGTAATGATGTTACTGCATGGTTAAAGACAATTTAAACATTAATTTTTTATCACAAAAAAGGACGCTTTAAGCGTCCTTTTCATTCTGTATATTCTTTACTTGTATTAAACATCCGACTGTTCATTTTCAAGAGTAATATTTGGATTATAGAACGTATTCATATCCATAAGTCCCACTTCGCGATCGGTAGCGACAGCGGCAGTCATTGACCCAGATACGTTGACTAGGGTTCGTGCCATATCAATGATTGGATCGACAGCCAAAACCATACCAATTAATGGGAAGTATTCAGCCATGCCCATACCAGATAAAACTACTGTTGCAGCAACTGTTGCTGTACCAGGTATCCCAGCAATGCCAATAGATCCAATCACAACTACAATTACTAGCATAATATAAAATTGAAAATTAGTATCTATACCTACCATATGCGCAACCATAACGGCAAGCAACGCTGGAAAGAAACCAGCACAGCCATTCATACCCATAGTGCTACCAAGTGATGAGACTAAATTTGCTGTACCGGTATTTACTCCCATACGTACTGTTAAAGTTGAGATAGTCATAGGTAATGTACCGACTGACGAGCGGCTGGTAAAGGCTAATAACCACGTTCCCATCGCTTTTTTAATATACATAAATGGTGATATGCCGTGAATCATAACAATTAAAACATGTACAATTAACATGATTAAAGTGGCCGTGTAGATAGCAGCAACAAAACCTGATACTTCAACAATTGCAGGTATACCATTGGAAATAATAGTTCTGGCAAGAAGAGCGATCACTGCATATGGCATATATTTAATGATAGTCATCGCAATTGACATCACAATTTTATAAAGTGCTTCAATAAAAGTTTTAAAAAGGATAATAGGTTGAGGACTTTTCTTTTCCATTCGATTGGCAGCAAGTCCCATAAGAGAAGAAAAGATAACTAATCCAACAATATTTTCTTTAACCATTGATGCAATGATATTACTTGGAATAAGGTTTACAAATGTATCAATAATATTAGTGTACTGTTTAGCTTGAGCTTGGTGAATAGTTGTAGAGCTGATCTTTCCTAATTCAAACAAATTAGCCAAAACAATACCGACTATACAAGCAATCGCAGTGGTAAATAGTAACCAGAATATCCCTCTAAATGCGATTTGTGGGAGATTTTTTTTACCCGAAAAATCGATAATAACTTTTACAATTGAGACAAATATCAAGGGAATGACTAACATACGAATAAAGGCAATAAAAGCACGCCCAAAAAGACCATACCATGTGGCCGTCTCTTGCATCCAAAGAGTTGATCTATCTGGAAATCCTGCTGCACTTTGTATACCTAAACCTAGCACGGCACCCAGTATTAATCCAACTAACATTCGAATAGAAAAATTAACTTTTCTGTCCTGTAGTGGTTTCATCACCCCTAGAAAACAAACTAGTAGTAGTCCAATACCAATTAAAGTTTGATAGTGTGTAATTGATAGGAACTTTTCAAAAAAAGTTCCTTGAAAAATGGGATCTGACATAATTGCCTCTTTATTGTGATAATTTAATCATCGAATAAAATCATATTAATAATCTTAGTTAATTTTGATGAACTGATTTTTGTATCAAGTAAGATAATTTGTATTATTTAGCTATTGAACCTGCAATATTTAAAATGTCCCAGGGTCTTGAAAATGGAGGCGCATACAGAAAGTCCATCATTGCTAATTCATCAATTTTCATCTCTGCCCATATGGCAGTAGCTAACGTATTCACTCGTAAAACAGCACCACTACCACCCACGATTTGCCCGCCTAAAATGATACGGCTATCAGCGTGATAAATGATTTTGGCCGTTATCTCAGTTTGTCCGGCAACATAATTACTGTGATTTTTATCCCTAACTACAACGGTTTTATATGCAATACCCGCTTTTTGGACTTCTTTTTCAGTTAAGCCAGTTCGTCCAGCTTCAATATCAAACGCCTTAAATGCTGATGTACCGATGGTTCCAGGAAATTCACTCTGTCCTCCTCCTAAATTCTCGCCCACTACTTTCCCCAGTTTATTTGCACCTGTAGCAAGAGGAATGTAAACTAAAGCTTTGCTGACTTTATGATGTAATGCTGCACAGTCACCCGCTGCATAAATATCAGAAAGGTTGGTTTGTCCATAGCTATCAGTAATGATAGCGCCATTTGCTAACGTATTAAGACCAATATTTTGATAAATTTCACTGTTTGGTTTCACACCAGTTGCAATAATAACAATATCAGCAAGATACGTATTTTTATTGGTAATTACGTGTGTGACGTGCTCTTCTCCAATAAAGCCCTGTACTTGTTCTTGTAGATGCAAATCACAATGTTGTTTGATGTTCTTTGCAATAATGTCGGTAATTTGTTCATCGAATGCATCGATCAGGACTCTATCATCTAACTGAATTAGTTTAACTTGCTTATTCAAAGCTACACATGATTCGGCAATTTCAAGCCCTATAAAGCCTGCACCTACTACAATAACATGTTTTACTTTAGGATCGGATAATGTTTGTTTAATTGCTAAACCATCATCAAGATCTCGTAAAGTAAAAATATTTTTCAATTGATGATTTGTAAAATTTGGAATAATAGGACTTGCACCAACAGCAATTAATAATTTGTCATAATTATCATCAAAGCACTCATTTGTATTGATATTTTTAATTGTTAATTTTTTTTGTATGTTATCAATAGCGACGACTTGGTGAAATGTTTTTATTTCAATGCCATCTTGTTGGAATTGTTGTGGTGTACGGGATATCATTTCATTAGCATCAGTGAAATGCTCACCAATAAAATAGGGTAAACCACAAGCCCCAAACGATACGATGTCAGTTTTTTCATAAATACGAATGGTAGCATTGGGGTTCATTCTTTTGGCTTTAGCTGCAGCACTCGCTCCAGCAGCTTGAGCGCCAATGATGATTATTTTCATCTAATTTTCTCCTTAGGGCTCAGATTCTCAATATTGACAATCCTATCATAGGTTATAAAATGTATACGCTGTAGATAGTGACTCAATATTAATCAGTTGCACAATTGAAAACAAAGTATTAAAGGTTTAAAGCAATAATTAATTTCTTTTTAGCCCCATTTTTTATTTTTGTCAAAAAGTTTTAGATTAACTATACGTTTAAGTATAGTTTATAAGATCTTTAATTAAATTAATTTGTAAATTAGAATCATTTAATGCTGGAATATAATGAAATTTTTCACCACCAGCATGTAAAAATAGTTCTCGATTTTCTTCATTAATTTCGTAAATAGTTTCAATACAATCTACAGAAAATCCAGGACAAATAACATGTACATATTTAACGCCGTTATGCGCTAGTTTTTCCAGCGAATCGCTGGTATTTGGTGTAACCCATTTTCCTTTGCCAAATTTAGATTGATAAGCCATTTCAATGGGAAGATTAATGCCATGAGCTTTACATTTTTCAATTAACAATAATGTGGTTATTTGGCAACGCTCTATGTAATCATCTTTGCGTTTGTGGATATAACGTTCGGGAATTCCATGATAAGACAGTACTAATACATCAGGCTTCCCTTGCTCTTCAAACGCTTGTTTAATCTGTAAATATAGAGCATTAATATAACTGGGATGATCAGCATAATCACGGATGTAATGAATATTATTGGGTATTGATTGAGAGGATTCAATTGTTTTTATTTTATCCAGTACAGATAATGTTGTCGTAGTCGAATATTGAGGAAATAATGGTAATACTGTTATTTTGTTACATGATTGTAATTTATTTAATGCAAATTGAAGATTCGGCTCGCCATAGGTCATGGCTAATTGGCAATGAATATTAGATAAAGCCTGTTGTAACTTCTCGCACAGTTGTTGACTGTAATGCATCAATGGTGATAAATCATCTATCCAAATTTTTTTATAATGATTAATAATACAAGGCACCCGTTTAGGTAATACTCGATATTTTAAAATTGGATACCAAAAGAAAGCAGGCAAATCCACTACGTGCCTATCAAGTAAAAATTCAATTAAGTATTGTTTTATTGCATCAGGCGTGGCTGTGTTAGGTGTCCCAATATTAACCAGTAATAACCCTTGTGTTTTATTCATAAGTAACCTTATTTTGAACAAAGATAACCGTTTATAGTACTAACAAGCCTATCTAGTGCACCTTGATTTTTCTTTAATACTTGATAGGCATTTTCACCAATTTGTTGGCTTTCTGTTTTATTATTCAATAGATTGTTTACAACTAAGTATAAAGATTCAGCTGTGCTGTCACAAATAATCATTCCTTTTGCAGCAATTAATTGCTCGCAAATAAGTTTAAAATTGAAAAAATATTTACCACTAATAACTGGAATATGATGCAAGGCTGGTTCTAAAGGGTTATGTCCTCCATGATCGACCAAGCTACCGCCAACAAAAGCAATATCTGCCATGCTATAAAGTTCTAATAGTTCACCCATGGTGTCACCCAAAACCACTTGAGTTTGAACTGTTGGTATTTGGTTTAAACTACGAGTTATATAGTTAAATTGGCTATTTTTAATTAGTTTTTCAATTATTTTAAAACGTTCAGGATGGCGGGGTACTAAGATTAATAATAAATCTGGATTATACAGCAATAATTGTTTAAATGCCTTTAGGATGATCTCATCTTCGCCATCATGAGTACTAGCTGCAATAAAAACGGGACGATTTAATTGCCATTTTTGTTTTAATTCAGCAATTTTTTGTTGTTGCTCAGTCGTTAAATTAATGTCAAACTTGATACTGCCAGTTACGGTTAGATGATCGCTGGGTAGGCCTAGTGATAGAAAGCGTTCACCATCTTGCTTATTTTGTACCGCAACCATGCTAATTTTAGCTAATAAATGTTTAATGCTTGTGCCTAGTTTACTGTAACGGTTAGCTGAGCGTTCGGATAAGCGAGCATTAGCAATAATTAAAGGGATAGCGTACTTATGGCATTGGCTAATAAAATTAGGCCAAAGTTCGGTTTCCATAATAATAACTAACTTAGGTTGGATTCTTTGCAAAAAACGCCTAATAGCGCACGGCAAATCATATGGTAAATACACATGGCTTACACTGTCTTTTAGTAATGATTTAACTCGCTCAGATCCCGTTGGTGTCATTGTTGTGACGGTAATGGGTAAATCAGGATATTGTCGTTGTAAAGCTTTAATAAGCGGAACGGCTGCAATGGTTTCACCGACAGATACTGCATGAACTAAAATGCCATTTTCCTTCACTTTATTTTTGCAAAAACCATACCTCTCAAGCAAACGTTTACGATATGCTGGTGTTTTGTAACTACGCCAAAGTAATCTTATCCATACCAATGGCTGAATAAGATAGAGTAAAATGGTATAAATCCGTTGCATATCCATCAGTCCTTAAGGTTAAAAAAATGTTGGCGATAATAAATAAGCTCTGCAATAGAATCACGAATATCATCAAGTGCTTGATGAGTACTTCGTTTTGTGAATCCTTTTAAAATTTCAGGTTTCCATCGTTTCGCTAATTCTTTTATGGTACTAACATCTAAATAGCGATAATGAAAATAACTCTCTAAATTAGGCATATAATTAAATAGAAAACGGCGGTCTTGCCCAATAGTGTTTCCGCAAATTGGTGAGCTATTTATAGGTACCCACTGTTTTAAAAATTGGATGGTTTGTTGTTCGGCTTGTTGTTCATTAACGTTACTTTGGCGTACTCGTTCAATTAAACCTGACTTGCCGTGGGTATTTTTGTTCCAATCATCCATTAAGGCTAATCGTTCGTCGGATTGATGAACGGCAATAACGGGACCTTCAGCTAAAATGTTTAAATTAGAATCAGTTACGATAGTTGCAATTTCAATAATACGATCGGTTTCTGGGTTTAGACCAGTCATTTCAAGATCGATCCAAATGAGATTGCTACTGTTAATTTGTAATTGTGTGGTCATAATTTGTTATAGAAATTTTCTTTTTGATGCCGAGTAGTGTAGCATAACTGTCAAACTGTTTTAGCAAAAATTAGTGACTGTGGCAAAAAATCAACTATCCAAAAATCAAAAAAGACGTGTTGAGGCTAAACACCGACAACGATTAGAAACCAAACAAGATGAAAGTCTGTTAAATTTTTCATCACCACGTGATGGTGTGGTGATAAGTCGTTTTGGGAAGACAGCTGATGTTGAAGATAACTCACGACACATTTATCGCTGTAGTATTCGGCGTACTTTACCATCATTAGTGACAGGTGATAAAGTCGTGTGGCGTGAAAGTTTGGAGCCTAATACCAATGGTATTATTGAGGCGGTTCATGTAAGGCATTCTGAGTTAGTTCGCCCTGATTTTTATGATGGAGTTAAACCTGTTGCTGCTAACGTCGATCAAATAATAATTATTTCAGCTGTTTTACCTGAATTATCACTTAATATTATTGATCGTTATTTGGTGGCTTGCGAAGCAACCGATATTGAGCCAATCATTGTTTTAAATAAAACCGATTTACTGAGTGATCAACAACGAGCAAAAGTTGAAGAACAATTAACTATTTACAAAAATATTGGTTATCAAGTTTTATATGTTTCTTGTCACAATCACCATGGTATTGCTGCGTTACAAGCTCTTTTACAGAATAAAATATCCATTTTAGTTGGGCAATCAGGTGTGGGAAAATCAAGTATTATTAATTTATTATTACCGCATCAATCACAATCAGCTATTACTGGAGATATTTCCGAATTATCCGGATTGGGGCAGCACACTACTACTTCAACTCGACTTTATCATCTACCAAACGGAGGTGATATTATTGATTCGCCAGGTATTCGTGAGTTTGGTTTATGGCATCTGGAGCCAGAACAGGTAATTAGTGGCTTTAGAGAGTTCGATGACTATTTAGGGGGATGTCAGTTTCGAGATTGTAATCATCTCGATACACCAGGTTGCTTATTACAACAAGCTGTGAAAGATAGCAAAATTGCACCATCAAGGTTAGATAACTATCATCGAATTTTACAAACCATGAAAGAAGTAAAAGCTAGAACAAATAAAAGTTATAAATAAAAGTTTTTAAATTTTAATATTGTTAATTTTAATTATTTAATTGATGCGATTTCGTTATTACAATAGATAAGGGTAGCTTAAATTGGATCAATAGCAATTTAAGCAACCCTTTAGTATTAAACTATCAGTTTTTTATTGCAAAACCAATAGCTACATATGCAAAACCTTGGAATATAAGGTCTATACCTAAAAACATTCCTAATACCCAAAGACTATCATATGGCCAGCCAGTAATAATCATCAAACCTAAAATTAGGGTAATAATACCAGAAGTGAGTACCCATCCCCAACGTGGTAAATTTCGATTACTAAAAGAAGCAAAAATTTGCGTAAAGCCACTCATAATCAGCAAGATGGAGATCACTAAAGTTAAAGCTGATGAAACCGCAATCGGTCGAAAAAAAGATATTAAGCCAACAATAATGTATAAAATACCTATTATTGTCCATAATGCCGTTTGACCAAAACCTTTGAGGTTAAATGAATTTATTGTTTGTGCAATTCCTGCTATTAAAATTAATGCACCAATAAAATAGACAGAAAAAACAGTTGCAATTAATTGATAACCTAAGGCTAAACACCCTAATACAATTAAAATAATGCCTACTACAATTAACCAATTGGATTTTTGTTTTATATATTGAACGTTATTTTCATCACATATCATATTATTTTCCTACTTTTATATTTAAGTTTACATTTAAATAAAACATCTTTCTGATCGTAGAATTGCTAATCATAGTTAGCAATAGAAAAGAAAGATCGCGGAGGTAATGATTACTACTGATCTGTAGTATTTTTAGATGTACCACAGATCTTACTACTTACTTATTAAATAACATAAAAACTACGATGAAACTACTCTTTATCCTTCAATGCTTCATCTAATGTTGAGAAGAACATTAGTTTATTGGGGATAGGTACAATTTTTGCGCGAGCTAATGTTTTTAATGGCTGAAATTGCAACTCACATATTGATAAATCAACGTGTTCTGGCAATTCATCAATAAAATGTATTAAGGCATTAAGTCCGCCAGCGTCAAGAATTGGTACGGCATCCCATTGTAATATAATATGCTCATAACCGTTAATTTTTTTATAAAGCTCAGCAAAAGTTTTTTCTGCAGCAGCAAAAAACAGTGGTCCATTAACACGTAAAATTAAAGTTTTATTATCACTCCGATTTAGTTCAACTAAACGAGTCATTCTAGCAATACGACGCATAAATAATATGGAAGCCAGTACTATTCCAAGTGTAATTGCAATAACCATATCAAACAATACGGTCAGTGTCATACAGATAAACATAATTAAAATATCATCTTTAGGTGCACATTTGATGATATATATTACCCGCTGCACAGCACTCATATTCCATGCTACTATTAATAACAGAGCAGCCATTGCTGATAGTGGAATATAAGATAAAAGTGGTGCAAAGCAAATAAGAGCAAGTAATACTACCAATGAATGTAAGACTGCTGCGATAGGTGATGTAGCACCAGCCTTAACATTCGCAGCTGAACGTGCGATAGCAGCAGTAGCCGAAATACCACCAAAAAATGGAGCAATAATATTGCCTAAACCTTGACCTATCAGTTCGCTGTTTGAGTGATGTTTAGTGTGGGTCATTTCATCTAATACTACAGCGCAAAGCAGTGATTCAATGGCACATAACATTGCCATAGTAAGTGAAATCGGAAGTAAAGCTGAAAGTGTCGTCCAATCCCAATTAAATTCAGCATTTTCCCATGGTAAAACAAATTCAGGTAGTACTGAAGGAATACCACGACCGGTAGTATTATCAGCAAGTGTGTAGGTGAATCTTGAGCCTATGGTTTCAATTTGAAAGCCGAATTGATTTAAAATAAACATGATAATAATACCTGCAACCAAAGCTGGTAGATGACCGGATATTTTTACTCGAAATTTTGGCCATACAATTAAAATAATCAGTGTTACCATTCCGACAATTGTATCTGCAATATTAATGGATGGTAAAGTCTTAGCTAATTCAATAACTTTACTTATATAACTTTCAGGCATATGTTCAAGAGTTAAACCAAAGAAATCTTTAATTTGCATGGTGGCGATGGTAATAGCAATGCCTGAGGTAAAACCTAATACGACAGGTAATGGAATATATTCAATTAATCGTCCTAATCGAATCATGCCCATTAATATTAGAAAAACACCTGATAATAATGTTGCAATTAATAATCCGGATATACCATATTGTAATGATACTGGATATAAAATAACTACAAATGCGGCTGTAGGTCCGGATACACTAAAACGTGATCCTCCCGTTAGAGCAATAACAAGACCAGCTATAATTGCGGTATAAAGCCCATGTTGTGGCGGAACTCCACTGGCAATTGCAAGAGCCATTGCTAGTGGTATAGCAATAATACCAACGGTTATCCCTGCAATTAAGTCTTTAAAAAAACGAGTTGTATTATAAGGGGTACTTATACATGCTGAAATAAATGCACAGCTAATTTTGGTGCCAGAAAGGCCATATAATTTCATTATTTTTAATTAATAAAATGGAAGTTATTTTGAGTGCCTAATAAGATAATCTTTTTTACAAAAAATAAAAGAGTGTTATAAAAATAATCATCTTTTATCGTAAAATTTTACTATTAATCAAGTTTAGTGGGTCTGCTGTGTTAATATATGAAACGGATATTGTTATTTAAGGCATTTATTGACCGTTTTTTATCTTAATCCTGATTAGTATCTAAATGGAGATACAAATATGATTATACTGGGTTCTCGTAAGCTATTAACAGTTTTTTTATTTACCTTTACTTCATTAAGTTTTGCTCAACCCTATGTGATCGCTGGTTCCAAAACAGCTTATCCATACGATCCTAAACAAATTCTTACTTCTGCTCCCACAGGCTATCAAGCTTTTTATATTGATCATATTGGACGCCATGGTTCTCGCTATATCAGTAAGTCAAAGCATGAGGATCTTGCTTATCACATTTTATCATTGGCTGATAGTCAGCACCAATTGACCAATTCAGGAAAAGATCTACTAAGTCAACTCATTATCATTAAGCAATTAAATCAGAACCACTATGGTCAGCTCACTAATCTGGGTCGCACAGACATTAGTTTGATCAGTAGACGGATGTTGGAAAATAATCCATCGGTATTTAAAGGACAAAAAATTGAAGTTATTTCAACTAGCTCTCCTAGAGCAAAAGAGACAGCAGAAATTTTTATTAAATCTTTTAAAGTTAAATATCCCAATATTCATGTTGTTCAACAACCAGATAATGAACAAACATTATTACGCTTTTTTGAGTATTCTCCCGCTTATAGTGAATATAAAAAAAGTCAGACCGTTAAAAATGCTGTGAAATCGATTGAGTATGCTTCTCGAACCGAACAGATGAGTAAACAAGTTGCCAAAGGCATTTTTAAGAAATCTTTTTTAAATAAATTAAAAAAAGGGTTAGAGGTATCTGAGGATGCATCAGTAAAAACATCAGATTTTGTTATTGCAATATACCAATTGTATCAAGAATTACAGGCTTTTTCGCCACAAGTTTTAACGGATAATCATCTTGAATTAGACCGTTATTTTTCATCAGAACAAAAGGAATGGTATAACACGGTTGTTACTGCAAAAAATTATTTGCAGATAGGCCCTGCCTTTAATAATACAGGTATTCAAATTAAAATTGCTGCACCATTATTATGGGATATGATTCATTCTGCCGATAAGGCAATAAAAGATAATAATGTGGATGCTAATTTGCGCTTTGCACATGCTGAAACGATTTCGCCATTAGCCACTTTACTTGAAATTGAAGGTTCTGCTAATGTTACTAAAACACTATTTGATTATCCTACTGTATGGAAAGCAGATAAAATTATTCCTATGGGAGCAAACATTCAATGGCTTTTTTATAAAAGCAAGCAAACCCATCAACCTATTTTGATTAAAGTATTGCTAAATGAACGAGAAGTACATTTACCTGTAAAATCAGATATCTATCCTTATTACCTATGGAGTGATGTAAAACAATTTTATGTTAACAAACTGAATAAATTAGGTTTGGTTGAAAATCATTCAGAAATAGAAATGTTAAAAAACCTTCAATAAATAAACAACTATAAATATTATGTTTCTACATGGGGACATAATATTTAATATTACGATTCTGGTTAGACCTCTAACCAGAATGTCACTGGTCCATCGTTTATCAAAGAAACTTGCATATCAGCTGCAAATTGTCCTGTTTGTGTATTAATTTGCTTTTTACACTGTTCAATAAAAAATTGGTATAGTTTATTGGCTTCCTCGGGTTTTGCACCTTTAGTAAAACTAGGGCGCATTCCCTTATGCGTATCGGCTGCAAGTGTAAATTGAGAAACAACTAAAAGATCACCATTAGTTTGAGTAACATTTAAATTCATTTTACCTTCACTATCACTAAAGATTCGATACCCTAGTACTTTTTCACATAAACGTATTGCTTTTTGCTCGTTATCTTCTTTTTCTATACCTAATAATACTAGTAATCCATGATTAATCTGTCCAATAATTTGATTATTAACAGTAACACTAGCTTGTTTAACGCGTTGAATTAAGGCGATCATAAAGTAATTACTCTGGTAATGATTGATTTTCAACTATGTGCTTTTTGCGATTAAAGTCAGTTAAAGTTGCTGCAAATTCGGCACCAAACAAAACAATGCACCAAGAAAAATAGATCCAAACCAACATAATGGGAATTGATGATACAACCCCATAAATAAGTTGATAAGTTGGGAATGAAGTTATATATAGAGCAAATGCTCGTTTTCCTAGTTCAAATAAAATCGCTGCAACAATGGCTCCGACCATGGACTCTTTGAAAGGCACAGATTCAGTTGGAATAATACTATAAAGCAGCCAAAAACCAGCCACAGATATAAAAAAAGGTAGGGTACTGAGTAGAAAGTTACCCGGTGCAGCAGTAGAAAGCCATTTTAATGAAAATATATATGAACTTATTGCAACACTTGAACCTGCTAAAATAGGACCTAAAGTTAATATCGTCCAATACATCGTTAGATTGTACATGAATGATCGCTTTTTTTTGGTTTTCCATATGTGATTTAGCGCGGTATTAATTGAATTGATTAATAAAAGCGATGTAACTATTAGACCAATTATACCCATAAAGGTCATTTTTTTGGTATTGCCAATAAATTGTTCTAAGTAATTTTCGATAGTGTCACTAGCGGTAGGAACCAGATTGTTATAAATTATTTTTTTTAATGAAAAACTGACCTCATCAAACATAGGGAAAGCAGAGAGTAGAGAAAATATAACAGTAATAAGTGGCACTAAAGCAAGGATTGTTGTATAAGCTAATCCAGCAGAAGACGTGGTTAAACGGTCTTGATTGATACGCAACCATAACATTTTAGTGAATAACTGTATATTTTTGAATGATTTCATATTTTTCTTTTTAGTTAGAAATAATACAATCATTAATCCCATTATTTTTTAATGAGTTTAATGCCTTATTTGCCTCATTTTTATTTGTATATTGCCCCGCTGTGACTCGATATAATTGACCTGAAGATACATTACCACTGATGCCAATCATCGCGATTCTCGCTTTAAGGGTTTCAGCATTAGCTTTATCTTTGAATGCTCCACATTTCAATATCCATTTATTTGAAGTACTAAAATCTTGCGTAGTTGTAGATGTGGGAATTTCTTGTTTGGTTACATTATTATTTTTAGTCGGCGCCACTGGACGTGAGTTATTAACAAAACTATCTAAAATTTGTTGTCGTTCACTCGCGATTGATCTTGAACCATAACTAGCATTGGGAGTTTCTAACTCTTTAAGATAAGTCCAACGTTCTTGTGGCCGTTCAGGTAATGTTATTGCCGGAGGTTGTGTTTTTACTTTTGGGGGTTTGACAGATTGAGTTGGTTTGTTATTCACAATATAATAGAGAATAGTAGAAAATAGAATAATGATAATAATGGCCAAAAATATCATTAAATTAGGCTTATTTCGTGAGTTATTTTTTTTTGATCGGCTCTTTTTTCTTACATAATCACGCTGAACCACAATATACTCTCTTATTAATATCGAATAACGGATTAGTATACAAATAAAAAAAGTGGCTTACACCACTTTTTATTATTCTTTCTAACTGCAATAGTTAACAGATAATGGCATTAAGCCAATGCTTTAATCTGCTTAATTAAATTCGCTTTATGGCGTGCAGCTTTATTTTTGTGGATTAAGCCACGAGCCGCTTGACGATCAACAACTGCTTGCATGTCTTTGAATGCCACTTCAGCTGTTTGTTTATCACCAGCTGCAACAGCTGCGTAAACTTTTTTAATATAAGTACGCATCATTGAACGGTTACTAGCATTATGTTTACGGCGTTTTTCGGATTGAACCGCACGTTTCTTAGCTGATTTGATATTAGCCAAAGTCAACTCCCAAGTTTAGATAAAAATTACATATTAATAAGGCGGCAAAATATGCCTGATTTTCTGCCTATTGTCAATGCTGTTGTATAAAAATTTTTACTAAGATAACAAATTTTTTATTTCCGGCAGATGTTCAGTATATGAGCAATAATGGTTGTAACCTAAAAGAAAATTTTATGTTAGAATAGTCACAATTTTATTATATTGATATTTATAAGAGGAAGTCACATGTCTATTATTAGAATGCAAGATCTTGATCTAAATGGAAAACGTTTATTTATTCGTTCAGATCTTAATGTGCCAGTTAAAAATGGTAAAGTAACCTCTGATGCGCGAATTAAGGCATCACTACCGACTATTGAAGAAGCGATCAAGAAAGGTGCTAAAGTAATGGTTACTTCTCATATTGGTCGTCCAACGGAAGGCGAGTATAACCCAGAATTTTCATTACAACCAGTTGTTGATTATTTAAAAGAACATGTATCTTTCCCTGTTCGTTTAGTAAAAGATTACCTTGATGGCGTGGATGTTAAAGAGGGCGAATTAGTTGTTCTTGAAAATGTTCGTTTTAATGTCGGTGAAGGTAAAGATGATGAAACTTTATCTAAAAAATACGCTGCACTTTGCGACATTTATGTAATGGATGCGTTTGGCACAGCTCACCGTGCTCAAGCTTCAACGCATGGTGTGGGTAAATTTGCACCTATTGCTTGTGCAGGTCCATTATTAGCTGCTGAGTTAGATGCCTTAGGTAAAGCGCTTGATAACCCTGCAAGACCAATGGTTGCCATTGTTGCCGGTTCAAAAGTATCAACTAAATTAACTGTTCTTGATTCACTTTCAAAAATTGCCGACCAAATTATTGTTGGCGGTGGTATTGCTAATACTTTCATTGCAGCGGAAGGTTATAATGTTGGTAAATCACTTTACGAAGCCGATTTAATTCCTGAAGCTAAAAAATTAATGGCTAACTGTGAAATTCCTGTGCCTACTGATGTACGAGTTGCCACTGAATTTAGTGAAACAGCTACCGCAACTGAAAAATCAGTGAAAGACGTTAAAGAAAATGAACAAATTCTTGATTTGGGAGATAAATCAGCAGAAGTATTAGCAAATATTATCAAGAATGCAAAAACAATCCTATGGAATGGCCCGGTAGGCGTATTTGAATTCCCTAATTTCCGTCGTGGTACTGAAATTGTTGCCAAGGCAATTGCTGATAGCCAAGGTTTTTCAATTGCCGGTGGAGGTGATACATTAGCGGCAATTGATTTATTCGGTATTGAAGATAAAATCTCTTATATTTCAACCGGCGGTGGTGCTTTCCTAGAATTCGTTGAAGGTAAAAAACTTCCAGCCGTTGCAATGTTAGAAGAAAGAGCAAAAGCATAATATTATAGTTTAAAAGTAAGGATGAGCTAATTACTCATCCTTACTACTTTTTATATTAATAAATTTATAGGTAATAAAATGGTTACAAAAATTTCTGATGTCGTTAAACCTGGCGTAGTAACTGGTGATGATGTTCAAAAAGTGTTCCAAATTGCACGTGAAAATAATTTTGCGCTACCAGCGGTGAACTGTGTTGATACAAATACAATCAATGCAGTTATTGAAACCGCAGCTAAAGTGGGGTCTCCTGTTATTGTTCAGTTTTCCAATGGTGGTGCACAATTTATCGCAGGTAAAGGTTTAAAACTTGAAGGTCAAGAGTGTGCAGTGTTAGGTGCTGTATCTGGTGCTAAACATGTTCATCTAATAGCAGAAAAATATGGCGTACCTGTTATTGTACATACTGACCATTGTGCGAAAAAATTACTGCCTTGGGTTGACGGATTACTTGATGCTGGCGAAACTCATTTTGCTAAAACAGGTAAACCATTGTTTTCTTCTCATATGATCGATCTTTCAGAAGAAACATTAAAAGATAACATTGATATTTGTTGTCAATACCTTGCTCGTATGTCGGCAATGAAAATGACATTAGAATTAGAATTAGGTTGTACTGGTGGTGAAGAAGATGGTGTTGATAATAGCCATATGGATAGTTCAGCACTTTATACTCAACCAGAAGATGTTGCTTATGCTTATGAACGTTTGAGTGCAATTAGTCCTCGTTTCACTATTGCTGCTTCATTTGGTAACGTACATGGTGTTTATAAACCAGGTAACGTTAAATTAACGCCAAAAATTCTCGATAATTCACAAAAATATGTATCAGAAAAGTTTAATCTACCTGAAAAATCATTGAACTTTGTGTTCCATGGTGGTTCTGGTTCTACTCCAGAAGAAATTGCAGAAGCGGTAAACTATGGTGTTATCAAAATGAATATTGATACTGATACACAATGGGCTAACTGGGCTGGTATTTTAGATTACTACAAAGCAAATGAAGCTTACTTACAAGGACAATTAGGTAATCCTGAAGGTCCTGACGCTCCAAATAAAAAATATTACGATCCTCGTGTATGGTTACGTAAAGGTCAAGATTCTTTAGTTGCACGTTTAGAGCTTGCATTTAAAGAACTTAATGCAATTAACGTACTATAATTTGATGGCAAGAAAGCAGAACTAGTGGTTCTGCTTTTCATTTATCCGGTTTTAAATAAATCTTGATTTTTGTTTTAAGTTATAGGATAATTTCGCCCTCATTTAACTTAGGGGAGCTGTCTATTTATTAATAGCTATTATTAATAGAGGCGTTTGCACCCGAGAAAAGGAAAATTAAAAATGGCAAAAAAAGTACAAGCTTACATCAAGTTGCAAGTTGCAGCTGGTGCAGCGAATCCTAGTCCGCCAGTTGGTCCTGCACTTGGTCAACATGGTGTTAATATTATGGAATTCTGTAAAGCATTTAATGCAAAAACTGAAAGCATGGAAAAAGGTTTACCTATTCCTGTTGTTATTACAGTATATTCTGACCGTTCATTTACATTTGTAACTAAAACTCCTCCTGCTGCGGTTTTATTAAAAAAAGCTGCTAAAATTAAGTCTGGTTCTGGTGAACCAAACAAGAAAAAAGTAGGTAAAGTAACGAGTGCTCAGATTCGCGAAATTGCTGAATTAAAAGCTGCAGATATGAATGGTGCTACCATTGAAACAATGATGCGTTCTATTGAAGGAACTGCTCGTTCAATGGGCTTGGAAGTGGAGGGTTAATTAATGGCTAAATTATCTAAGAAAGCTAAACTTATCCGCGAAAAAGTGAATGCGACTAAACAATATGAGATTAATGAAGCTATTGCTTTATTGAAAGAACTTGCAACAGCTAAATTTACAGAAAGTGTTGATGTTGCTGTTAATTTAGGTATTGATTCACGTAAATCAGATCAGAATGTACGTGGTGCAATTGTACTTCCACACGGTACTGGTCGTAGTGTCCGCGTTGCTGTATTTACTCAAGGTGCAAATGCAGAAGCAGCTAAAGAAGCTGGCGCAGAACTAGTTGGAATGGATGATCTAGCTGATCAAATCAAGAAGGGCGAAATGGATTTTGATGTAGTTATTGCATCACCAGACGCTATGCGTGTTGTTGGTCAATTAGGTCAAATTTTAGGACCACGTGGTTTAATGCCAAATCCTAAAGTTGGTACTGTAACGCCTAATGTTGCAGAAGCTGTTAAAAATGCTAAAGCTGGTCAGATTCGTTACCGTAATGATAAAAATGGTATTATCCATACAACTATCGGTAAAGCTGACTTTGATGCAGCGAAGCTTAAAGAAAATTTAGAAGCATTACTTGTTGCTTTAAAACGAGCAAAACCAGCCTCTTCTAAAGGTGTATTTGTGAAGAAAGTTAGCCTTTCTACTACAATGGGTGCTGGAGTTGCTATTGATCAAGCAACTTTAAATGCAACGGTTTAATTACCTTTGTTAATTAAACAATAAGAATCGGTTGGTGTCTGGCCTTAACCAGACCCCGTCCAAGACCGTAGGTGTAGTTGAATTTTAACTACTTAATTTTCCTACGTAGACGGTGACAGAGCCTGATAGATATAATAGAGGGATTCTGCTCATCGTGGTTATGCTAGCTACATGTGTAGCTAGTTAAAATCAGTCTAGGCTTTGCCTAGTTTAATCCAGGAGCAATACCAATGGCACTAAATCTTCAAAATAAACAAGAAATTGTTGCTGAAGTTAACGAAATCGCCAAAGGTGCGCTTTCTGCAGTTGTTGCTGATTCTCGTGGCGTAACTGTAGAAAAAATGACTGCATTACGTAAGTCTGCTCGTGAAGCTGGTGTTTATATGCGTGTTGTTCGTAATACGCTTTTACGCCGAGTTGTTGAGGGAACTCAATACGAGTGTTTAAAAGATACGTTTGTTGGTCCAACTCTAATTGCATTTTCAAATGAGCACCCAGGTGCTGCAGCGCGTATTTTTAAAGCGTTTGCTAAAGAAAATGATAAATTTGAGATTAAAGCCGCAGCCTTTGAAGGTGAGTTGATTACTGCAGCGAATATTGATCGCTTAGCAACATTACCTACTTATGAAGAAGCATTAGCACGCTTGATGTCAACCATGAAAGAAGCCGCAGCTGGCAAATTGGTTCGTACTCTTGCAGCAGTTCGCGATCAAAAAGAAGCTGCTTAATCGCAGTATGATTGTGAACTTTATTAATTAATAAAAATTGTAAATTTGGGAAACTATATTATGTCTATCACTAAAGAACAAATTTTAGATGCAGTTGCCGAAATGTCTGTAATGGACGTTGTTAAACTTGTATCAATGATGGAAGAAAAATTTGGCGTTTCTGCAGCAGCAGCTGTGGCAGTTGCAGCAGCTGGTCCAGCTGAAGCAGCAGAAGAGAAAACTGAATTTGATGTAATCTTAAAAGAAGTTGGTGCTAACAAAGTAGCTGTTATCAAAGCAGTTCGTGGTGCAACAGGTTTAGGCTTGAAAGAAGCTAAAGATCTTGTTGAATCAGCTCCAGCAACTGTTAAAGAAGGCGTTAGCAAAGCTGATGCAGATGAACTTAAAAAGGCACTTGAAGAATCTGGTGCGGTTGTCGAACTTAAATAAGTTTATCGATAGCAACCTAAATGGCTGGGGGTTTTTTACCTCCAGCCTTTTTGCGCTGTAAAAAGTCAAAGAATTTTATTTGAAGATTATCAATAAAAAGTAATAAAGAAATTGTATATTTTCTAAGCCTAATCAATTGATATTTAAAGATATTTTCGATGAGGTGTCAGGCGTTATTATTTGAAGGTAGTACCCCCTGATGAATATTTAATCATGCTAAAATAGCAGATAAGCAAGTTGAGGAACTAATGGTTTACTCTTATACCGAGAAAAAACGAATTCGTAAGAATTTTGGTAAGCGTCCACAAGTCTTGGATATACCGTATCTTCTTTCTATTCAACTTGATTCGTTCCAGAAATTTATTGAGCAAGATCCAGAAGGTCAATATGGCTTAGAAGCCGCATTCCGTTCAATATTTCCGATAAAAAGTTATAGTGGTAACGCTGAGTTACAATACGTGAGCTTTAAAATGGGCGAACCTGTGTTTGATGTTAAAGAATGTCAAATTAGGGGAATCACTTACTCAGCACCGTTGCGCGTAAAATTACGTTTAGTTATTTATGATAAAGATGCGCCAGAAGGAACAGTAAAAGATATTAAAGAGCAAGACGTCTACATGGGCGAAATTCCTTTAATGACGGATAATGGTACGTTTGTGATCAACGGTACAGAACGTGTAATCGTATCACAATTACATCGTAGTCCTGGTGTGTTCTTTGATAGTGATAAAGGTAAAACACACTCTTCTGGTAAAGTTTTATATAATGCTCGGATTATTCCTTATCGTGGCTCTTGGCTTGATTTTGAATTTGATCCAAAAGATAATCTTTTTGCCCGTATTGACCGTCGTCGTAAACTTCCAGCAACAATTATTTTACGTGCCTTAGGTTATGAAACAGAAGAGATTCTAGATATTTTCTTCGAAAAAACTATTTTTGAAGTGGGCAAATCCAAACTGAAAATGGATCTTGTTCCTGAACGTTTACGTGGTGAAACAGCTCTTTTTGATATCGAATCAAAAGGTAAAGTTTATGCTGAAAAAGGTCGTCGTATTACGGCTCGTCATATACGTGAATTGGACAAAGATAACGTTACTAAAATTGACGTACCTGTTGAATATATAGTTAATAAAGTTCTAGCTAAAAATTATGTCAATGAAGCGACAGGTGAAGTTATTGCTTTTGCTAATACACCAATTTCATTAGAGTTATTGCTTGAATTAACTAATGCTGGTCATAGAAAGATCGAAACATTATTTACAAATGATCTTGATCATGGACCATTTATTTCTGAAACTTTAAATGTTGATTCAACTCGTGATCGATTAGGTGCATTAGTTGAAATTTATCGTATGATGCGCCCTGGTGAACCACCAACAAAAGAAGCGGCTGAAGCATTATTTGATAATTTATTCTTCTCTGATGAGCGTTATGATTTGTCAGCTGTGGGTAGAATGAAATTTAATCGTTCTTTAGGTCGTGAAGATATCGAAGGCGAAAGCGTCTTGACAAAAGATGATATCGTTGACGTAATGAAGAAATTAATCGGCATTCGTAACGGTCATGGTGAAGTTGATGATATTGATCATTTAGGTAATCGTCGTATTCGTAGCGTTGGTGAAATGGCAGAAAACCAATTCCGTATTGGTTTAGTACGTGTAGAGCGTGCTGTTAAAGAACGTTTATCTTTAGGCGATCTAGATTCACTTATGCCACAAGATATGATCAATGCTAAACCGATCTCAGCTGCAATCCGTGAGTTCTTTGGTTCTAGTCAATTATCTCAGTTTATGGATCAAAACAATCCATTATCTGAAATTACTCACAAACGTCGTATTTCAGCATTAGGTCCAGGTGGTTTAACTCGTGAACGTGCAGGATTTGAAGTTCGTGACGTACATCCTACCCATTACGGTCGTGTGTGCCCGATTGAAACACCTGAAGGTCCGAACATTGGTTTGATTAACTCATTAGCAGTTTATTCTCGCACTAATGAGTATGGCTTTTTAGAAACTCCATATCGCCGTGTGATTGATGGTATTGTAACTGATGAAATTAATTATTTATCAGCGATTGATGAGAGCGAATTTGTTATTGCTCAGGCTAACTCGAATCTTGATGAAGACGGACGTTTCAAAGAAGATTTAGTGACTTGCCGTTTAAATGGTGAGTCTGGTTTATATAGTCCTGAACAAGTTCATTATATGGACGTATCAACTCAGCAAATCGTATCGGTTGGTGCTTCATTAATTCCATTCTTAGAGCATGATGATGCGAACCGTGCCTTAATGGGTGCGAACATGCAACGTCAAGCGGTACCGACATTAAAAGCGGAAAAACCATTTGTTGGTACTGGTATGGAAAGGGCTGTAGCGGTTGACTCTGGTGTAACGGCAGTAGCTCGTCGTGGAGGTACCGTTCAGTATGTTGATGCATCACGCATTGTAATTAATGTTAACGATGATGAAATGTACGCTGGCGAAACCGGTATTGATATTTATAACTTAACTAAATATACCCGTTCTAACCAAAATACTTGTATCAATCAAATTCCATGTGTGGAATTAGGAGAAAAAGTTGAGCGAGGTGATGTTCTTGCTGATGGTCCATCAACTGATCTAGGTGAATTAGCATTAGGTCAAAACATGCGCGTGGCATTCATGCCATGGAATGGTTATAACTTTGAGGATTCCATTTTAGTCTCTGAAAAAGTGGTACAAGATGACCGTTTTACTTCGATTCATATTCAAGAACTTTCTTGCGTATCTCGTGATACTAAACTTGGTGCAGAAGAAATTACTGCTGATATTCCAAATGTAGGTGAAGCAGCCCTTTCTAAACTGGATGAATCAGGTATTGTTTATATCGGTGCTGAAGTTAAAGGCGGTGATATTCTGGTTGGTAAGGTGACACCAAAAGGTGAAACTCAATTAACTCCTGAAGAAAAACTACTACGTGCGATTTTTGGTGAAAAAGCGTCTGATGTTAAAGATACTTCTTTACGTGTACCAAATGGTGTTTCTGGTACAGTAATTGATGTTCAAGTCTTTACGCGTGATGGGGTGCAAAAAGATAAACGTGCACTTGAAATTGAAGATATGCAATTAAAACAAGCACGTAAAGATTTAACTGAAGAACTTAACATTTTAGAAGCTGCTTTGTTTGCTCGTATCCGTGATGTATTAATTGCTGGTGGTATTAAAGCTGATAAATTAGATGTGTTACCACGTGAAAAGTGGTTAACAATTGGTATTGCAAATGAAGAGAAACAAGCTCAATTAGAGCAGCTTGCAGAACAGCACGAAGAAATCAAAGCAGAATTTAACAAAAAACTTGAAGCTAAACGCATGAAGATCACTCAAGGTGATGATTTACAACCTGGGGTGTTAAAAATTGTTAAAGTTTACTTAGCTGTTAAACGTCAAATCCAGCCTGGTGATAAGATGGCAGGTCGTCATGGTAACAAAGGGGTTATTTCTAAAATTAATCCAATTGAGGATATGCCATATGATGACAAAGGTCGTCCTGTTGATATCGTACTAAATCCATTGGGTGTTCCGTCTCGTATGAATATCGGACAGATCCTTGAAACTCACTTAGGTATGGCGGCTAAAGGTATTGGTCAGAAGATCGATGCAATGCTAAAAGAACAGCAAGAATTAGCTAAATTACGCGAATTTATCCAAAAAGCGTATGATCTTGGCTTAGGTGCTGCACAAAAAGTTAATGTTGCAGAATTTACTGATCAAGAAGTCATGACACTGGCACAAAACTTACGTAATGGCATGCCACTTGCTACACCAGTATTTGATGGTGCTAAAGAGCAAGAAATTAAGGCGTTACTTGAACTTGGTGACTTACCAACGTCAGGGCAAATTACGCTGTATGATGGCCGTACAGGTGAGCAATTTGAACGTCCTGTAACCGTTGGTTACATGTATATGCTCAAATTAAATCACTTAGTTGATGACAAAATGCATGCTCGTTCTACTGGTTCATACAGTCTGGTTACTCAACAACCATTGGGTGGTAAAGCTCAATTCGGCGGTCAACGTTTCGGTGAGATGGAAGTATGGGCACTTGAGGCATATGGTGCTGCTTATACTTTACAAGAAATGTTAACAGTCAAGTCAGATGACGTGAACGGCCGTACTAAAATGTACAAAAATATTGTAGATGGTGATCATCGTATGGAACCTGCGATACCAGAATCATTCAATGTATTGTTAAAAGAGATTCGTTCGTTAGGTATTAATATCGAGTTAGACGAAGAGTAACCTTCTCTAGTTCAAATGATTTCTATTTATAGGGATAACTTATTAGCAATAATAAGTTATCTAATTGATTTAACTCCATAGGAGTCAATTGTGAAAGACTTACTAAAGTTTCTAAAAGCACAAACTAAAACTGAAGATTTTGACGCTATCAAGATAGGTCTTGCCTCTCCTGATATGATTCGTTCATGGTCTTTTGGTGAAGTCAAAAAACCTGAAACAATCAATTATCGTACGTTTAAACCTGAACGTGATGGATTGTTTTGTGCCCGTATTTTTGGGCCAGTGAAAGATTATGAATGTTTATGTGGAAAATATAAACGTTTAAAACACCGTGGTGTAATTTGTGAAAAATGTGGTGTAGAAGTCACTCAAGCTAAAGTACGTCGTGAACGTATGGGTCACATTGAGCTTGCTTCTCCAACTGCACATATTTGGTTTTTAAAATCATTACCATCTCGTATTGGTTTACTACTTGATATGCCTCTACGTGATATTGAACGTGTGCTTTATTTTGAATCATTTATGGTTCTTGATGGTGGTATGACCAATTTAGAACGTGGTCAGATTTTAACTGAAGAACAGTATTTAGATGCGTTAGAAGAATTTGGTGATGAGTTCGATGCACGTATGGGTGCAGAAGCTATCCAAGAATTATTACGTAACATAGATGTTCAAGCAGAATGCGAAGCACTACGTGACGAATTAGCAACAACGAATTCTGAAACTAAACGTAAAAAATTAACTAAACGTATTAAGATCATTGAAGCATTTATTCAATCAGAAAATAAACCTGAATGGATGATTTTAAATGTATTACCAGTATTACCACCTGATTTGCGCCCATTAGTACCACTTGATGGTGGACGTTTTGCAACATCAGATTTAAATGATCTTTATCGTCGTGTAATCAACCGTAATAACCGTTTAAAACGTTTATTAGATTTGGCTGCGCCAGATATTATCGTACGTAACGAAAAACGTATGCTACAAGAATCGGTTGATGCATTATTAGATAATGGTCGTCGTGGTCGTGCAATTACAGGATCAAACAAACGCCCTTTAAAATCACTTGCTGACATGATTAAAGGTAAGCAAGGTCGTTTCCGTCAAAACCTATTAGGTAAACGTGTTGACTATTCAGGACGTTCAGTAATTACTGTAGGTCCATATTTACGTTTACACCAATGTGGTTTACCGAAAAAAATGGCACTTGAATTATTCAAACCATTTATTTACGGAAAATTAGAACGCCGTGGTTATGCAACTACCATTAAAGCAGCCAAGAAAATGGTTGAACGTGAAGATGCAATTGTTTGGGATATCTTAGATGAAGTTATCCGTGAACATCCGGTATTACTAAACCGTGCACCAACACTTCACCGATTAGGTATTCAGGCATTTGAACCTATCCTAATTGAAGGTAAAGCGATCCAATTACATCCATTAGTTTGTGCGGCATTCAATGCTGACTTCGATGGTGACCAAATGGCAGTTCACGTACCATTAACGTTAGAAGCTCAATTAGAAGCGCGTGCGTTAATGATGTCAACCAACAACATTCTTTCGCCTGCGAGTGGTGAGCCTATCATTGTTCCTTCTCAGGACGTGGTATTAGGTCTTTACTACATGACTCGTGATAAAATTAATGCGAAAGGGGAAGGCATGATTTTAACCGGACCTAAAGAAGCAGAAAAACTGTATCGCTTAGGTCTTGTTGAGCTACATGCTAAAGTTAAAGTACGTATTACTGAAAGCCACCGTAATAGTATTGGTGAGTGGGAAGATACAACTTCTGTGGTTGATACTACAGTTGGTCGTGCTATTTTATGGTTAATTATGCCTAAAGGTATGAGCTTCTCAGTTATTAATCAACCACTAGGTAAAAAAGCGATTTCACGAATTTTAAATATTTGTTATCGCCAATTAGGTATGAAAGAAACTGTAATTTTAGCTGACCAAGTAATGTATACAGGTTTTGCTTATGCAGCTCGTTCAGGTGTTTCAGTTGGTATTGATGATATGGAAATTCCTGCGAAGAAATTACAAATCATCAACGAAGCAGAAATTGAAGTTGCTGAAATTCAAGAACAGTTCCAATCAGGTTTAGTTACTGCTGGTGAACGTTATAACAAAGTTATCGATATTTGGGCCGCAGCTAATGAGCGTGTCGCTAAAGCGATGATGGATAACTTATCCACAGAAAAAGTCATTAATCGTGATGGTGAAGAAGAGGTTCAATCTTCTTTCAACAGTATCTATATGATGGCTGACTCTGGTGCTCGTGGTTCTGCAGCTCAGATTCGTCAGTTAGCTGGTATGCGTGGTTTGATGGCGAAACCAGATGGTTCAATTATCGAAACACCAATTACGGCAAACTTCCGTGAAGGATTAAACGTACTTCAGTACTTTATTTCTACCCATGGTGCACGTAAAGGTCTTGCTGATACCGCCTTAAAAACTGCGAACTCAGGTTACTTAACACGCCGTTTAGTTGACGTAGCTCAAGATTTAGTAGTTATTGAAGATGATTGCGGTACGTTAGAAGGTGTAGTAATGACACCAGTAATTGAAGGTGGTGATGTTAAAGAGCCACTACGTGAACGCGTATTAGGTCGTGTAACAGCTGAAGATGTATTAAAACCAGGTGGCGCGGATATCTTAATTCCTCGCAATACACTGCTAGATGAAAGCTATTGTGATTTACTAGAAGCTGAATCTGTTGATAGTGTGAAAGTACGTTCAGTAGTTTCATGCGATACTGATTTTGGTGTTTGTGCAAAATGCTATGGTCGTGATCTAGCTCGTGGTCACTTGGTTAACAAAGGTGAAGCAATCGGTGTTATCGCGGCTCAGTCAATCGGTGAACCGGGTACACAGTTAACCATGCGTACATTCCATATCGGTGGTGCAGCATCTCGAGCAGCAGCAGAATCAAGTGTTCAAGTTAAAAACAAAGGTAGCATTAAATTAACTAATGCGAAGTTTGTGACTAATCCAGATAAGAAATTAGTAATTACTTCACGTAATGCTGAATTAACGATTATCGATGAATTAGGTCGAATGAAAGAAACCTACAAAGTTCCTTACGGTTCGATTTTAAGTAAAGGTAATGGTTCAGCAGTTGAAGCTGGTGAAACAATTGCGAACTGGGATCCACATACTATGCCAGTTATCTCTGAAGCAAAAGGTTTCGTACGTTTTGTTGATATGGTTGATGGTCAAACTATTACGCGTCAAACAGATGAGTTAACAGGTTTATCATCTATAGCGATATTAGATGTGGCTGAGCGGACTGGTGTAGGTAAAGATCTACGTCCAGCAATCAAAATTGTGGATGCCAAAGGTGATGATATTTATGTCGCTGGCACTGAAATGCTTGCACAATACTTCTTACCAGGTAAAGCGTTAGTTCAATTAGAAGATGGAGCTGAAATCAATATTGGTGATACACTTGCTCGTATTCCACAGGCATCTGTTGGTACCAAAGATATTACAGGTGGTTTACCACGTGTTGCTGACTTGTTTGAAGCTCGTAAACCGAAAGAACCTGCTATACTTGCTGAAATTGATGGTATTATCTCATTTGGTAAAGAAACCAAAGGTAAACGTCGATTAATTATTACACCATTAGATGGTAGTGAGCCATATGAAGAGATGATTCCTAAATGGCGTCAACTTAACGTATTTGAAGGTGAACAAGTTGGTCGTGGCGATGTGATTTCGGATGGTCCTGAATCAGCTCACGATATTCTACGTTTACGTGGTGTAAATGCGGTTACACGTTACATTGTTAACGAAGTTCAGGAAGTTTATCGTCTACAAGGTGTAAAGATCAACGATAAACATATTGAAGTTATCGTTCGTCAGATGTTACGTAAAGCAACGGTTATTCATCCAGGCAGTTCTCGTTTACTTGATGGGGAACAGCTTGAGGTTTCACGCTTGAAGATTATTAACCGTGAACTTGAAGCGCAAGGAAAAGAACCTATTGTTTACTTACACGATCTGCTTGGTATTACTAAAGCATCACTAACGACTGAATCGTTTATATCTGCGGCGTCGTTCCAAGAAACTACGCGCGTATTAACCGAAGCAGCAGTTGCTGGTAAAAATGATGAATTACGTGGCTTAAAAGAAAATGTAATTGTTGGTCGATTAATTCCAGCTGGTACTGGTTATGCTTATCATAAAGAACGTATGCGTAAACGAGCAATGCCATCGACTGATGATATTCAAACAACAATTTCTGCAGAAGAAGCAACAGCTAACTTAGCTGAATTACTTAACTCAGCAGAAGAACAGCAATAGCTTTGTGAAAGGCTAGAATATAAATAGCACGCATAGGCGTGCTATTTTTTTGTCAAATATTTAAAATGCAAAAGGAGATTTGTATGTTTATTGTAATGAATCGTTTTAAGATTAAACGTGGGAGTGAAAATACATTTATTGAAATATGGCGTAATCGTGATAGTCATTTAAAAGAAATGAACGGATTTAATCGTTTTTACTTATTACAAGGAAAAAGTGAAGAAAATTATACGTTATTCTCTTCATATACTGAGTGGGAATCTAAAGATGATTTTGATGCTTGGGTTAATTCTGAACATTTTCAACATACCCATCGCAACACAAATAATCGATCAAATAATAAAGATATTTATTTTGAGCCAGCACAATTAGAATGCTTTGAAACAATTCTATAATCAAAAAATTATAAAAATAAGATAATTTAATAAATTTATCTGAATTAATTTTAATAAATAATCTTGCGATGTATATTTCATCAATAATTAGGATTATACTTCGCAAATTTGATAAATAAAGATATAATATTTAATAAATAGTGAGCAATGTAAGTTTAGTTGATAAATATCATTACCCGATATAATTAAATACTTAATAGTTCACCTGAAATTATTTTTTAACGTCTTATCTTTATAATTTTCTGATATCTGTATTATTTTTCATCAAATTTGTATCTATTTGTTGTTAATAGCAAGTTATTTTACTAAGTAAAATAGCAAAATATATAGTTCTTAAATAACATATTTACTATACATAATTTATTAATTTATCAATGAATTAAATTATTTATAAGGACTTACAATGAAATCAAAATCTTTATTAATTATTATTGTACTAGTTATTATTGGGGCTTTTATTTTTTTTAAGGACTATAACAATATTCAAAACCAAGATGAAGCTGTAGCCGCTTCATGGTCTGAAGTTGTTAATCAATATAAAAGGCGTGCCGATTTGGTCCCTAATTTAGTGAACACTGTAAAAGGTTACGCTTCTCATGAAAAAGACGTATTAATTCAAGTGACCGATGCTAGAGCTAAAGTTGGTTCAATTCAAATTAATTCTGATCAACTTAGTGATTCAGCTTTATTTTCAAAATTCCAACAAGCACAATCTGAATTAAGCTCTGCATTAAGTCGATTAATTGCAGTAAGTGAAAATTATCCTGATCTTAAAGCTAATACACTTTATCAAGATTTAATGAGTCAACTTGAAGGTACGGAAAATCGTATTACTGTAGCAAGAGGAAGATACATTCAAACAGTTCAAAGTTTTAACAGTTATATTCGCAAATTACCAACGAAATGGATTGCAGACATAATAGGACAACAACCAAAACAACAATTTACTGTTGAAAATGAACAACAAATATCTAATGCGCCATCTGTCAATTTTGGGCAATAGGTATAATGAAAAATTATTTCTTACTTAGTTTTTTATTAATGTTTAGTTGGCTTAGTTATGGGCTAACTGACATCCCCTCTTTTAATCAACGTGTTATTGATACAACTAATACATTGACATCTTCACAAGTAAATACTTTAGAATCAAGTTTACTTGAATTTGAAAAGCCAAGAACAGATGGAGCACAAATTGCCGTATTAATGATAGCTAAACTTGATAATGAAACGATTGAACAATATGCAGATCGAGTATTTATACAATGGAAAATTGGCAAGAAAGGGCTTGATAATGGTATTTTATTATTGATCGTTAAAGATGATAAACTGATGCGTATTGAAGTTGGTTATGGCTTCGAAGGAACAATAACCGATTTAGTTGCAAACCATATTATTCGTGAACAATTAGTGCCACAATTTAAGCAAAATAACTATTATCAAGGCATTGATAATGCATTATCAGTATTAAAAGAAAAAATAGATACTTCAGCTTCAGATTTCGGTGATGAAAAAGAGCAGAATCTTAATACTTTGCTTGCTAGCGAGTTTGGCTCACAGCTTATTAATTATGGATTAGTTTCTTTCTTTATGTGTTTTTTTATTGCAAATTTATTATTTAATAAAGTTAGCGCTAAACGAAGTTTAGGAACCGGATTGCTCAATGGTCTCTCTGTTGGGGGATTCACATTATGGCATGGATATCCCATAAATATGGTATTACCAGTATTATTTTTAGCTTTTGTAACAAGTACCATTTTAAGTGGTATTTTGTCAGCCGGAGGTCGTAATGGTGGTAGTAATAACCATCGAGGTGGGGGCGGCTTTGGTGGATTTGGAGGCGGATCAGGAGGTGGATTTGGTGGTGGTGGCGGTGGACGCAGTGGTGGCGGTGGGGCATCTGGGAGTTGGTAATAATAAATGAGTTTTTTAAGGAGCCTTATTCTCTAATGAATACTTTTTCTTTGTTATTGAAAGTCATCGTTTTTCCCTTATTACATTCTGTTTTCATATAAATAATGACCAACTTAAATTTGGTATTTAACAAAAAAATTCAGTTAAGCGATAATATTTTTGACATGAACGAAATTATATAAATAAGAATAAATATTGAAGTAATAATCAATAATTAAAACAAATTATCTTATTTACGCCCATTGACGAAATCATGATTTACAGGTAATATGCGCGCCTTACGGCATTGTGTAGTTTTTAGCTATACTGAATAAAATTTTAAGGTAGATACATATATCTTATGCTAAATAAATTGCCATTAATAATTGATCCTATTAAAGCAGCGCAAAAACGGCTTGATTACGTTGGATATTATCCTGTTCAAGCTATAACTAGGGTTGATTATCCGAAAAGTGATATTACATGTAGCTTATCTTTTTATTTTGATGAGCAAAAACTTTGTGTTATCACAATTGATGCAAAAATGACGTTAGAGTTGATTTGTCAACGTTGTTTTAAACCTTTTATCACTGAAGTTCATGTGATGAATAAATTTAGTCCTGTTAAGAGCGATGCTCAAGCAGAGACTCTACCGGAACATTATGAGCCTGTTCTGATGAACGAGTTCGGCGAAGTAGATATATTAGCGTTACTTGAAGACGAAATTATTCTTTCGTTGCCAATTGCGCCGGTACATGATAGTAAACACTGCGAAGTGTCAGAGGCAGATATGGTATTTGGTGACATTCCTACTGAGAATGAAAAACCAAATCCATTTGCAATTTTAGTTAGTTTAAAGAATAAGGGGTAAATCCATGGCTGTTCAACAGAATCGTAAAACTCGTGCAAAACGTGGTATGCGTCGTTCTCATGATGCATTAACTGTTGCTAATATCTCAGTTGATGAATCAGGTAAAACTCATTTACGTCATCACGTAACCGCTGATGGTTATTATCGTGGTCGTAAAGTGATTTCTAAATAATTACTATTTAATTAGAAATTCTCAGGTGACATTTTGGATAATCTAACCATTGCGTTAGATGCTATGAGCGGGGACTTCGGTCCTCGTATTGTTGTTCCTGCAGCAATACAAGCACTAAATTGTTATCCAAACCTTTCTTTATTTCTGGTCGGCGATCCCACAGAAGTTAATTTCTTTTTGTCTAAAGAAAATTCTCAACTTATCACTCAATATCAATCAAATGGTAGACTAACTTTGGTTGAATCAAGTTCAGTAATTGCTAATGACATGAAACCCTCATATGCAATTCGTCATAGTCAAGGCTCATCTATGCGAATAGCATTGGAACTTGTTAAAGATAACAAAGTTCAAGCATGTGTAAGTGCAGGTAATACAGGGGCCTTAATGGGACTATCAAAGCTGTTATTACATTCATTAACAGGAATTGATCGACCTGCTTTAGTAGCCACAATTCCGGCTTTAAATAATCAAAATACTGTAGTATTAGATCTCGGAGCTAATGCGCAATGTGATAGTGATATGTTGGTACAATTTGCAATAATGGGTGAAATCCTGGCAAAAACAGTGCTTAAGATAGATCATCCTCGAGTTGCATTACTAAATATTGGTGAAGAAGATATTAAAGGTTTAGATAAAATCCGAGCAGCGGCAGAGATTTTAAAAGCTAATGATCAAATTAATTATATTGGTTATTTAGAAGGTAATGAGCTATTAACTGGTAAAACAGATGTATTAGTTTGTGATGGTTTTGTCGGTAATGTGACACTGAAAACTGTAGAAGGATTAATTAAAATTTTTATGTCCTCATTTAAATTATCTTTAGGTCGCCATTCATTTTTTATAAAACTATTAAGTAAATGGCTTCAAAAGACGATTACAAAAAATTTTGGTTATTTAGATCCTGGACGCTATAATGGCGCTTGTTTGCTTGGACTCCGAAGTATTGTAATTAAAAGTCACGGTAGTGCCAATCAAAAATCATTTTTTGCAGCAATTGAACAAGCTATTTTGGCGATACAAACAAATATACCAGAGAAGATTGCAATGAGCCTTTCTTCCGCATTACCCAAGAGCGAATAATTAGATGTATACAAAGATTTTAGGAACAGGAAGTTATCTTCCAAAACAGATAAGAACTAATGCTGATCTTGAAAAAATGGTCGATACTAGCGACGAGTGGATAACCACGCGCACTGGTATTAAAGAAAGACGCATTGCTGATCCAAACGAAACCGTTACAAGTATGGCTTATGAAGCAGCTATAAATGCAATAGATATGGCAAATATCAATAAAAATGATATTGGCATGATTATTGTTGCAACAGCAACTTCAGTTAACGCTTTTCCAAGTTCTGCAACAGAATTACAAGCTAAACTAGATATTGATGATGTCGTTGCATTTGATGTGTCAGCTGCATGCTCAGGATTTGTTTATGCACTTGATATAGTGGATAAATACATTAAAAGTGGTGCAGTTAAATATGCATTAGTCGTTGGTTCAGATATGTTAACACGGGGCGTTGATCCAAATGACCGAGGAACCATTATTATTTTTGGTGATGGTGCCGGAGCGGTTGTTGTTGGAGCATCAGATGAACCGGGTATTATTGCTTCACATCTTCATGCTGATGGGCGTTATGGCGACTTGTTAAAGTATCCATATGTTGATCGTCGTAATATGAATGATCCCGTTTATATGACTATGCATGGTAATGAAGTGTTTAAAGTTGCTGTTAAAGAGCTTTCAAATTTAGTTGATGAGCTTTTAATGGAAAATTCATTTAATAAGGCAGATCTTGATTGGTTGGTTCCACATCAAGCTAATTTAAGAATTATTTCAGCAACAGCAAAACGTTTAGATATGGATATGAGTAAAGTCATTGTTACATTAGATAAACAGGGTAATACTTCCGCGGCTTCTGTTCCTTGTGCTTTAGACGCAGGTGTACGAGATGGGCGAATTCAACGAGGCCAACTAATTTTATTAGAAGCTTTTGGTGGTGGCTTTGTTTGGGGTTCTGCACTAATTAGATTTTAATTTATGATTTATTTCAATAATCAAGGATTTAATAATGACTAAATTTGCAATGGTATTTCCAGGACAAGGTTCACAGACTGTAGGCATGTTAAAAGATCTTGCTGACAATTTTCCAATTGTGAAATCAACTTTTGCTGAAGCTTCAGAGGTACTCGGTTATGATTTATGGGCTCTAATACAAGCTGGTCCAGCGGAAGAATTAAATAAAACCTGGCATACACAACCAGCATTACTTGCCTCATCTGTAGCTATATACAAAGTATGGCAAGGAGAAAATGGCCCTGAACCTGATTTTATGGCTGGACATAGTTTAGGTGAATATTCAGCTTTAGTTTGTTCGGGTGTGATTGATTTTAAAGATGCAATTAAACTTGTTGAATTGCGCGGAAAATTAATGCAAGAAGCTGTGCCAAGCGGTACCGGCGCTATGTATGCAATTATTGGGTTAGATAATGACTTGATTCGCCATGCATGCGAACAAGCGGCACAGGGGCAAGTTGTTGCGCCGGTAAATTTTAATTCTCCTGGTCAAGTCGTTATTGCAGGTAATAAAGAAGCGGTTGAGCGAGCAGGTGTTTTATGTAAAGAGGCTGGAGCTAAACGAGCACTACCTCTTGCAGTGAGCGTACCTTCACATTGTGATTTAATGAAGCCAGCGGCGGATAAATTAGCATCAACCTTAAATAGCATTACATTTAATACACCGAAATTTGCAGTGATTAACAATGTTGATGTCAAAGTTGAATCAGTCGCTGATAATATTAAAGCAGCTTTAACAGCCCAGCTTTATAGTCCAGTACGTTGGACTGAAACAGTTGAAAAAATGGCTAATCAAGGCGTAACATTGTTAGTTGAAATAGGGCCGGGTAAAGTATTAACAGGTCTAACTAAACGTATTGTTGACACGTTGTCTGGCTGTGCTGTTAATGATAAAGCTTCATTAGATGCCGCATTAGAAATTACTAAATAAAAGATAAAAAGAGGTGAGTATGAACCTATCAGGAAAAATTGCTTTAGTCACTGGCGCGAGTCGCGGCATTGGTAAAGCTATTGCAGAAAAACTTGTTGCTTGTGGCGCAACCGTTATTGGAACTGCAACAACCGAAAAAGGTGCTCAAGCCATAAGTGACTATTTAGGCACTAAAGGTAAAGGTTTAGCACTAAATGTGACCGATGAAGGATCTATTGAATCAGTAATTAATACAATTAAAACGGAATTTGGTGATATTGATATATTAGTTAATAACGCTGGCATTACTCGTGATAATTTATTAATGCGAATGAAAGAAGAGGAATGGCAAGACATTTTAGATACAAATTTAACTTCTGTTTTCCGTTTATCTAAAGCTTTAATGCGTACAATGATGAAAAAGCGTTATGGCAGAATTATAACAATTGGCTCAGTAGTTGGCACTATGGGTAATGCTGGACAGGCTAATTATGCTGCGGCTAAAGCAGGACTAATTGGCTTTAGTAAATCACTCGCACGTGAGGTGGCCTCAAGAGGCATTACCGTTAATGTTGTTGCTCCAGGTTTTATTGCAACTGATATGACAGCAACTCTAACAGATGAACAAAAAGCGTTAACATTGGCACAAGTTCCTGCTGGACGTTTAGGTGAACCAACTGAAATTGCAAATGCAGTTGCATTTTTAGCATCAGATGAAGCATCTTATATTACTGGTGAAACTTTACATGTCAATGGAGGCATGTATATGGTGTAATTGATTAAAATAGTGTAAAATAAGCCAATATTTTAACATTTGGCTTAAAAAATAAGCAATTGGGTTGAAAAATGATTTGCATCTTTTTCAACATTTTATAAACTTACATTCACCGCCACTTTCGGCGATTTTTATAGGAAAAAAAAGAGTATGAGTACTATTGAAGAGCGAGTTAAGAAAATTATTGTTGAGCAACTTGGTGTGAAAGAGGAAGAAGTTAAAAATGAATCTTCTTTCGTTGAAGACCTTGGTGCTGACTCTCTTGATACAGTTGAACTAGTTATGGCTTTGGAAGAAGAATTTGATACTGAAATTCCTGATGAAGAAGCTGAAAAAATTACAACTGTTCAATCAGCAATTGATTATATTACTGCAAATCAATAAGATTGCAGAGTTTTCACACTAGGCGGTCAAATGATCGCCTAGTTTGTATTCTTATCTTTATTTTTTAATTTAAGAATATTCAACGAAAACTTAAAATAAAATTTTCAATGATTCAAATTTCATTTCAATCCTTTTCTGGAGGACAATGTGTCTAAACGCAGAGTTGTTGTTACAGGAATGGGCGTGATATCTCCAGTCGGTAATACAGTTGAATCCACTTGGCAAGCACTTTTAGCTGGTCAAAGTGGTGTTGAACTCATAGAACACTTTGATACAGCCCCTTTCGCAACGCGCTTCGCCGCTATGGTAAAGAACTTTGATGGCGAAGATTATAATATTTCACGTAAAGATGCGCGTAAAATGGATTATTTTATCCAATATGGTATTGCTGCAGGTATACAAGCAATGCAAGATGCGGGTATTGAAATAACGGAAGAAAATGCAGAACGTATTGGTTGTGCTATTGGTTCAGGTATTGGTGGACTTGGATTAATTGAAGAAAATCACAGTGCATTAGTCAATGGTGGACCAAGAAAAATTAGCCCGTTTTTTGTTCCATCTACAATTGTTAATATGATTGCTGGTCACTTATCTATTATTTACGGATTAAAAGGTCCAAGTATTACTATTGCTACAGCTTGCTCCTCTGGTGTTCATAATATAGGGCATGCTGCTCGTATGATTGCCTATGGTGATGCTGATGCAATGTTAGCCGGCGGTGGGGAAAAAGCAAGTACTCCACTTGGTATTGGTGGATTTGGTGCGGCTCGTGCATTATCTACAAACAATGATAATCCTAAAGGTGCAAGTCGACCATGGGATAAAGATCGAGATGGTTTTGTGCTTGGTGATGGTGCGGGCATTATGTTCTTAGAAGAATATGAACATGCCAAAAAACGCGGTGCTAAAATCTACGCGGAATTAGTTGGATTTGGTATGAGTGGTGATGCATATCACATGACCTCACCACCAGCGGATGGTAGCGGTGCAGCGTTAGCTATGAAATGTGCACTTCGTGATGCAGGTATAACTCCTGATCAAGTAGGATATATTAATGCTCATGGTACATCAACACCAGCTGGTGATAAAGCTGAAACGCAAGCGGTTAAAAGTATTTTTAAAGAAAATGCTAATAAAGTAATGGTTAGTTCAACTAAGTCTATGATTGGTCATTTACTTGGTGCAGCGGGTGCTGTTGAGTCAATTTTTACTGTGCTGGCATTACGTGATCAAGCTATACCACCAACTATTAATCTGGATAATCCAGATGAAGGTTGTGATCTTGATTATGTACCTCATACCGCTCGTCAAGTTAAGAATTTGGATTATGCACTTTGCAACTCATTTGGTTTCGGTGGAACCAATGGTTCAGTGTTATTTAAAAAAATCTAATTCTATTTTGCTTTCCCATCACGATAAATCGTGATGGGAGTAAGAAACTCTTTTCTATATTGCTGCCTAATAATGGTTAAAATTATTTAATCAAAAATATGCGGTGTATCCCATTTTTCCAAATTATTTAACGCATCAATCGCTAATGAAAGTCAAAGTGTATGTTGCAAGGTAATAAGATGCAATCTATACATTTCACCTTTTTAATTAAAAATGACATTGTTATGTGTGGGGAATTTTATTTTATCCTTTATAACTGCTGCTATTATGATTGCTGCTGCACTATTACCAAAACTGCTATATACAAGGCTTTAATGCATTAGAGAAGGTCTTAAAGCAGAAATAAGCAAGGATTGGAAAAAGTATTATTAGTTGAAAACCCTTCTGAATATAAAAATTTAGCTGATGTGATGGATAATTCATTATAAGGTAAAATTAAAATGTACTAGTGATACTGGAGGGAAAAAGCCAGTAATACAGCTAAAGCTTTAGCTGAAAAACTCAGTTATTCTTGTGTCGTTGCACGAACTTTGGTTACAACAGATGCACCATATACTGCTTTGTTGATTATTTTTAAATTAATTATTATTTTAAACAATATTTTGTATTATCTGGAAATCCAGATTTAATTTTAGTTGATTCAAATGTTATAGCTAAGGTACCAACGCGACGTTTAGTGGTTAGAATAGGCGATGCAATAGCAACAGGGTTTGAAGCAGAAGATTTTCAAAAAATATATCCGCAAATATGAGAGAACGACCTGGAACTTTTACTGTTTTTCCATTAGAACAATTTTGTTTGATATATTATTAAAAGATGGTGCACAAGTAAAAGATGCTTGTGAATAAAATTTAATGACTCTTGTATTAAAACATATCATTGAAACAAATATGCTTTCCAGGTCTTGGGTTTGAAAGTGGCGGATTATCTGTAGTCATGCAATTTATAATGGTTTTACTGCATTAGAAGCAATACATGATTATTGGCATAATACAAAAGCAAATGTAGCAATAGGTATTTCGCTATTTTAATGACGATTGACAGCGATTTAGAAATGATTGAAATCTTTTATAACTTTATGAGTTGATTGGATTATCAACAATCCTTGCAGAAATAGGTCAAATTGATATTTGTGATGAATACTTGATGAAAATGGATGCATTATGTTGTGTTTAAGAGGAGTCGATCTATAACTTACTTGTTGAAGCTAACTTAAATACATTATCTGCCGAAATAAAAGCAATAAATGCAGAAGGGTTATGTCTTAAAATACATTAAATAATCTATTTTCGATTATCCTATCTACAATTAAGAGTGCTGTCGTTGATTTTGTGTACAAGAGTTTTTATTATTGCAAACTTGTTTGAAGTTGAGCATGTAAACAGGATAAGAATATTCATCTTGCTTGTGTTATAATGCCAATCAATTTTATATCATTTTTATTTCCGGTAATTATGGCAGACCCCAAGTTTATTCATCTGCATTTACATAGCGATTTTTCCATGATTGATGGAATTGCTAAAGTGGATACTTTAGTTAGTGAAGTGAGCAAATTGCAGATGCCAGCTTTTGCGATCACTGATTTTACAAATCTTTGCGGATTGGTTAAATTTTATGGTTCAGCAATGTCCAAAGGAATTAAACCTATTATTGGTGCGGATTTAGTTATTAAAAACCCGCAATTAACAGATGACATTTATCAGTTAACATTATTAGCTGCAACTAATGAAGGATATCAAAATCTTACTTTATTAATTTCTAAAGCTTATCAGCGAGGTTATATTGGCGATATGCCAGTAGTAGATCAACAATGGTTGGTTGAGCATAGAGCAGGATTAATTGTTTTAGCAGGAAGAGAAAGTGATATTGGCATTGGTATCACTCGTAATAATCAAACAATCATTGATAATGGAATCAATTTCTATTTTCAAAATTTTTCTAATCATTTTTATTTTGAACTGGTACGTACAGGGCGTCTTAATGAAGAATTATTCATTCATACTGCCGTAAAACTTGCCGAACAATATCAATTACCTGTTGTTGCTACCAATGATGTCAGATTTTTAAAATCATCAGATTTTGAAGCTCATGAAATTCGTGTAGCCATTCATGATGGTAATACTCTTGAAGATCCTAATCGACCTAAAAACTACTCATCTCAACAGTATCTTCGTAGTGAACAAGAGATGTGTGAACTATTTTCGGATATCCCTGAAGCTTTGGAAAATAGCGTTGAAATAGCAAAACGATGCAATGTTACAATTCGACTTGGCGAATACTTCTTACCCAAATTTCCGACAGGAGATATGTCAACTGAAGAGTTTTTAGTCCATAAATCACTCATAGGTTTAGAAGAAAGACTTGAATTTCTTTTTCCCGATCCTGAAACAAGAAATCAAAGAAGATCGGAATATGATAAACGACTAGAGACAGAATTAAATGTCATCAATCAGATGGGATTTCCAGGATACTTTCTGATAGTTATGGAATTTATTCAATGGTCAAAAGATAATGATATTCCTGTTGGACCGGGTCGAGGATCGGGCGCAGGCTCTCTCGTTGCTTATGCTTTAAAAATTACTGATTTAGATCCATTAGCTTTTGATTTGCTATTTGAACGTTTCTTAAATCCTGAACGGATTTCAATGCCTGACTTTGATGTCGATTTTTGTATGGAAAAACGTGATCTGGTTATTGATCATGTTGCTGATATGTATGGTCGAGATGCTGTTTCACAAATCATTACTTTTGGTACGATGGCAGCTAAAGCGGTAATACGTGATGTCGGTCGAGTACTTGGACACCCTTATGGATTTGTTGATCGTATTTCTAAGTTAATTCCACTTGATCCAGGGATGACACTGGCAAAAGCTTTTGAAATTGAACCTCAGCTTCAAGATTTATATGATAATAATGAAGATGTTAAATCATTAATCGACATTGCCCGCCAATTAGAAGGTGTAACACGAAATGCGGGTAAACATGCTGGTGGAGTAGTGATTTCTCCGACTAAGATTACTGATTTTGCACCAATTTATTGTGATCCAGAAGGAAATCATCCAGTAACGCAGTTTGATAAAAATGATGTTGAATATGCTGGACTGGTAAAATTTGACTTTTTAGGACTGCGTACATTAACCATTATCAATTGGGCAATTAAAATGATTAATGAACGTCAGTTAAAAAATGGTCAACCACCAGTTGATATCAATCGCATAGAACTTGATGATCAAAAATCCTTTGAGTTGTTGCTAAAAGCCGAAACCACAGCGGTATTTCAGCTGGAATCTAGAGGAATGAAAGATTTAATTCGGCGTTTAAAACCAGACTGTTTTGAGGATATGATAGCGTTAGTAGCACTATTTCGTCCTGGACCACTACAGTCTGGCATGGTAGATAATTTTATCGATCGTAAGCATGGTCGGGAAGACGTTTCTTATCCTGATATAAAATATCAACATGAATCATTAAAGCCAATACTAGAACCAACCTATGGTATTATTTTATATCAAGAACAAGTTATGCAGATAGCTCAAACCTTATCTGGTTATACTTTAGGTGGTGCAGATTTATTGCGTCGAGCTATGGGTAAGAAAAAACCTGAAGAAATGGCTAAACAGCGATCTGTCTTTAAAGAAGGAGCCGAAAAACAAGGTGTTGACGGTGAACTAGCAATGCGGATATTCGATTTAGTTGAAAAGTTTGCTGGTTATGGTTTTAATAAATCACATTCTGCTGCTTATGCATTGGTTTCCTATCAAACATTATGGTTAAAAACGCACTATCCAGCTGAATTTATGGCAGCAGTGATGACTGCGGATATGGATAATACTGATAAAATTGTTGGTTTAGTTGATGAATGTTTAAGAATGGGATTAAAAGTTAATCCTCCTGATATTAATAGTGGTCTTTACCATTTTCATGTGAATGATAAAGGTGAGATTGTTTATGGTATAGGTGCTATCAAAGGGGTTGGTGAAGGACCAATTGAAGCCATTGTTGAGGCTCGTAACAGCGGTGGATATTTTAAAAATATCTTTGAACTTTGTGCCAGAACAGACATGAAGAAAATCAATCGCCGTGTACTTGAAAAGTTAACTATGGCTGGAGCTTTTGACAAATTAGGACCACATCGAGCGGCGATTTTACATAGTATTAATGATGCCATGCAAGCTGCAGATCAATATGCGAAAGCACAAGATATAGGTCAAGAAGATATGTTCGGTGTTTTAGCCGAAGAGCCTGAGCAAGTTGAACATGCTTATGCCTCCATTCCCGAATTGCCTGCTCAAGTTTTATTAGATGGTGAGCGAGAAGCATTAGGACTATATTTAACAGGCCATCCAGTAACTCAGTATTTAAAAGAATTAAATCGTTATTCTGGTGGGTTAAGGATAAGTGAGGCTTCTCCAACTGGTTGGGGAAAACTCGCAACCTTTGCAGGTATAGTTGCAGATGCTAGAGTTAGGATAACTAAAAAGGGTAATAAAATTGGTTTGTTTACCTTAGATGATCGTTCTGGTCGTATTGATGGCATGCTGTTTACCGATTCTTTAGAAAAATTTGGGCATCTACTTGTAAAAGATAAAATTCTCATAGTGTCAGGACAAGTTAGTCATGATGATTTCAATGGTGGACTAAAAATGTCAGTCCGAGATATTGTAGATTTAAAAGATGCTAGAGCAAAATATGTAAAAGGCCTTGCTATTACATTAACTGAAATTGAAACTAATCGTTCAATACTACAACGATTACAACAAGTTTTTGAGCCTTATCGCCATGGAAGTGTACCTGTAAATTTATATTATCATCGCGAAGATTCTGTAGTACGTATTCAATTTGGTACTACATGGCGAATAATACCAGAAGATGCTCTAATTGTTGAATTAAAAACATTGCTTGGTAACGATCGTATTGAATTTGAATTTGATACATAATTACCTATCAATTGAGCATTATTGATTTAAAATATTGGATCAATAAAGTCACTATTATTAAAAACTAGTGACTTTATTTTTGAATAATTGAAGTAAATTGATATAAATATTGGTGACTTCAATAACTATTACATAGTAGAATTGACTTAATTTTATCTTAAGAAATAGTCAGTATACTGTAGTTAATGATGTATTTTTTAGGAAATACAAATAAAACAAGAGGCAATCATAAGCGTTATGAACAATTTTTTGGAATTTGAAAAGCCGATAGCGGAATTAGAAGCAAAAATTAATTCCTTAAAGAACATTGATTCGCAACAAGTAGAATTAGATTTAAATTTAGATAAGGAGATTAAACAATTAAATCGAAAAAGCCGCGAGTTAACTAAAAAAATATTTGCAAATCTATCACCTTGGGATGTAGCACAATTAGCTAGACATCCCAATAGACCTTATACATTAGATTATATAAAAGAAATTTTCACTGATTTTGATGAGTTGGCAGGCGATCGCGCATATGCTGATGATAAAGCAATAGTTGGAGGTATCGCTCGTATTGATGAACGTGCGGTTATGGTTATCGGTCATCAAAAAGGACGAGAAACCAAACAAAAGATATATCGTAACTTTGGTATGCCTGCTCCAGAAGGATATCGTAAAGCATTAAGGCTAATGCAATTAGCTGAGCGTTTTAAATTACCTATTATTACTTTTATTGATACTCCTGGTGCATATCCTGGGATTGGTGCTGAAGAAAGAGGTCAAGCTGAGGCTATTGCCAGAAATTTAAGAGAAATGTCACGTTTAAAAGTACCTACAATTTGTACTGTTATTGGTGAAGGAGGGTCTGGAGGTGCACTTGCAATTGGCGTAGCAGATAAAGTTAACATGATGCAATATAGTACTTATTCGGTTATCTCGCCCGAAGGTTGCGCATCTATTTTATGGAAAAGTGCTGATAAAGCATCCGTTGCAGCTGAAGCCATGAACATGACCGCTGATAAATTACTTAAACTAAATCTTATTGATGCGATTGTACCTGAACCACTAGGTGGAGCTCATCGTGATTACTCTAAAGTAGCTGCATCATTGAAAAAACAATTGATTAGCGATTTAGATGAACTTGAAAATATGGATTTATCGACTTTACTTGAAAGAAGATTTCAACGATTAATGAACTATGGTTATGTGAGATAAATTTAAATCTGGAATTTATAATGGAAAAATCGACAGGATTACAGCGCATTGTTAATGCTACAAAGTATTCTTTAAAAGGCTTTAAATCTGCAATTAAATATGAAACGGCATTTCGACAAGAGCTAATTTTGTTGTTGGTAGCTTATGTGACAGTAATGATAATTGATTTCACAATCTATGAACGAATTTTATTACTTGGTTCAATAGGTTTTGTTATGATTGTAGAATTACTTAATAGTGCTATTGAATGCGTTGTTGATCGGATCGGTAGTGAGAGACATGAATTATCTGGACGAGCGAAAGACTATGGTTCTGCTGCCGTATTTATGTCTCTGTTATTAACAGTTATTTTATGGATTTATCTATTTTCTTGTCATTTTTTTTCTTAATTTTATCTAAACGTGATGTTTTATGAAACATCGTGACAGAAAGGAAATCTACTATAGCCAACCATATTAAAAATGCGAGATCGTCACTCGCATTTCAACAAAGTTAATACTATTCTGAAACCAGCTCTTTAGCAATAATACTACCTGTTCTCTCAACATCTAAGATATTTTTCAACCATGGTAATATTGTTTGCATTTGTTCATGTAATTTCCAAGGTGGATTAATCACCAACATCCCAGATGCAGTCATACCTTTCTGATTATTATCTGGTTTGATTGCTAATTCAAATTGTGAAATTCGTCTAATTCCCAACTTAATAATACTATCGATCATTTTTTGCGTTTGTGTTCGTGATACAACTGGATACCAAATTAGATAAACACCCGTTGCAAAACGTTTATAAGCTTCAAATAATGCTTTAGGTAATATTTGATAATCTTCTTTGATTTCATAAGATGGATCAATTAAAATAATTCCACGTCGAAACTCATGTGGTAGCTTGGATTTTAATTGTAAAAAACCATCTTCACGTAATACCTTTGCTCTTTTATCTTTATTGAATTCCTGGCGTAATAATGGATAATCTGTAGGATGTAATTCAGTTAAATTAAGCTTGTCTTGTTGTCTTAATAATTGTTTAGCAATTAAAGGCGAACCTGGATAATATTTTAATTCACTAAAAGGATTATATCGTTTTATTATAGATAGATAGGTATCAAGAGGCTCAGGTATATTAGATTGTTGCCATAGCATATTAATACCTGATAAATATTCACCTGTTTTTTCTGAGTGCTCACTTTTTAACAAGTATCTTCCCGCACCAGAATGTGTATCTAAATATAAAAAAGGTTTTTCTTTTTCTTTTAGTGAATTGATACATAATGTTAATACAATATGTTTTAATACATCTGCATGATTTCCTGCGTGATAGCTATGCCGATAGCTTAACATGACTTATTTGACCTCTTTTGTTCATTTTTCTGCATATAGAAAGTTGTTAATGCTAGACTTAAAAGACATGGAATTTCCATCAATTCTTCAATGAGATCTTTTCGATCAGGCTCTAGAACCAAAAATTCATATCCCAAACGTCTATGTTCAGCAATATCAGCAATACCTAAGAAAAGAAATGCAAAAAATAAGTGCCAAACGGGAATTATCTCAAATTTATATCGACGAATTATCTCTTGACGAATAGAGGGTAAAAAGATACTTAACAATGGTATTGCAATAATAATACTAGCAATAATTTTGTAATAAATACGAGGAATATCAGGGAAAAAATCGCGTCCCCAACTAATGCCTCGTCCAAAAAGCATAAACCACCAAAATATTGTCCAAATCCAAAATTTATAAAGGTTTAAATTATACTTGACGCTTTTAGCATAATGATATGTATAACAACACATAAATAACAAGAATAATGATTGTATATGTTCAATTAAGCTAACGGTTAATTTATTGTCTAATGGAAGCCAAAAGTTACCAGTGATATATAGAAGAACGCTCAAAATCACAATAAACATAGAGCTTTTGTAAAAGTGCGTATCAAATTTAGGCATAATTTATTTCAAGAATTAAACAAAATTTTTAAGTTTAAGTATAGTACCGCATTTACGACATTGATAACTAGTTTTATTCTTTCTAATTTTATTATGTCGTATTGGTGATAAATAATGTTCTTGGCAATCACAAATATATACATACTCGAAACGTTTAAAAATAAAATTATGGGTGACTTTAGGTTGTTTCTTCATTATTTCAGACATGACATATTGCCATTCTTTACCATGAGGTTTTACCTTTCCATAGCTTTGAAAGGTAATAAGATGAGCTAATTCATGGGGAACGACTTCATCAATAAAATTTTTCCCATTTTCATAAAGCATTGTAATATTAAGTTGAATTTCCCAATGATTTAATACTGCACTACCTGCTATACTACCTTTTGATTTATAGATAACTTTTGGTTCTTTATATTCAGTCCCTAGCAGTTGATTGGCTTGATTTAAGTACTCTCTCAAACAAGCCATCACCTGATTATGTAAATAAATTGGTATATGTTTATAATCCTGCCGCATCGCGAAGTAGTGCTGCTTTATCGGTTTTTTCCCAAGGAAAGATATCTCGACCAAAATGACCGTAAGTTGCAGTTTTTTGATAAATTGGTTGAATCAGATCAAGCATTTGAATTAACCCATAAGGTCTTAGATCAAAAAATTCTTTGATTAACGAAATAATTTTATCGTGTCCAATTTTCTCAGAGCCAAAAGTATTAACATAAACAGATGTTGGGTTAGCAACACCAATTGCATAAGAAATTTGTAACTCACATTTATCAGCAAGTCCTGCTGCAACAATATTTTTAGCAACATATCTTGCTGCGTAGGCAGCGGAACGGTCTACTTTTGAAGGATCTTTTCCAGAAAACGCACCACCACCATGACGAGCTGCACCGCCATAGGTATCAACAATAATTTTTCGGCCAGTTAAACCACAATCTCCCATAGGACCACCAATTACAAAACGCCCAGTTGGATTAATAAAGTATTTAGTTTTAGAGGTTAACCATTCGGCAGGTAATGTCGGTTTAATGATTTCTTCCATTACAGCCTCTTGTATAACTTTTTGTTCGATACCTTCTGAATGTTGGGTCGATAAAACAATTGTATCGACACCTTTTATCTGACCATTTTGATAAATTAATGTGACTTGACTTTTTGCATCAGGCCTTAACCAAGGAAGTGTACCATTTTTTCTTACTTCAGCTTGGCGGCGCATCAAATCATGAGCATAGCTGATTGCGGCGGGCATCAAGTTAGGCATTTCATTAGTTGCATAACCAAACATAATACCTTGATCACCAGCGCCTTGTTCTAATGGATCTTCTTTATCCACGCCTTGATTGATATCGGGGGACTGTTTACCAATTGCATTTAACACGGCACAAGAATTTGCATCGAATCCCATTTCTGAACTAGTATAACCAATATCATTAATTGTTTTTCTGGTTAATTCTTCTATATCTACCCAAGCAGAAGTTGTAATTTCACCTCCAACTAACGCCATACCTGTTTTTACATATGTCTCGCAAGCAACACGAGCTTTTGGATCTTGTTTTAAAATTGCATCAAGTACGGCATCAGATATTTGATCTGCAATTTTATCTGGATGACCTTCTGAAACAGATTCTGATGTGAATAGAAATTCTGACATAAAATACCTTTTTAACTTAATAGTGTCTAACGCTGAAAATATAATATTCAGCTTTTAAGTGCCTATTTTAGCAGTTTTACCATCTAGACGTCTATCTTAATAGTTTATAAAATAAAAGCAAATTTATTAGAAATAAAATTACTTGCATTAATTTCTATTCAATTTACGATATCGCTCGTTTTTTATTTTATTATCTAATAAAGTTTAATTTACTATGAATAGTATAAAACAATCTCCTAGTGTGTTGGTATTTGATTCTGGCATTGGTGGATTATCCGTCTATAAAGAAATTTACAATAAAATACCTAATGCGCATTATATTTATGCATTTGATAATGAAATGTTTCCTTATGGTGATAAATCGTCAGAAGTTTTGGTTAATCGAGTTAATGCTGTTATTAAAACTATTAATAAATTTCAACAAATCGATTTAGCGGTTATTGCATGCAATACGGCTAGCACTATTTGTTTACCAAGTTTACGCTCTAACTTTTCTTTTCCTATAGTGGGCGTAGTACCTGCAATTAAACCTGCAAGTTTACTAACTAAAAATAGATGTATAGGATTATTGGCAACAAAAGCCACGATTGAAAGGGCTTATACAACAAATCTTATTAACCAATTTGCTAATCATTGTTCAGTTAAATTATTAGGTTTGTCTGAATTAGCACTCATAGCAGAAAATAAATTACAAGGTATTGCTGTAGATATGCAATATTTGAAAAAATTGATGCAACCATGGCTTAATATGCAAACTATTCCTGATACAATAGTTCTTGGCTGTACTCATTACCCGTTTATTAAAGAAGAGTTGCAGATGATTTTTCCTCAAGTTAATTTTATTGATTCAGGTTATGCAATTGCAACTAGGGTATATAATCTATTAAAAGACAAGTATGACGTAAACAAAATACCATTATTTAAAAAAGAAAATATTATATTAAGTACAATCTGCAATCAGTCCGTTGAAAAATTGATTAAAAAATTAACTAAATATAATCTTGATAAATATCAGTGTATTAATGTCTTTTCTGTTTAAAGGTTATTCGAACGAATAAATATTTAATCTTTTTTACTTGCCAAAAAAAATGAAGTGCCTATAATGCGCATCCACTGACACGGCGTCATCGACAAACAGAGACAGCAGGTGTAAGTGAGCAAGGTCAAAAATTTTGA
>NZ_JAFNMU010000009.1:0-99719 GCF_026537125.1 Gilliamella sp. B2828
TCCAATGGATTGATCAGATGGGTTAATCCTTTATCCATGTTATCCTCTTTTAGTATTTCATGCTTACGAAATATAGATTATTGTTATTATTGTTGTTGCTATTGTTATGAGTAATGATTTAGCTTTGCTGCAATTTGATTATTTTTTAGATATCAACATCATTGAACATCCGGAATTGATTAACGTCAAAAAATCATTGAAGAGTGAATATAAAATACACGGTTTCATGTATTTTGCAACTTTTTTTTGAAAAATACTTTAATTTTAAACTAGCTGGATAACTTAATGATATTATTCATAAATAACTGAAACTCTTGTAACAATCTGTCGTCTAAACCTGATCAAAAAAGGATTAACAGATTTGGCTTTGGCTGATTGTTTTATTAGTCTTTTGCACAGAATGTTGATAAGTTTTATCGTGGAGTTAACATTTATACTGAAACATCGCTCTTTCCTCAAACCGTTTGGCAAAATAACGGACGCAAAGTGATAAAAAATGGGTTTTACCGACCATTAAGATAAGCCAATCAATGAAATTTTCGTGTGGTTTAAAGGTAAGGGTAATGATTCTTTGAAAGTCGAGTTTTATGAATAAGTGATAATGTGCTTTGTAAAAAATATTTAGGAGTGTATGCCGTTTCGTTGTTTTTTTGTCTTACATTGAACGATTAAGGACGAATTGAGAGGGAGGGGGGGAAGCTCTGGTAACGTGGGGATGTGTCATGATGTTATCTCAATGGGGATTGGTGATGGATAAATCATGATAAAAAAATGACTTTTTATTGTCACCTTCCTTTTGGGTTAAGAGGGGTACTTTGTTGTTCAACGTAAATAAGCGAAAAATTGTAATGGTATACACTCCTAAATCTTTTTTACAAGATAAACATAAAATTAGTCGATTCAAATTCAATTTATGTTTAAGTAGTATTGAGAGCGGACTATCTAATCAAGAATTTTTTCATCAGCATTATTACCTTACCAACACTCATCATTTGGCAAGTCAAACGCCTTATTGACATTAGCGGAATGAATAAGGTGAATGACAAAACAAACTTACTAAAATTTGATAAAACATCATCATTACCAAATTAAATAGCGCTGAACAGTAGAGCTGACTGATTAAATTTTAGTGCCTAAATCTGTTTTTTATTCAGTTAACTAATAGCAAAGAATTAAACGATTACTCAATATGAGCAAACTTATGCGTTTGAATGCTTAGTAACCATTTGTTGTCGATGCGGTTTTGGTTGATTTTGCCAAGTAATTCAATTGTTTCAAGCATATTAAATTCCCCCTTTTTTTCGCAAGGAGATAGATAATATCGTTTGGCTTGAATCTGGTGTTCGATATATTGGCAAAAAGGGAGAAAGTCTGCATGATTTTCAGCAACAATTCGCACTTCGTTTGCAGTCGGTTGAGCGATTTTTTGGTATCGTGCTTGATAACAAAATTTAGGGCTAAGGGCGATATAGTCAATTAAAGGATCGACTTTACCTAATCCATTACTTTCAATAGCAACAAAGTAGCCGGCTTGTTTTAGGGGGAAAAGTAATTCTGGTAGGGCGGTAACCATCGTTGGTTCACCCCCAGTAATAATGATGTTTTTGCTGGTATATTGTTTCACTTTAGTCAATAACTGATCTCGTGTAAAACGGGTAAATCGGCGAAAATTAGTATCACACCAAATGCAATTTAAATTACACCCAGCAAAACGAATAAAAATGGCAGGCATGCCTGTATTATAACCTTCGCCTTGTAATGATTCGAAGATTTCAACAATACGAAATTCCGTCATTTTTCGCTCCGATGGTACTCACAGTAAGATGTGGGGGTTTCCCAAAGTTTGATCATCGAGATAGGTAAGTATTGTGACAGGCAATCAAAAATAAATTTACTCATCCCTTCGGCAGTGGTGCGACAAGGAAAGGCAAAAATTTTTCGATCCATCTCTTGCAATAGTGAAGCGATACGGCATTCATTAGCATTATTTTGATTATAAAGGTAAGCATGATCAAGCGGATCCACAATGTGCTGTTTAACAATCGCTTTTAAATCAGCGTAATCTATGACCATATCTGCACTGGAACCCGTAGCTATCAGATCACCTTTAATTTCGACCAATAAGCGATAAGTATGTCCGTGAAGGTTATGACATTTTTTGTTGTGCCCGTCTAACATATGACAAGCATCGAATTGAAATTCTTTAGCAATTTTGAACATGTATTATTCCTAGTTTTTTTTCGTGGGATGGATCACGAACCACGGTTAGACCATCTAACAAAATAGAGCGGTTAATATAATCGATTAGCGGCTAAATGTCATCTTACAATTGTTATTACGAGCAATATTCATTACACTAATGTTGTAAAATTGAACATTTATATTTTGCTTATTTCAGTAACTGAATATAAATTCATTTTATTGTCGATTTTTTGTAAAAAATTTCATAAAAAACTCTTGAAATTTATCTTTCCACACTCATTTAGTAACCATGCAAATGGTTTATCTGCTTAAAGCATTTAAGCCAAATCTATTGCTCAGGAGATAATTAATATGAGGTTAGATAAACTCACTAATAAGTTTCAACAAGCTTTAGCTGATGCACAATCATTAGCATTAGGTAAAGATAATCAGTATATTGAGCCTGTTCATGTTTTAACCGCCATGCTGAATCAAGAAGGCAGCAGTATCAAGCCGTTACTGGCAGCAGCGGGGGCAAATGTGACAATGTTACAACAAGAACTCAATCAAGCAATTGATCGATTGCCACAAGTACAAGGTGTGGGAGGAGAAGTCATTCCATCTCAAGATTTTGTACGTGTATTCAATCTTTGTGACAAGTTAGCGCAAAAAAATGGCGACAGTTATATCTCATCCGAACTCTTTATATTAGCAGCGTTAGAAGAAAAAGGCAGTTTAGGTGATATTCTTAAAAAAGCCGGTGTGACCAAAGAAAGATTGAATCAGGCAGTAAGTCAAATAAGAGGAAGTGATAACGTGAACGATGCTAATGCCGAAGATCAACGTGGTGCGTTGAAAAAATATACCATTGATTTAACCGAGCGTGCTGAACAAGGTAAGCTTGATCCAGTCATTGGGCGTGATGAAGAAATTCGCCGTACAATCCAAGTATTACAACGTCGTACTAAAAACAATCCAGTGTTAATTGGTGAACCAGGTGTGGGTAAAACAGCCATTGTTGAAGGACTTGCGCAACGCATTGTTAATCGTGAAGTGCCTGAGGGATTACGGAATAAACGAGTACTGTCTTTAGATATGGGGGCGTTAATTGCTGGCGCAAAATATCGCGGTGAATTTGAAGAACGTTTAAAAGCCGTTTTAAAAGATTTAGCCAAAGAAGAAGGGCGCATTATTTTATTCATTGATGAAATCCATACCATGGTTGGTGCAGGTAAAAGCGATGGGGCAATGGATGCAGGTAATATGTTAAAACCCGCATTAGCCCGCGGTGAATTACATTGTGTTGGTGCTACAACGTTAGATGAGTATCGTCAATATATTGAAAAAGATCCCGCTTTAGAACGTCGATTCCAAAAAGTGTATGTGGCTGAACCTAGTGTTGAAGATACGATTGCTATATTGCGTGGTTTGAAAGAGCGTTATGAATTGCATCACCATGTCCAAATCACGGATCCCGCAATTGTGGCTGCTGCTACGTTATCGCATCGTTATATTTCCGATCGTATGCTTCCAGATAAGGCCATAGATTTAATTGATGAAGCTGCGTCAAGTATACGTATGCAAATGGATTCAAAACCGGAATCATTAGATAGACTTGAACGCCGTATTATTCAGTTGAAACTTGAGCAACAAGCGCTTAAGAAAGAGTCTGATGATGCGAGTAAGAAACGACTTGAGATGCTAAATGATGAACTTTCTGAGAAAGAAAAAGAGTATGCGTCACTTGAAGAAGAGTGGAAGTCAGAGAAGGCTGCTGTTTCGGGTACTCAGACAATCAAAGCAGAGTTGGAAAAAGCACGCACTGAAATAGAACAAGCTCGACGTGCTGGTGATCTCAATAAAATGTCGGAGCTTCAATATGGCAAAATCCCCGAACTTGAGAAAAAACTGGCATCGGCAACACAGCTAGAAGGCAAAACCATGAGGTTATTGCGTAATAAAGTTACCGATAACGAAATTGCCGAAGTTTTATCTAAAGCTACGGGTATTCCTGTTTCAAGAATGCTGGAAAGTGAAAAAGATAAATTATTGCATATGGAAGATGCGTTACATAAACGTGTGATAGGTCAAGAAGAAGCCGTAGTTGCGGTAGCTAATGCGATTCGTCGTAGTCGAGCAGGACTTTCTGATCCAAACAAACCAATTGGTTCTTTCTTATTTTTGGGACCAACGGGTGTAGGTAAAACCGAACTTTGTAAAGCTTTGGCTAACTTTATGTTTGATAGCGAAGATGCCATGGTCAGAATCGATATGTCTGAATTTATGGAAAAACACTCAGTGGCACGTTTAATTGGTGCACCTCCGGGTTATGTAGGGTATGAAGAAGGCGGTTATTTGACTGAAGCAGTGCGACGTCGTCCTTATTCCGTCATTTTATTGGATGAAGTGGAAAAAGCACATCCGGATGTCTTTAATATTTTATTACAAGTATTGGATGATGGACGCTTAACCGATGGACAAGGGCGTACCGTTGATTTCCGAAACACAGTGATTATTATGACATCTAATTTAGGTTCAGACTTGATACAAGGTCATGTTGAATTAAGTTATGATGAGATGAAAGCGTTAGTAATGACTGTGGTAACGAAACACTTTAGACCAGAATTTATCAATCGTATTGATGAAACTGTGGTATTCCATCCACTTGGTCAAGAAAATATCAAAGCAATAGCCAGAATTCAATTGGCTCATGTGGAAAAACGTTTGGATGAACGCGGTTATCAATTGGACATCTCTGATGCAGCGTTGGAGCAACTTGCCAAAGTTGGTTTTGACCCAATTTATGGAGCAAGACCATTAAAACGTGCAATTCAACAAGAGATTGAAAACCCATTAGCACAACAAATCTTATCAGGTAAACTTGTGCCAGGTAAAACCATTCATTTGGAATTAGTGGGTGATAACATTGAAGCCAAACAATCCTAATATCCTAATTTTTTAAATTAAAAGCCTGAAAACAATATGTTTTCAGGCTTTTTTATTACTTATCTTCATCGATTAAATGATACAAAACAATATGTTTTTAATCGGTTATTTTCAGAGAGTGCAAACTGATGTCCCGTCTATTTTAAATTACTGTCTAATGTCAGAATTCAATCATCAATCTTTCTACTTAATTCCATTAATGGGTCATAAAAGCAATTACAGTTAAGAAGAATAGGATCTTTTCTGTAATACCGTTCATTCATTATTGGTAGGGATTTCACCTAATTAACATGCTCGATGTTGATGCCTTTTCTTCATTTATGACTAAAATTAAATCTTTAATCTTCTTTTAATGAACTAGGTAAAATTTATTAATATTAATATTATCCATTAATTTATAATGTAACATTATATTCAACACTTGGCTTTAAATTACGTTAAGATAAAATAAAAATCAACAACAGAAAGTAATAAAATATTGCTAAATCCATCATAAAGCATCATACTAAATCATATTAATAAAATATCCATTAGTGAGTGAGAGGAAAAATAAATGATTAAATTAATTATCAGTGATTTAGACGGAACTTTTTTAAACGAACAAGGCGATTATGATCGTGAACTGTTTGCAAAAGTTTATGCACAAATGACAAATGAGAATGTCCATTTTGTTGCTTGTACAGGCAAACAGTGTGAGCGGGTAGAAGAGTTGTTTGGTGATGAGAGTAAACGGATTTGGATCGTTGGTGACAGTGCTACAGCAATTAAATTTAATGGAGAATTTATCTATCGTTCTTTTTTACCCAATGAGGTAGGACAACGTATTATCAAAACATTGGAACAAGTCAGTACCGATCATGTCATCATTGCCTGTACAGCAAAAGGAGCAGTGATTCGTTCCGATTTACCAGTAAGATTGAAACAAAAAGTTCGTGGATCTTATGCTGCTATTATTGAAGTTGATGAACTCAGTTCAATTTCCGATGATTTTATTAAAATCACGGTCTATGATGAAACGGGGCAATGCCCACAAACGCGTTTGCATTTAACCCCTTATGAGGATAAGGTGTATATTGTTGTATCAGAGGCAACTTGGATTGATATCACTGATTATGATGTGCATAAAGGTACTACTATCAAGAAATTACAAGAAATGCTTAAAGTAACGGCTCAGGAAACTATGGCATTTGGCGATGGTTATAACGATATTGAATTATTAGAACAAGCCCAATACAGTTTTGCCATGCGTAATGCTTTTGAAGAAACGAAAGCGAAAGCTAAGTTTATTACTGGCTATAACCGTGATAGTGCCGTTTTAAAAACCATTCAATTGATATTAACTTTACAATCAACGTAGCTAAAAAATAGATTCGCTCGACCTTGATGCGAATCCATTAGGCGACTTCTATTGTTAGATCAAAATTCTCAAAACCTTCAATTTTCGTTTCTTGACTGACTACAACAATATCGATATCTTCACACGTTGCTACTTTATAACGGGCTATCTGTAACATTTTATCGGCAATTACAGCGGCGACAACTTCATTACTTTGGGCAATCACTTCCTTTTTAAAACAAGCGTCTTCATAATAAACGGCACTTAATCCGGCTTGTGGATCGAGTCCACAGACACCAATAAATGTTTGATCAAAGACCATGTTACGAATTTGATTTACCGTATCTGAACCCATGGTACTGCCTGTTTGAGGGTTAACTCTTCCACCAAGTAAAATAAGCTCCCCCTGAGTTCGACTACTGAGAAGTGAAGCAATTTGAGGAGAATTTGTCACAATGGTTAAATTCATATCGGTGGGGATATAGCTTGCCATGGTCAAATAGGTTGAGCCTGCGTCAATAAATATACAGGAATTGTCTTTGATCAGTTCAGCGCATCGTTTGGCAACCGATGATTTTTCACTAACGCTTTGCGTCATTCTTGTTTCGAAGCTGGCTGATTGTTTTAATTGACTGACCGCGCCTCCATAAACACGTTTGCAAATTCCATCGCGCGTAAGTTTTTGTAAATCGCGGCGAATCGTGTGTTCTGAAACACCGAGTAATTTAATTAAGTCAGCATTAACGACTCGACCTTTGTCTTTCAATAACTGTTGAATGTAAGATTGTCGTTGTTCAGGAAAAGCATCATAATCAATCATCTATAACTCCATCAATTAATTTACCTTTATCCCACACCATGTTTTTGTGCAAAATATTATCTTCACCTAAATAGTGTGGATTTTCAGTATTGATATTATTTCGTTTTAATAAACAAGCATTGTATTCCATTTCGGTACATTGACGGCTTATTTGAGCATTAAAAAAATGTATCTGGCAATGATTTGATTTATGAATATAGTGTTTATTTTTGTAGTGATAAACGCTATCGATTTGAATCAGGATTTTTTGCTCTTTTTCGTCATAATCATAACATGTTTTTGTGCCAGTTGCTGATTTGTCTTTTTTGTTAAAGTTGATGTTACTTCCCCATAAGTTTGTTGCGATAAATTTACCGTTGTCATTGAGATAATAGTCGTAGTTGTCGCCTAATCTGGCATTTGAGCGATACTTTTTAATGGCTAAATCCGCTTTACCATCAAAGTTGATATCTTCAAGACTAATACTGTTAAAACCGTTGTAACTGTAATCTAAATTTTGGATTTGTTGCAGCAAGTTATGATGTTTTTTATCGTAAACATTAATACCCACTAATTTGATGTGATTGTTTTTCTGTTTTGATAAAACAGCCGTAAAATAGACTTTGCTCAAGGAAGTGGATTGTAATAATTCAATGCGATTTAATTCGGCAGTGGACTGGTCATTTATGACAAACTGTTTTTGTAATACTACAGAGTATTGTTGATGTACTTTTCCATCGAACCAATAACCCTTTAATGTTTCAGGTAAAAACTTTTGAGTGTCAGCGTGTTCAAAGTGCAGGTTGATAAATTTAAAATAATGACTTGAATCCTTCACTTTTATTTTTTTAGAGATTTCATCAATATAGATATCTTGCTCATCGTACAGAACTAAACGGGTTCTATTTTCAGGGCATGAACGGATGAATTCACATTCATTAGATAGTGTATTCAGGTGTTGTTGAAAGTCATTTTGATAAACCCAAAAACCTTTATTAATGTGATTTAAATAGGTTTCTATATACAACATAATTGGGTTGTCGGCAATATAACCTTTATAAGCATAAATGGAACTGAATGCGGGGAAAGATATGATTAACAATAAGCTGAGCAGTACATTTCTCATTTTATTTGTTTATTGATTGATTATTCTATTTTTTAATGATTGCACAGTATAATGCCTTAAAGGATTTTGTACAGATAAATTCGAACATATAAATTATAATGGGATCACCCCAGTGGGGTGCCTCTTTTTTAGCATAATGATGATTATTGCGTTATCTATCTTATGATACATTTGCATGGTTGATAACAGCAACTTAACACGACGCCTAAAAATTTCTCATATTCATAAGATTAATGATATAATTCATTGTTTAATCAGCAATGATACCTGTTTTCCTCACATACAGCTAGGCATATTGATGTTTCAATTCGTTAAAGTGCGGTCCCTTTGGTTGGAATAACAAATTGAGACGTATCTACATTTTCCAGTTTGAGTAAGGCAATTTTTTTATCAATTCCACCTGCATAACCGGTTAAATTACCTTTAGCGCCAATGACGCGATGACATGGAATGATAATGGATATTGGGTTATGACCAACAGCCCCACCCACTGCTTGGCTTGACATGCTTGCTGTATTGGTTTTTTTCTTGATTTGTTTGGCGATGTCGCCATAAGTAATGACTTGACCATAAGGAATTTGGCATAAAATATCCCAGACCAAATGTCGAAAAGGTGTTCCTTGTGGCGCTAAGGGTAATGTTTCAATTGTTGGTTTTTTACCGTTAAAGTAGTTGTCAAGCCATTTCTTGGTCGTATTGAAGATGGGTAAATTAGGCTGATGGTGTTTTTGAGCATGTTCTATCTGTCCGAAATATTTTTGCCCTTCGATCCAGACACCAACCAATTTATTTTGCTCACTAGCAAGCGTGATTAAACCCATTGGCGAGCAATAGGTGCAGAGATAAAACATAAATATCCTTATTGAGTAAAGATGCACGCGATCTATTATATCGACTTCTTATATTATGGATATGGTTATAATTTTTTTTATTTTACATGGTAAAAGCATTAACTCTGATTATAATGTCTTTATTTATCTTAAAATTACAACTATATTGAAGGGAATAGGATTATGGATTCAAACATTACATCTGCTAATTCAATGTCTCGAGTTGCTTTGGCCAGTTTTATCGGTACAGCTATTGAGTTTTATGATTTTTATATCTATGCAACAGCGGCTGCTTTGGTCATTGGACCGGTATTTTTCCCTGACAGTTCCCCATCTGCTCAAGCGTTACAATCTTTTGCCACATTTGGTATTGCCTTTGTTGCTCGTCCAATTGGCGCCTTTTTATTTGGGCATTTCGGTGACAAAATAGGGCGCAAATCAACCTTAGTGTTTTCCCTTATTTTAATGGGTGTTGCCACGACCGGAATTGGATTATTACCGGGCTATAGCGCTATTGGTTTTTGGGCGCCGTTTTTACTGTGCATTTTAAGACTTGCACAAGGGTTAGGGCTTGGTGGTGAGTGGGGTGGCGCAGCTTTGCTGGCAACGGAAAATGCCCCCCAAAATAAGCGAGCATTGTTTGGTATGTTTCCACAGTTAGGACCATCAGTGGGTTTTTTATTATCTAATGGTGTGTTTTTGTTGGTTACATTATCATTGTCTAATGAACAATTTTTACAATGGGGATGGCGTATACCATTTTTATTAAGCGCAGTATTGGTGATTATTGGATTGTATGTGCGTTTGAAATTGGTTGAAAGCCCCATTTTTACCAAAGCATTGCGCTGCAAAGAGCAAGTTAAAATACCAGCGATTGACATTTTGGTTCATCATTGGAAAACATTGGCTTTAGGTTCGTTTTCAATGATTGGTTGTTATACTTTATTCTATATCACTACTGCATTTTTATTACAATATGGCACCCAATATTTAGGTATTACTAAAGGTAATTTTTTAGGTTTTTTATGTATTGCAATTGTCTTTATGGCGATAGCGACGCCAATCTCTGCTCGTTTAAGTGATAAATATGGGCGTAAACCTGTACTGGTTGTTGGCTTGTTGTGTGTCGCCTTATCTGGCACAATTATGACGCAGTTTATGGCAAGTGGTTCAGATCGATTCGTTTTGAGCTATCTATCTTTAGAGCTGTTTTTAATGGGCATCGTATTTGCTCCTATGGGCGCTTTTTTACCTGAAATTTTTCCAACCCATGTTCGTTATACAGGATCTTCTGTCGCTTACAGTATTGGTGGCATTTTAGGGGCATCCATTGCGCCAATTATTGCCAATTATTTGGTATCAAATGGGAATTTATCTTGGGTAGGGTATTATGTTGCCGTTGCGTCACTCATCAGTATTTGTGCAACACTGCTCATAAAAGAAACGTTAAACAGTGATTTTACTCAATAATGATGCAAAGTAAAAAAGACTCACTAAAGTGAGTCTTTTTAATCGCATTAATCATATTTATTTCTTGTTGCATTTATTTTTCGAGAGCTTTTCCTTTTTCAACATAGCTCATATCACCTAAACTTTCGACAATAAATTTACCGTCATCGGTATAACGAATTTTAGTTACACTTGCATTACCCAATCCTCCTTTGACTGGTGTATCAAGCCATTCTTCAACCATGGCTGTGATGGCCATGCCGTGGGATACTACTAGCACATTACCACCACCATGAGCTTTAGCTGACTCAGCAATGACTTTTAATGCAGCTTGCATACGCGTTTTAACTTTTTTGTAGTTTTCTGCTTCACCTGATTTTTCGACAGCAGCAATGGCATCCATTATTTTGTTTAATCTGATTTTGCCTTTCCAGAATTCTTCCATTAACGCCTTGTCGTCTGAATAGCCTAAATGTTTAGCCGCAGGTCCCCACATATTAGGATCAAAATCACCTTCAAAAACACCAAAACATGTTTCGCGAAGTGCTTTCATTTCGTTAATTGGTAATGATTGTCCTTTTGCGTCTAAAACAATGCGGGCAGTTTGGCGAGCACGTCCCAAATCGCTTGAATAAGCTGCAATAAAGTTGACATCTTTTAGACCACGCCCTAGCTGCTCGGCAACTTCGATACCTGGTTGGGTTAATGGAGTATCTGACCAACCTTGAGCACGATGAACGTTATTGAACATAGTTTTACCATGACGAGTTACATACAAATTCACTTCCGCAGCAAACGTTTGGGCAATTGAGGCGGTAAGAATTATCGATAAGCTGGCAAGTCTGATAAATTTTTTGATTTTCATAGTTTCGTCCTTTTTGTTATAACAAATTAAATCGATAATCAACAATGGTTTCTGCTGATAATGTTGGTGAACGCTGAGCACGACCATCTCTTAATTTAGGCGTAATGTCTTTACTGCTCAAAGTTTTATAAGACCAACCATAACCTAATTTTGACAGAATCGAGAGATTCTTTAATGTTCCACTGGCAGGTTTCCAGATGTTGAACACATTGATTTCTCCATTTTTTAGAGTTTCATGTTTATAATTAAATTCACCATAGTTGAAGTATAAACCTACGGTGTTATCTTCAAATAAATCATAACTTAATATGCTTGATACTACTACTTCGCCATCACGCATATAGTCGGCCCCTGTCGCTGCCATGCCGTTATAGCGTCCACGATTGTTTTTACCTAGATGACGTCCATAATAACCTATCGCGCCTTTACGATTAGCATCCGTATAAGCAATCCCAAACTTGGCACTCCATTTGGATTCTTTCCATTCAATGTCCGTTGCATAATGCCAAGCTGAATCATCAAAATCTCGAACATTTGCTTTCATTTTATTATGATTTTTTAGCGCAGTGCTGCCGTAAATCTGTGAAGCTAAGATAAGTTTTTCGGTTGGTTTATAAGAAAATTCAATGGCATGACGTTTGATGTAATCTTTTGCCTCGCCATAGGAGTAATCCAGTTTAATAATTTTGTTTTTATAGGCAATGCCGGCTGATTTGATGTTATCAATTTTGTGCTTTTTGTCTAAGCTATAAAAATGCACTTTTTTGGATGACTCTCGCGGTAAGGTGCTGTCAATATAGGCTAATGATAACGCTAAATTAGAATATTTGAGTATACCACTGTAACCTAAATAACTATTACGAGTTAAGTGTTGTGAGGAACTAATAACGCCCATATCTTTTAAACTATGCCAACCGGCTTTACCATTAAAATTTAATTGTTCATTGCCGAGTTTGATTTTTGCATAGCGTTGGGTAAATTTATTAAAACCATGGGCATTGTGTTTGTTCGGCTGTTTACCATCGTTATAGAGTAAATTACGTGTAGCGAAGTAGTCACTAGCACCAAGTTTTATTATATTATCGTAAGTTAAGTCAAAACCAAGAGTATCGAACCAATAACCCGATTTGTAATTAAACGTAAATGCTTGCCCCCATGCACTATGCACTTCTTTTGGTTGGGATGCGTTTTCTTTTAGATATTTCCAGTGGTTGCGTGTAGAGAGTTCTAATTTGGTCTCTTTAAAAAAGGCATTATCCCATAGGGTTTTTGGTTCATAATGCTGGGAGGATTCATTAGCAAATACGGCATAACTGTTTATGCTAAAAAGTACCAATGTTAGATATTTCATTTTCATTGTTGTTTTCCTAACTGTTTATCCTGAATTAAAAATGTTTGGTATTGATGAGCTTTTTACTTTTACTAAACATTTAGGTTTTATTGCAAAAGCAATGACAATCCTATTATTCCACTTTAATTGTTTTAATTATGTTTTAGGTTATTGATGGTTTTCTCCTTTCTCATTACTTATTTAGGGATGATTTACCTAAATTAACATAGTCCATATTGCCAATTTCAACTACACGGTATTTACCATTTTGGTAAACGATTTTAACAACGGTGGCATTTGATAGAGGTTTGTTTTTAATTGGATCGTCGGTGAGATCGGATATCATAACTTGCATTGACATGCCGGATGAAATCGCTAAAACGTTTTTTTGATGTTTCTCTTGTGCAGTTTTTATAATACTTTTGAGGGCATTTTGAGTCCGTTCTTTAACTTGTTCAAAGTTTTCTGCTTCGTGTTTGGGATCACTTTTCGCTATTGCATCGGTCAGCGTTGCCACTGGAATTTGTCCTTCTGCATAGCTTTTATAGAAGTTGTTAACCGATTTGTAGCCAAGAGCCTTCATTGAAGCGGACACCATTTTAGTATTGGATCCGCCTTCAAATCCTCCATAAAAGACTTCACGTAGTTCTTTGAGTTCTTGAATTTGGTACTCTTGAATGCCTTTTTGACGTAATAATACCTGCATTGTTTCACGTTGACGACCGGCATCACTGGTGTAATAGGCATCAAATTGAATTTGCTTGTTTTTAAATCCTTCTCCTAAATAACGTGCAACTTCAATACCTTTATCCGTTAATGGGGAATCCGCCCAACCTTGTACTAAATCATAGGTATTAAATAACGTTTTACCGTGACGCGCAAAATAGATGGTGATCTCATCATTATGATTGTGCTCGTTATTATTTGATGCTTGACTTGATGGGTTGCAGCATCCTGTTATTAGTGCAGTTAGAGCAATTGATCCTGTGATTAGTGCTATTTTTATTGTTTTATTTTTCATCTTAAGTCTTGAGTCTCATATGGCATTATATTATGGATGGGCTAAATCAATTAGCAGGTAAGGATAATTAATCACTTACCTGTGTCATGATTATTTTAAGTTCTCCCCTTTGGATGAAATCACCGATTTATACCAATAAAAACTTTTCTTTTTATAACGAGTTAAACTACCTGATCCATCTTGATTTAAATCGACATAAATAAATCCATAACGTTTGGTCACTTCCGCTTTTGAAGCACTGATTAAGTCAATTGGTCCCCAACTGGTATAACCCATCACTTCTACACCGTCGTTGATTGCTTCGCGCACTTGTACAAGATGATCATTCATATAATTAATGCGATAATCATCATTGATAGTACCATCTGCTTCTAATTTATCTTTAGCGCCAAGGCCATTTTCAACAATAAATAACGGTTTTTGGAAACGCTCATAAAGCATGTTAAGTAGATAACGGATGCCGATCGGATCGATTTGCCAACCCCATTCCGAGGCTTTTAGATGTGGATTTGGTACCATATCCAAAATATTTCCTTTTTGTCGTAAAGAATCATCAGCGGTACCACAACAACTCATATAATAACTAAATGAGATAAAATCAATGGTTTCTTTTAGATCTTCCCGGTCTTGATCGGTAATCTCTAACTCAATATTATTCTCTTTGAAAAAACGCGTCATGTAAGTTGGATAATAACCGCGTGCTTGCACATCACCAAAGAACAGCCAACCATGATTTTCTTGTAAGGTTGCCCAGACATCTTCTGGTTTTGGTGTGAGTGGATATGCCACAGCACCAAGTAGCATATTCCCAATTTTGGCATCCGGAATGATTTGATGACACAATTTTACAGCTTGACTACTAGCAACGAGTTGATGATGAATCGCTTGATAGATTTGTGCTTTGGTGCTGTTTCTATCCAGACCGACACCCGTAAATGGCTCGTGCAACGACATGTTGATTTCATTAAATGTTAACCAATGTTTTACTTTATTTTTGTAGCGTTCAAATACTGTTTTAGCATAACGAGTAAAGAATTCAATTACTTTGCGATCACCCCAACCGCCATATTGAGTTACTAAGTGATAGGGCATTTCATAATGAGATAATGTGACTAATGGTGTGATGTGATGTTTGAGCATTTCATCAAATAATTTGTCATAGAAAGCAAGCCCCGCTTCATTTGGTTCAAGTTCATCACCATTCGGAAAAATACGTGTCCATGCAATGGAGGTACGTAAACAGGTAAAACCCATTTCGGCAAATAAAGAAATGTCTTCCGGGTAGCGATGATAAAAATCAATAGCGCGATCTTTTATACTGGTAATATTGTTCTTATTACGGTCAACAATATCGCCAAATAGTCCGTTGGGCGTACAGTCGGATGTGGACAAACCTTTACCGTCTTCTCGGTAAGCCCCTTCAACTTGGTTGGCTGCAATTGCGCCACCCCATAAAAAATCACTAGGAAACAGTTTAGACATGTATTACTCCTTATCTTCGGATTTGTTTAATGCTAGTAATGCATCGCCAGCTTGAATATCACCTTGCATGAAAATGGTCTTCACATCTTTATAGTCATCACTATTGGTGATAATTATTGGAGTCGAGATTTCAAAACCAGCTTGTTTAATGGCGTCAATATCAAAGCTGACTAATCGATCACCTTTTTTAACTTTACTCCCTGCTTCGACATGAGCTTCAAAATATTGACCATCTAATTTTACGGTATCTATACCAATATGGATGAGTATTTCAGCACCGGAATCAGTAAGAAATCCAATAGCATGTTTGGTTCTAAATAATGATACAACTTCACCATCTTCAGGTGCCAATGCTTCACCAATGGTTGGAATGATTGCTGAACCTTTACCCATCAGTTCACTTGCAAATGTAGCGTCATTAACATGACTTAATGGGATCACTTTACCGGTCATTGGGCTTGAAATAGTCGTGGTATGCATTTGTTGAACTTCATTGATTTGTTTTTCTACATTGCTGTTTTGAGGCTGATCTTCTTTGTTTGCTTTTTTATCCTTAGGAATACCAAACAGGTAAGTTACGAGTGTTGCGACGCTAAATGAAATGAGGGAGCCAAATACCACCGCATAGAATTTTTCATCAATTCCTGTTGGAGGAATTAATTGTAAGAAGGAAAAAATACTTATAAAACTGAATGAATAGATTACTGAATGGTAATAACCAACAATACTGCCTCCAATCATTGCTGATATACAGCCAATCACAAATGGGCGTTTTAATGGTAGGTTAATTCCATAAATAGCCGGTTCAGTGACCCCAAAAATACCGGATAATACCGACGAACTGGCTAATGCTTTCGTTTGTTGATCTTTACTGCGTAACATGATCGCCAATACTGCACCGACTTGTGCAAATACCGCTGGGAATAAGATAGGCATCATAAAATCTTCGTTGTAAAGATTAAAATTGTTCATTGCAAATGGCACCATTCCCCAATGAATACCAAAGATAACCATAACTTGCCAAAGTCCTGCTAAAATCATTGATGCAATTATGGAGTTAAGTTGATAAACGTAGATGATGCCTGTAGCCACAATATCACTTAAAAATGCTACTACTGGACCTATCACCGCAAACGTTAATGGAACGGTAATGATAATGCCGAGTAATGGTGCAATAAACTTTTTGAATGAATCATGCATAATCTTGTTAAAGTTATGTTCGAGTAACGAATAGAACCAGCTAGCAATGATAATAGGAAATACGGATGATGCATAAGGAATTAACTGAATTGGTATATTAAATAAAGAAGTTTGTAATTCAAATGCTCCGCCTAGCATGCTAACAATGTTAGGATGTACAAGTGCTCCACCTAATGCCATCCCTACATAAGGATTCCCTCCAAATTTTTTTACAGCTGAAAAACCTAAAATGATTGGTAAATAATAAAATGGCGCATCCGCAATTGCGAACAAGAAGTTATATGTAGAGGTGTTTGCATGAACAATTTCTAACACTTGCAATAATGAGATTATTCCTTTAAAAATACCACCAGCGACGATGACAACCAATGCTGGAATAAAAATACCCGAAACTAAATCAATTAATTTTGAAAATACACCCATTTTTTTATCAGAGGGAACATTGGTTGTATTATTTTCATTAAGATTGGTGAGTTGCATTATGTCATTAAATACATCGGCTACATGATTTCCAATTACTACTTGAAATTGCCCACCGCTTTGTACAATGGTAATCACCCCTTTTTGTTTTTTCAGTGACTGCGCATCCGCTTTACTGTCATCTTTCAATACAAAACGTAAACGAGTAGCACAATGAACTAGACTGGTGATATTGTCTTTTCCACCCACGTTGTTAATGATTGATTCGGCAAGTTCTTTGTTTTTCATTCCTTATCCTTATTTGTTTAACGCTTTTACCGCGCAAAAAAAAACCTAGATCCCTTGTTATCAAGCGATCTAGGTTTTGCTTACATAGTAAATTAATTTGCCATGCAATAACAATCCAGTAAATGAGGTTTGTAGGTTAGCATAATTTTTTATGGCATGGTATGACTTCTCAAAATGTGATTGATAAATTGTGATATATCTCACATTAATGCTTTTTTTAGTTCGGTTCTCAACCGTTCTATATGAATGGTTAAGTATAAGCTTTCGTCATCGGTAAGTGGATGCTGATACTGTTGAATAAGATGTAAATCAATTTGCTTCGTGCATAAGTAAGCTTGTTCATATTTTTGGCGAATAATTTCATACAATGAGGAATCTTGTTGCGTTGGTGTTCCTTTATTTAAAATTCGTTGTGCAAAAAATTTTAAATGCGTTACAAAGCGTTGATAAGATAGGCAATCTTCGTCATATTCAAACTTAAAATGATATTTTACAATATTAAGTATTTCGCGCATAATTTTGGTCATGTTCACAATATTGGGCATGGTGCCATTGAGTTGTGCATTGATAATATGAAATGTGATAAATCCTGCTTCATCTTCTGGTAATTCTATTCCAAGGCGTTTTTTTATAACGGACAATGCATAAAGACTAATTTGGAATTCTTTTGGATAGAATTTTTTGATTTCCCATAAAAAACCATTTGGAATATCAAACCCTTGTTTATGGCGCTCAATAGCAGAATGAATATGATCGGTCAGTGAAATGTAAATACTGTCTTGAAGTTTACTTTCTACAACTTCTTTAGCATAATTAATTATAATTTGAGAACAGGTTAACACTTCTAATGGAATTTCAGAAAGTAATTCATTAAATTTTGGCAATATTTCTTTATTATTTAGCGAAAACTGTTTTTCAATAAGATTAATATCGATTAAATCACCTTCTCGTTTTTTAAAACCAATACCGCGACCGGTCAGGATTAACTCTTTTCCTTTATCATCAAGGGTAACAATTACATTATTATTTAATATTTTATGAACTTTCATTGAATTGGGGGGTTGATTTTTAAATCTTTTTATTATGAATTGCTAAATAAAAATGAAAAGAAGAAAAACAAAAAAATGTGATTAATATCAAATTTTTGCTAGAAATTAGTTGCTAATAAATTCTTTGCTATAATGGATCCATAAAACAAAAAACAGAAGATCGGATATAAAACAGCCCCAATTAGTCAAACCTATCGGAGCTGCTTTTGGTTAACGTAAGTTTATTCTTGCGCTAATAATTTATTCATAGTTTGAATAAATTTACTTGGGTCACTTAATGAACCTTTTTCAGCCAGTAATGCTTGATCAAGTAATAACTCAACCCAATCGGTAAATGCACTTTCATCTTGGGTATCAGCTATACGTTTAACCAGTTTATGATCTGGATTGATTTCAAACGTGTATTTTATGTCAGGCGCTTTTTGTCCAGCTGCGGCAAATAATTTGGCCATTTGTGTGCTCATTTCGTCAGCAGCGGTTGTGACAACAGCAGGTGTGTTAGTTAAACGATGAGTTATTTTAACTTCTTTAACTTTATCACCTAATATCGTTTTTACTCTTTCAATAAATGGCTCAAGTTCTTTTTCAACTTGTTTTTGTTCTTCAGTATCTTGATCAGCCAGTTTTTCAATAGATTCATCTGATTTACTGACTGATTGGAATTGTTTACCATCAAATTCAGTTAAGTTGCTCATCATCCATTCATCAATACGATCGGATAATAACAACACCTCAATGCCTTTTTTACGGAATAGCTCTAGATGAGGACTGTAATTTGCAGCACCATAGCTGTCTGCTGTTATGTAGTAAATCTTTTCTTGACCGTCTTGCATACGGCTGATGTAATCTTCTAACGATACCGTTTGTGCATTACTATCCGTATGAGTTGAAGAAAAACGCAGTAATTTTGCTATTGCTTCGCGGTTAGCAAAGTCTTCACCGGTGCCTTCTTTTAATACTAAACCAAATTCGTTCCAGAATTGCTGATATTGTTCTTTGTCATCTTTAGCCAATTTTTCAAGCATTTGTAGTACACGTTTAGTACACGCATTACGTAGACTTTGGGTGATTTTATTGTCTTGCAGAATTTCACGCGATACATTTAATGGTAGATCATTTGAATCAATTAATCCTTTCACAAAACGTAAATAGTTTGGCATGAATTGTTCAGCATCGTCCATAATAAATACACGTTGCACATACAATTTTAAGCCGTGTTTATTATCGCGATTCCACATATCCCACGGTGCTTTAGCTGGAATATAAAGTAAACTGGTGTACTCTTGTTTACCTTCTACACGATTATGACTCCAACTTAATGGATCAGCGAAATCGTGCGAAAGATGTTTATAAAACTCTTTATATTCTTCATCAGTAATGTCTGATTTGTTGCGAGTCCAAAGTGCTTGTGCTTTGTTGACCTTTTCCCATTTGACTTCTTTACTTTCTTCGTCTGTAGTTTGCACTTCTACAGGTAATGAAATGTGATCAGAATATTTGCTGATAATGGTACGTAAGCGCCAATCATCTAAGAACTCTTTCTCATCATCTTTTAAATGTAAGGTAATTTCGGTACCGCGAGTTTCTTTATTATCATCTGAAATGGTATATTCACCTTCACCAGCAGATTCCCACATCACTGCTTCATCTGCTTTAGCAGTTGCAGCACGTGTTCTTACTGTTACTTTATCGGCAACAATAAAGGCAGAATAAAAACCCACACCGAATTGACCAATTAATTGGCTGTCTTTCGCTTGATCACTTCCAATGGATTCTAAAAATGCTTTGGTGCCTGATTTTGCAATCGTACCTAAATTTTCAATGACTTCATCACGCGTCATACCAATACCATTATCAGAAATGGATAAAGTTCCCGCTTCTTTATTTACCCAAATGCGCACACCAAGTTCACCATCCCCAGCATACAGATCAGGATTTTCTAATGCTTTAAAACGAAGTTTATCGGCTGCATCAGAGGCATTGGAAATGAGCTCTCTTAAAAATATCTCTTTATTGGAATATAAAGAGTGAATCATTAAATGTAGAATTTGTTTAACTTCAGATTGAAATCCACGAGTTTCAGTGCCTTGCTTACTCATTAACTAGTTCCTCTACTATATTTAGTTATTTCAATTAACGTTATATGCCACATTACTTTATTATCGACAAATTTTTATAATTTTTGTCAATGTTTTATGATGCTTTAGTCGTTAATATTTACTGAATAATATTAATGTAACGGTTTGATTTCTTATTGTATTGCTATATGGGAATAAAAAATAATATTTCAATACAAGTTAGTAAAATTTATTAATTGTTTGTCTGTTTTTTGTTAAATAAGAGATGTAAAAAAAAGCCTTGATGGATATCAAGGCTTGTAACATAAAGATTATATCAATTTGTTATTATTTAAATAAATCCGTAAATAAGAATTAAGATGACCGCAACAGGAACAATAAATCGAGATACTAATGTCCAGACACTAAACCAAAATTCATTTAAGTTTAATTCTTCACGGATACGTTTTTGATTCATCATCCATGCTCCAAACACTACAGTTCCTAATCCCGTAACAGGTAACATGATTTTACTGGTTAAATAATCCAGTAAATCAAAAATGTTTTTATCAAATAATTTTACGCCTGACCATTCATTAAATGATAATATGCAAGCAATACCTAATGCCCAGATAATAATACTGCTTACTACGGTTGCAGTTTTACGTCCCATATGGGTTTTTTCTTCTAATAGCTCGACGGTTGGTTCAAGCAATGAAATGGAAGACGTTAACGCCGCAAAAGTTAAGAAGATAAAAAATAGGATACCTAAAATGGTTCCGCCAGCCATATTACCAAAGGCAATGGGAAGTGTAACAAAGATAAGGCCAGGACCTTCACCTGGTTGTAAACCGTTGGCAAAAACTAATGGGAATATCGCCATACCCGATAACATAGCGACGATTACGTCTAAGATTACCACAGTACGTGCAGTTGATAGTAAATTTACATCCTTACCAAGGTAAGATCCGTATGCCATCATTATGCCCATTCCTAAGGATAAACTGAAGAACGCATGCCCTAACGCTGCTAACACCGCTGTGCCACTAATTGCTGACCAATTTGGGGTAAATAAGAATTTAAAAGCTTGACCAAAGTATGGACCACTTACATAAGCAGCATAGCCCACTAATACCAATAGTAATATGCCTAATCCTGGCATCATCACTTTACAGCCACGTTCTAAACCTGCACCAACACCTAATGCCACAATAAAGGCGGTAGCAAACATAAATACCGTGTGCCATATGAGTAAACTGTTTACATTACCTAGAAAGTCACTGAATAATTGGCCTGTAATTTCACCATTGGCGCCTTTAAATGCCCCATGAGCTGCAAGCACGATATAATCTGTCGCCCAGCCACCAATGACACTATAAAATGAAAGAATTAAAAATGAGCCGAGAACGCCAATAATGCCTACCCATTTCCAAGACTTAGAACGTCCTTCTGAAATCGCAACATCTTCCATTGTGTGAATTGGATTTTTTTGTCCACGACGACCAATTAACCATTCTAAAACCAAAATAGGTAGGCCGATTAAAAACATAAACAGTAAATAGGTCAACACAAATGCTGAACCGCCCATTTCTCCTGCCATATACGGAAACTTCCAAATGTTTCCTAACCCAACAGCGGAACCCGCAGCAGCAAGCATGAACCCCATGCGTGAGCTCCACTGAGAGTGACTTTTTTTCATAGTACCTGTACTCATGAATTTTTACCTTGTCCTCAAAATAATTATTTAATTGTAGCTTTAATTAATGCCTAACCATTACTATATTAGAAGCATAAAATTACAAATCATGCCATGAAATACAAGGGGAAACAAGAATTCATTATCAATTTTAATCTAACTGTTTATTTTAAAATTAGAATTATTTATTCTTATTAACCTTATTATTTTGACTTTTTATAAGTTTTCCTGTGTTTATACCTATTATTCACTCATATTTTTTTATATTGCATTCAATTTTAGTCTTTTATTCATACTTACCATGACATAAAATAGTATTTTATAGGAAAGATTTTTGGATAGAAGAGATCCCATGACGCAAAATATTGATTTCAAAGAAATAAGTAAGTTTTCTCAGTTAGCAGCTCAGTGGTGGGATCCAAATGGCAAATGCAGACCTTTACACATTATCAATCCGTTACGTGTGGATTTTATTAAACAAGAAGTAGGTTGTTTAGAAGATAAGCGAGTGTTAGATGTCGGATGTGGTGGCGGCATTTTATCCGAAAGTCTTGCAAAATTAGGCGCTGCTGTCACAGCGATAGATCTGGCTGATGAATCCCTGGCAGTTGCTCGGTTGCATGCAAAAGAAAATAACTTGGTCATTAATTACCAAAAGCAAACCGTTGAAGATCATGCTAAGGAATATCCCGCTTCTTATGATGTGATTACCTGTATGGAGTTATTAGAACACGTCCCAGATCCCTTTTCGATAATCCAAGCTTGCGCAACGTTACTTAAACCGAATGGCAAACTCTTTTTATCGACAATAAATCGTAATCACAAGGCAAAATTACTTTTGATTTATGGCGCAGAATATATTGCTCGATTGGTTCCAAAAGGGACTCATGATTTTAACAGATTCATTCGTCCTTCAGAATTAATGCATTGGGTTGAACAAGCTAATTTGGTTGTTGAAGATATCATTGGCATGGAATATCACCTACTTAAAAATGAGTTTAAGTTAGGACCTAACCTTGATATTAATTATATTTTGATGGCGCAAAAAAAACAAATTTGTAAAATGTGATCTGATTCTCATTTTAAATATTTTTTCCATTATTTTTTTTATTTTCCTCTATAATTCCTAATGTTACCGATAACATATTAGATTATTTTAGAGGAAATATTCATGCCATTAATCATTATTGCAATAGGCGTAGCGTTATTGCTTGTTTTAATGTTGCCGCTGCGCGTCAATGGTTTTATTGCGTTAATTCTTGTCGCCTTAAGTGTAGGTATCATGGAAGGTATGCCTGTAATGGAGGTGGTTCAATCCATAAAAAATGGAGTAGGGGGAACACTTGGTAGCTTAGCACTAATAATGGGTTTTGGTGCTATGCTAGGAAAACTATTGGCGGATTGTGGTGGTGCTCAGCGTATTGCAACAACGTTAATTAATACTTTTGGCGATAAAAAAATACAATGGGCTGTTACTCTTACTGGTTTTATTGTTGGATTTGCATTATTTTATGAAGTCGGCTTTGTTTTATTGCTTCCGTTAATATTAACTATTGCCGCAACGCTTCGTATATCACCATTATATATTGGTATTCCTATGGCTGCCGCATTATCTGTTACCCATGGTTTTTTACCGCCTCACCCTGGACCAACGGCCATTGCTGAAATATTTAAAGCTGACATGGGACGCACTTTGCTTTATGGCACTATCATAGGTATTCCAACTGTCATCTTAGCAGGTCCAGTACTTGCTAAAATACCATTTATACAAGCCATTAATCATCCTATTGAAGAGGGATTGTATAATTCTAAACAATTCACTGAAGAACAGATGCCAAGCTTTATTGTTAGTGTATTGACGGCTTTAATGCCAGTTGTACTCATGTCCATTCGAGCGGTATGTGAAATGACATTACCAAAAGGGCATTTGGTACTTCCTTATGTAGAATTTTTTGGTGACCCAATTATCGCTACATTGATTTCAGTTATTGTTGCGGTGTTTACTTTTGGGATTTTCCGTGGTCGTTCGATGGTCCAAATTAATACGACTTTAGCCGATTCAATTAAAATCATTGCGATGATGTTATTAATTATTGGTGGTGGTGGAGCGTTTAAACAAGTTTTGGTTGATAGCGGCGTTAAAGTTTATATTGAAGAGATGATGCATGCGTCCAATATCTCTCCACTTATTATGGCTTGGTTAATTGCTGCCTTATTGCGTTTAGCTCTTGGTTCAGCAACAGTTGCGGCTTTAACGACCGGTGGCATCGTGTTTCCATTAATTGCTTCTACAGGCGTGAGTCCGGAATTGATGGTCATTGCAACTGGAGCCGGTAGCGTGGTATTTTCTCATGTAAATGATCCTGGATTTTGGTTATTTAAAGAGTATTTTAACCTTAGCATTACCGAAACGATGAAATCGTGGTCATTACTCGAAACCGTTATTTCAGTTTGTGGGTTGGTGGGGTGTTTAGCAATCAATACATTTATCTAATTTACTGCATTTTTATTTTTCCTTATTGGATTAACTACTCAGGAATCTTTCTAAAATACCACTGGTCTTTTTGCACAAAAGTAAGTAGAATACATCGGCAATATTTTATCAACAATAAAACTCAATGGTGAATATTGTCATGTCTCGTATAGTAAAAGAAGCCCTCACGTTTGACGACGTGTTATTAGTGCCAGCCCATTCCACTGTTTTACCTAACACCGCTGATATTAGTACGCAACTTACCCAAACCATTAAACTAAATATTCCAATGCTTTCAGCCGCAATGGATACCGTTACTGAATCTGATTTAGCCATTGCGTTAGCGCAAGAAGGTGGTATTGGTTTTATCCATAAAAATATGTCGATTGAAAATCAAGCTAATCATGTTAGACGAGTAAAAAAACACGAAAGCGGTATAGTACAAGATCCGGTAACTGTTTTACCAACAGCCACGATCAAACAAGTGATCGATTTAGCAAAAGAATATGGCTTTGCTGGTTTTCCAGTTGTGACAGAGTCACAAGAATTAGTGGGGATAATTACTGCACGAGATGTTCGATTTGCAACTGATTTATCACTGCCCGTTACTGCGGTAATGACACCGAAAGAACGTTTAGTGACGGTAAGAGAAGGTGAACAGCGTGAGATCGTCCTAAAACAAATGCATGAACATCGCATCGAAAAAGTGTTAGTTGTTGATTCGAAATTCCATCTAAAAGGTATGATCACTGTCAAAGATTACAATAAAGCTGAACAAAAACCTAATGCATGTAAAGACGAAAAAGGGCGTTTGCGAGTGGGGGCAGCAGTGGGAGCTGGTGCAGGAAATGAGGAGCGCATTGCAGCATTAGTTGAAGCTGGTGTTGATGTATTATTAATTGATTCTTCTCATGGTCACTCTGAGGGAGTATTAGAGCGTATTCGACAAGCGCGTAAAGCCTATCCTGATTTACAAATCATCGGAGGAAATGTTGCTACAGCCGAAGGTGCTAAAGCACTCATTGATGCTGGTGTTAATGCCGTTAAAGTGGGTATAGGTCCTGGTTCAATCTGTACAACTCGTATCGTTACTGGCGTTGGTGTACCTCAAATAAGTGCGATTATGGATGCAGTTGAGATGGCTCAAAAACACAATATTCCAGTTATTGCAGATGGTGGCATTCGTTTTTCTGGGGATATTGCTAAAGCCATAGCTGCTGGTGCGGCTTGTGTTATGGTTGGTTCTTTGTTTGCTGGCACAGAAGAAGCCCCAGGTGAGATTGAATTGTTCCAAGGTCGTGCATATAAATCCTACCGTGGAATGGGTTCGCTTGGTGCAATGGCAAAAGGATCTTCCGATCGCTATTTTCAAACAGACAATGCTGCTGACAAACTTGTACCTGAAGGTATTGAAGGGCGTATTGCCTATAAAGGTTTGTTAAAAGAAATCATTCACCAACAAATGGGCGGATTACGTTCTTGTATGGGATTAACTGGATGTGCAACGATCGATGAATTGCGTACTAAATCGAAATTTTATCGCATCACGGGTGCAGGTATGAAAGAAAGCCATGTGCATGATGTTTTAATTACTAAAGAGCCGCCTAACTATCGAGCTGGGGTATAATTTCATTATATCTCTTTTCCAGCCTTGTTTGATTTAAGGTATTTTCAAATAGGTTACTTTATCATTTCAAAAATTTATTGAAATTAAAGGGGCTGATCATGTCCCTTTAATCAATGATACTTTATCATCATACATTTACTTTTGTTGATGTTAACTATAATTAATGTTTGCGAGAAAATTCTGGATTAATAAATAAAATTAAACGGTATAGACTCCTAAATATTTTTTACATAAGGTATTTTTAGAGCATAAAATCGCCATTATTTAAAAAATTCTTTTTTTCATCTGATATTGAGCATTTTTGATAGATTGGTTACCTATGCCGCATTATTTATTTCAAAATGACCAGTTTAATGAGTTGCTCGAGCACGTGGTTGGTTAAAAAATTTGTTTCAATATTGATAGTAAATCCTTTTCGAAATTTGTTTAAAAAAATTAACAAAATTAATGTTTTTGGTAAATATTTTTTTGCGTAAAAAAAATTGATCTGTATTGAATTTACCTATAACATATTACTAATATTCAGTACTTTATAAGGATAAATGGAAAAAGGAAATGAAGAAATTATCAATTGCATTAATTTCGTTGGTACTATTGACAGGTTGTGGTGATAAAACCATTGATGCGTCATCAGCAGAAAACCTAAAAAAATCGATTTCTGAAATGGCAAATAAACTTCAAGACAATCAGCTACAATCATTTAATATCTCAATCGGTAGAATTATGATTAATTCAGCTATTGAAGCAGCTGGCGACGCGAAAAAGAAACAAGAGATTATCAAAAACAAAATTAATGGTAAAACAGCTGCTGAAATAATTAAAATTGGAAAAAATGAAAAATTACCAGGAGAAGCGAACTGAATTTTTTTTAAACTTTAAGATTGCAATATTTAATTACCTGTTAACAGGACATTTAATGTATAGGCATTTATTTTTTAACAATTGTATTTATAACAATTGTTTAAAATAATTTGTTAGATTAATGTTACAGTTCTATTATAAATAATAGGATAATGGTATCAATTTTTAAAAGTTGCAATCTCTGAAGCTATCCCAATTCTTAGTCAGGATCTTGAACATCAATAGATACCTCTTTATTCCACTTCAAAAAGTAACTCATTATAAGGTTCAGCATTCTTTTTTATAATGCTATCTTTCATTATGAGAATTTTAATTTTTTTACTGAAAAAAGATTAAAAATGTTTTTAGAAAAACAAAATAGCAGCCGTAATGACTGCTATTTTTTAGGCATAAAAGCCTAATTTGCAGGGTTATTTTATTGCTTTGGCAACGATTTCTTGTGCTTCTTTTTGTAAAGTTGCTAAATGATCACTATCGATAAAGCTTTCAGCATAGATTTTATATGCATCTTCAGTACCAGAAGGACGAGCAGCAAACCAACCATTTTCGGTAATTACTTTCAGCCCCCCAATTGGTGCATTATTAGCAGGAGCTTTGGTTAGACATTGGCTGATCTTTTCGCCGCCAAGGTTGTCAGTAGTAAGTTGACTGGCATCAAGTTTAGATAATTTTTGTTTTTCATCAAAGGTTGCAGGTGCTTGAATTCGTCCGTAATAAGATACCCCAAATTTGGCTTCAAGTTCTTGATATTGTTCTTGAGGATTTTTGCCAGTTTTGGCAGTCATTTCAGCTGCAAGCAAACAGAGAATAATACCATCTTTATCGGTTGTCCAAACTTTGCCATTCGTTCTTAAGAAGGATGCACCAGCACTCTCTTCCCCAGCAAATCCCAACTTACCGTTATAAAGCCCCTCTGCATACCATTTAAAACCAACTGGATACTCTAAATATGTTTTATGAAGGTTGCTTGCTACACGATCTATCATTGAACTGGTAACTAAAGTTTTACCAATAGCGATATCTTTATGCCATTGAGGGCGATTTTGAAAAAGATAGTTAACACAAGCTGAAAGATAAGCATTAGGGTTCATTAAACCTTTAGGCGTTACAATACCATGACGGTCAGAATCCGTATCGTTGCCAAATGCTAAATCAAATTTATCTTTTAATTGCAATAAACCGGCCATTGCCCATTGGCTGGAGCAATCCATTCTAATTACTTCATCATGATCCAAATGCATAAAGCTAAAAGTTGGGTCAATTTTATTGTTCACCATATTGAGGTTAATGCCATATTTTTCAGCAATACGCGGCCAATAAGTGATAGCTGCACCACCTAATGGATCTACACCTATCTTTAAATTTGAGGATTTAATTAATGCTAAATCTAAAATATTTTCCAAATCATTAATATAATCCGTTTCATATTCTTTGGTATGAATATAAGAAGAGTTGATTGCTTTTTCTAAAGAAACCCGTTTTACACCATTAAGATGATTTTTAAGTAGTTCATTTGCACGATTTTCAATCTGTTTGGTAATATCCGTATCAGCGGGTCCACCATTAGTTGGATTATATTTTATGCCACCATCTTCAGGGGGATTATGCGAAGGAGTAATGACAATACCATCGGCAAGTTGTGATTGTTTATCTTGATTAAATGTTAATATGGCATGTGAAATGACAGGAGTAGGAGTATATCCCCAATCACGCGCGATAACGACGGTTTGCTCGTTTGCAACAAAAACTTCAAGTACAGATTTTAATGCTAATTCAGAAAGGGCATGAGTATCTTGACCAATAAAACACGGACCAGTGACATTATTTGCTTTTCGGTATTCGGCTATTGCTTGAGCCACAGCTAAAATATGCGCTTCGTTAAATGTACCTTTATTAGCACTACCTCGATGACCCGATGTGCCAAAGATCACTAATTGACTGGCATTTTCTGGATCAGGGTTGATTTGATAGTAATTATTTTTCAACATTTCAACGTTAATCAAATCGGCTGGCTTAGCTAATAATCCTGCCCGGCTATGATTTGCCATTTTATACTCCTTTTTCCAAAATTGAATATTTATATCTTAATGCACATCTCTATCTATCTTAGCAATTATGTTGACTATTTAATACACGTATAGCCAGTGCATTATTTTGTTTGTGCTGAAAAAATATTGATGACTTGGTTTATCATGCTTTCCGAAATGCCCATATCACTCATTATTGATTCTAATATATACATTTTTCTAGCAGTATTAGTATTACTTATAACCCAATAAGGTGTTCCTATCACTTCACGTGGCTTGGTATTTTTACCTGATATTTCTAAAGACTTTTTATCTTTAGCTAAATATTGTCGCTTACTGCCATGTAATGATGTGGCCGCTATCGAAAAAAGGGCTGGATTATAGTTATAAAGTGCGCCAAGTAATAATATAAAACGGCTGATGATTGATTTTTCGTTAATAAAAATATCACTATCTAACAAATCATTAAATAATGTGTATTGGGTTTCAGGTTGGGAAACAACGTTAATTTTAGCTTTAACTGGCTGATTGATTTTTAATAAACGTCGCAAAATACTGGATGCATCTTCACCAATATGTTTTGTTTGTGATGCGATAAAATGGTATAATTCTTCGTCAATTTCGATAGTTTTCATTATGTTAGTTATGCCTATTAAATTAATTTACTGGACACACTTGCGTTGCAATGTTGTCGGGTTAATGTAAATTGTTGTTTACTTTATCAGACAAGCAACCATCATTTATTGATTAGGTTATTGCTTTTCGGTTGTCTGTAGTTCTTAGTTTATATTATGACAGGCGGATATCATAACTGATAATATTAAATGAAAAAATAACCGTTTCATATACTAATTGTATGGTAGATAAACTATTGAGCTGAGTATACCTCAACTTGATAATAAATAGTATTATCAATTGATAAAATAATGAAAAGTATATTGTCGTTTTTGTCAAAGAATATTAAGATTAAAATAGTATGAGCTTGCTCATGCTCAATATATATGAGGAATAAATTATGAAAAAAATTGTCACAGCAGCTCTATTAGTTACCCTGCTATCTGGTTGTAGCAACAGTGATATATATTCGGGTGATGTTTATACGACTGATCAAGCAAAACAAGTTCAACAAGTTAGTTACGGTACTGTCGTATCGGTCCGTCCAGTAAAAATTCAAACCAATGCTTCAAATGGTAAAAATGAAAACGTTGTAGGCTCACTAGGTGGCGCTGTGATTGGCGGTGTGTTAGGTAATACCATTGGTAATGGAACAGGTAGAGCTTTAGCCATTGCCACTGGTGCTATTGGTGGTGCGGTCCTTGGCAGTGCAATTGAAGATAAAACTAGTCAAACAAATGCTGTCGAATTGGAAATTGAGCGAGAAAACGGCGGTAATATTGTCATTGTACAAAAAGGTTCTGCTAATGAATTTTACGCAGGTCAACATGTACGTTTAGTAACAAATGGTAAACAAATAAGTGCATCACCACGCTATGGTCGTGCTTATAACAAATAAGAATTATAAAACCATTAACTTTCGCTTACTTGATTGGTGAGCGAAAGTTGAAATTTAAGTCTCATTTATAAAACTTTCATATTCATCATTTCAAGTGAATAATTGATTACTTCTCGAAAATCTTCCTATTTTCAATACCAATTCTGACGTTAATCTTAATATAAAAAAATTGCCTGCATAACCGCTAAAAGATAAAATCAGTTCGTGTCATTAACTGTTAAAAGGAACAATCAGCAATGCGTATATTACATACTATGATTCGAGTTGGAGATTTACAACGTGCCATCGATTTTTATACTCGAGTGATGGGAATGAAATTATTAAGAACCAGTGAAAATACAGAATATCAATATTCACTTGCATTTGTGGGTTATGGTGATGAAACATCCAGTTCGGTTATTGAACTTACCTACAATTGGGGTACAGAACAGTATAATCATGGAGACGCTTTTGGGCATATTGCCATTGGTGTGGATGATGTAGCTAAAATGTGCAATGATGTGAAACAAGCAGGTGGCAAAGTTACGCGTGAAGCAGGGCCAGTTAAAGGGGGTAAAACTGTTATCGCTTTTATTGAAGATCCTGATGGCTATAAAATTGAATTGATCCAAAATGATCAAGCTGATAAAGCATTGGGTAACTAATTAAGTTATTCATTAAATCGCCGAATCATATCGGCGATTCATTCATTTATTGCATAAACTAAGCTTTGTAGATTTGCTATTGGTATTGAACTGCAACTTTTTAATCCATTTATGCAAATACTCAATTATTTTTATTTATTTAGGATTAATAATAAGTTATTTAGTAAGCAATTCTTTGAGTAATTGTTGATTTATTAAGGCTTGCTTTTTTTGTTCTAAACTGGCTGCGTTAATAATAGAATTTAAAGCATTCAAAGAACATTCAAAATCTTCATTGATGATAATGTAATCATATTCATTATAATGAGAAATTTCAGATTGAGCTTTTTGCATTCTTTTATTAATAACAGTCGCATCATCTTGACCTCGTTTAGTCAAGCGATTTTCAAGCTCTTTGAGTGATGGTGGTAAAATAAATATGCTTTTTGCTTGTGGCATTTTTTTTCTTACTTGCTGAGCACCTTGCCAATCAATATCCAAAAAAACATTAATGCCTTGCGATAAGCTCTTTTCAATCTCAGCTTTAGACGTACCATAATAGTTTTCAAAAACATGAGCGTACTCTACAAAAGCTTGCTCATCAATTAATGACTCAAAATGTTTATGATCAACAAAATAGTAATGTTTACCATGTAATTCACCAGGTCTTGGATTCCGCGTGGTATGAGAAATTGAAACTTTAGCAGGATGATGATCCTTTTGTTCTAAATAAGCTCGAATTAAACTTGATTTACCAGCACCACTTGGCGCTGAAATAATAAATAGCGTTCCAGTATACATATCTTTGATTGCCACTTTAATTAATATTAAGTTAGTGTATTGCCATAAAAACCTGTTTGGCGATATTATAGCAAAATTTAACGTTAGTTTGTCTCATATTATTATGAGGGTTGTTTAGTTGATATAAGTTTATGCTAAGTTAGTATATTATTTAAAAATATACTGAAATGTATGCTTAACCTGAATTTTTTTTACAAAAATTATAATTATTATCTGTTGTATCGTTATATTCTTAAGGAAAGAACATGTCATTAACTTTTAAAGAGGGCGTTTACGCTTGTATCCCAACTTTGTTAGGTTACATTGGTATTGGTATTGCGGCTGGCGTTGTTGGCAAATCAGCACATTTATCTGTATTAGAAATCACTTTATTGGCCGTGATTATTTATGCAGGGGCAGCACAATTTATTATTTCCGGATTGATGTTAGTTGCTACACCTATTTCAGCTATTATTTTTACAGTGTTTTTAGTCAATGCTCGCCATTTTTTAATGAGTATGGCGACCGCACCGACTTTCCGAAAGTCCTCATTAATCAACAATATTGGAATTGGTAGCCTATTAACAGATGAAAGCTTTGCTGTGGCAATGAACGCAATCGCTAACAAAAAACCTATTGATGCTGCATGGATGCATGGACTGAATTTAACTGCTTATATTACTTGGATTTTATCTTGCTTTATTGGCGCCTTAATTGGTGAGTGGTTGCCCGATCCTACAAAGTTTGGTTTAGATTATGCTTTAGTTGCAATGTTCATCGGACTTTTGTATTTACAGTTAATCAGTGATAAAACCAAAAGTTTGAGAAATCGACTTATTGCGATGTTAACCGTTGGCGTTTTATTGATTCTGTTATTACGATTTGTATCCTCTGAAATGGCAATTCTGATTAGCACTTTTGCTGGTTGTTTTATGGGCATTACAATGGAGCGTAAAGCATGACTACCTATAGCTTATTGATTATTTTAGGGTGTGGTCTGGTTACTTGGTTACTTAGAGTGATTCCATTTATACTGGTACGCAAAATACAATTGCCCGAAATTGTTATCCAGTTTTTATCTTATATACCTTTGTGCATACTAACGGCTCTTTTTGTTCAAAATCTTTTTATTGCAAAACAGGACGAGTTTCCAGAACTTAATGTTGAGTATTGTTTAGCAGCTATTCCAACTATTTTTATTGCTATTTTGACTAAAAATTTAATGTGGATTGTAATTGTTGGCATGTGCTCTATGGCGGCTATTCGGTATTTTTTGGTTTAAAGATGATTGTTTCAGATAGAAAGAAGCAGGGCAAGAGCCCTGTTTTTTTATGTTCTTTCTTTTGGTTCTAATTTGGCAATTGATCCAAGAATTTTATCTGCCTCAACCGTTTGACCTAATTGATTTAGATAATTTACCATCGCTCTTTTGTAAGTAACGTTATTAACAATTGCCTTAGGTTGTGAATTCCACCATTTTATTAATGCTAATGGATCACTATCGGTTGATAGTTGCTTGATACGACTTACATAGGCAACTTGTTTGAATTGTTCTAATTGCGATTCACTAAACGCCTCTGCTTTATACATAGCTGGCATAAGATCAATTATTGCTTGATAATCTTGTGTATTATAATAGATTTGATCAGCAAGCCTTAATACTTCCGCATTACGTGGTTTCTCATTCAATAACTTTTCAATTGTTGCTTTTGCTGCACTGTATTCACGGTTTTTAATTTGTAAACGTGTTTTTACTAATTGATAAGCTAATAATTCATTAGGCTGACAACGTTTGGCCGCTTGTTCTAGAGATTGATTCGCAGGAATCAATTCGTCGTTGTCAATTTGAGTCTGTGCAGCAAGTAAGAACGATAACGCTGTATTGGTTGAGGCTTTAGCACTTTTCATAAAAAATTTACTTGCTTGCTTATAATCACCTTCAAGCAGTGAAATTTGAGCTTGTTCGAGCCGTTTGGCCGATTTTTTAGGCGATTTTGAGCGTAACCAATTACCTAACATTGTTTTAGAATTAAAGACTTTTTTAAAAAACCAATAGACGACGTATAAACAAAGTAGCCCCAGTAATTCTAATATCATGAAGGAATTAAACGACATACTGATCTTATAATTGGCAACTTCAAAAATGGCTGATCCTTGATGACCTTGTAATAATGGACCCAGAAAAAATCCACCCACTAGCACTAAGAAAATAATTAATATTTTAAGCATCATTATTCTCCTATTTTGCCAACATTGAATGAACACGAGTTCGCATCAATTTTTCTAACTCATTTGTACTTTCTAATTGATTAGGTACAGATTGGTCGCTAATTGATTGGTTTAATAGCGTGTTAAGGTCATCTAAAAAAGTTTTAACACTTGGTGCTTTATCATCAAAATAAGCATTCACCCAAAGTGCAGCATCACTTAGCGCCCTTTGATAAATTAACTCTTGATGTCGAGGTACTGCTTGAGCAGCAATTAAAAGTCGAAAACGAATGTTTTCACGTAGATAAAGTGATTGTTCTAAACTCAATGGATCTTTTAAAATTTGGCATCTCAGCATTTGTTTTTCATCTAAACCTGCTTTAGATAAACAGGTTTTAAAGTTATTGTCTTTTTCATCCATTTTTTCAATGGTAAAAAATTTAGCCAGAAAGGCTTTTGTACTGGTAAGAAAATTACTTGACCAATCTGAAATGGATGAAGTAATACCTTGCTTATCAAGATCAGATTCTGAATTTATGTTTTGCGCACGGGTTATATCGGTATCGGACGGTGCTGTTTGGGTTGGGGTAACTGCGCCATCATGTTGTGTCATGCCTAAATTTATTTGCTTATAATTTCCTACTAAGGGTAATTTATTCAATGACTCTGAAAGCCCAACTAACTGCATGATAATGCCATCATAATCAATAAGACTTACCTTAGAGAGTGAATTAATGTCTTCATTAATCGCTTGTCTTGCTGGTATTAAACTTGGATCATTTGCTTGTGCTAGACTTACATCTGCATTTTTTAATAATAACCGAGCGGTTGCGTAATCGTGTTCATTCCAGATTTTTCTGCCAGCCAAATGCACTAAATAATTAGCTTGTGAAATTAGCCATACACTATAGTTTGTGGCTGACATGGACGTTAAACGCTCATTTATATTATGTATGTTTTGCTCACTGATTTTTGATACATCATTGATTTTATTTGATAACTGTTGTTGTGATTTTTGTTGTTCATTCAATTGATCTTCAACACTCTGTTCAAATGTTTTGATTTTTTGATTCTGTTTATTCACTGCTTCAATAATATTATTTTGGATGTCATGAATAATACTATCTTTGGTAGTTTGTTTTAAATTATTCAGTTCTGTTTGCAAATGAGCAATAGTCTTTTTTTGGTTTTCAACTTGTTTATGACCATGATAAAAAACAAAACCTCCAAGACCAATGGCTAATGCTATTGCTAACAGAGACAGTTTTGATACAGGTGCTTTATTGACATTAGATGATGTGACTTTTTTTTCAACTGTTGGACTAGATTGGGCGGTTATTGATGTTTTATTATCTTCTTTCATAGTTTTGTTCGCTTTATCTAAAGTAGTGATCGTGGATGAATGACTAAATGAGGAGGTGCTAATCGTTGAAAGTGTGGCATTGGCACCATAATATCGTAATGGCATAACTGATCTCATTTAGCGTTGATATAATTAATAATATTATGACATAGAGTTATCTTAGTTTTAAATAAAATTTGCTGTTTGAATTATCAAACTTGCATAATAACTTTTTTTAGCCCACCTTTTTTATTACTTTTAATAAATTAAAAATTTACATATTAAAACACCATAAGATAAAAAAATGCGCTCATTATTTAAGCATGAGTGTTTTAATAATCGGTTGATTTTATTACAAAGGGAAAGAGAAGTTTTGTTTTACTGCATTAAAGATGGTTTGATTGTCGGCACTTTTTATTAATAAAACATTGCGCCATTGTAACTCTCTAGCTTTTGTAAAAATTCTTTGGCTGGTTACGATTAAATGACTCACCGTTTTGTGTACATTACTACTATAGGATTCCAGTTGATTTAGGTGTTCTAGACTGGTAATGATAATAAGTTGTTTTGAGATGTGCTTTGATAAAACATCTTTTCGATAACTCATGGGAATTCGAGTATAGCATTCAATTAATTTTACTTTGGCTTGGCGACGCATTAAAGTTTGTTCCAATAATTTTCGACCAGAATTACCACATAAGATTAGAACTGTACGTTGATTTACAGGATGATTTTGAAGTAACGCTAATAATCCTTCACTGTCTTCTCTATCAGGATAAAAAACGTCAACTTGAGCAAATTGCTTAAATAATTGTGCTGATTTTTTGCCTATTGCAAAATAACTAATGCCCGCTGGCAAGATCAATTTAGTAACATTATGATTAATGGCATGAGTTACTTGGGGTGAAACCACTATCACTATATCATTGGGTAATAGCTGGTTTAACTGATACTGTAATTTAAGAATGTCACGACCTTGTGAAATTTTAAAAAAAGGTAAATGTTGTGCACATAGACCGGCTTGATTAAACAACTCAGTCAATTTTTCACCCTCTGGTGATGGTCTGGTTACAAAAATCATGCGCCCAATAATTCCGTTAAAATTGAACTTGCACCTTTATTTAATAACCATTTAGCAAGTTTTTCACCTAATGATTCAGCTTCGTTTATAGAACCTATGAGTTGATGTTTAATTATTTTCGAACCGTCAACTCGACCAACCAGACCCTGTAAGACTAATTCATCATCATCTTTCAGTTGACAATAACCGGCAATGGGAACTTGGCATCCACCTTGTAGGGCATTATTCATTGCTCTTTCAGCTTGGATACAGGCTCGACTCCTTTTATCGTCAAGAACAGAAATAATGTCCAATGTTTGTTTGTCGTCAGCTCGACTCTCAATACCAATAGCACCTTGACCAACAGCGGGCAAAACTATGTTGGTATCTATGTATTGAGTAATTCTGTGTTCTAAAGATAGACGTTTTAATCCGACGGACGCTAGAATTAAGGCATCATATTGTTCATCATCCAATTTTTTTAGACGTGTGCCTACATTACCACGAAGATCTTTAATGATTAAATGGGGATAATGATTTCGCAATTGACACTGACGCCGTAAACTTGAAGTACCAATAATCGCACCAGCAGGTAACTCATTTAGACTTGAGTATCGATTAGCGACAAATGCATCTCGTACATCATCTCTTTGGCAAATTGTTGCTAGCATTAAACCCTCCGGGAATTGAGCAGGAATGTCTTTAATTGAATGAACCGCAATATCTGCTTCGTTATTTAATATTGCCTGTTCTAACTGCTTAACAAAAAGACCTTTACCACCAATTTTTGATAATGGACTATCAAGTATAATATCACCTTGAGTCACCATTGGTATAAGTTCAACCGTTAAGTTCTTATGCGCTAGTAATAGATTTTGTTTAACAAAATTAGCTTGCCATAATGCTAATGGGCTTTTTCGTGTTGCAATACGAATCTTCAATTCATTTTCCTAATTCGACAAATAGTGCTTTTTGTTGGGTTAACTCGGTTATTTTTATAGGGCTAAGGATGATTTGTGATCATCAATCCTTAGCGAAGCTGTTGCAACTGCTGTTCAGCAGAAATTATAGTTTATCGACAAAACTGGCAGCGAAGCCAATATAATTAGCAGGTGTTAACTGTTTTAAACGTGTTTTTTCGTGTTCTGGTAAATCTAATGATTCAATAAATTGTTGCATTCCTTGAGCATCTACACGTTTGCCACGAGTTAATTCTTTTAATTTTTCGTATGGTTGTTCAATTCCATAACGGCGCATAACAGTTTGTATTGGTTCGGCTAACACTTCCCAATTACGATTCAGTTCTTCAAGCAAATAGGTTTGATTAACTTCAAGTTTGTTTAATCCTTTTAACGTTGATTGATAAGCAATAACGGCATAACCAATACCAACACCTAAATTACGTAACACGGTTGAGTCGGTGAGATCACGTTGCCAACGAGAAATAGGTAATTTACTGCCTAAATGGTTCATGATCGCGTTAGCAATGCCTAAGTTGCCTTCAGAATTTTCAAAATCTATTGGATTGACTTTATGTGGCATGGTTGATGAGCCAATTTCACCTGCAATGGTTTTCTGTTTAAAATGATTTAATGAAATATAACCCCATACATCACGGTCGAAGTCAATCATAATGGTATTAAAGCGGGCAACACAATCGAAAAATTCAGCAATATAATCATGCGGTTCAATTTGAGTAGTATAAGGATTCCATTTTAATCCCAATGAACAAACAAATTCTTCACTCAGTTTATGCCAGTCCACTTGTGGATAAGCAACCATATGTGCATTGTAATTCCCTGTTGCACCATTGATTTTACCTAATACCTCAACAGATTGGAGTTGTTTTAATTGACGTTGCAGTCGATAAGCCACATTGGCAAACTCTTTACCAATTGTTGATGGTGTCGCTGGTTGCCCATGCGTTCTGGAAAGTAATGGTAAATCTCGATACTCCTTTGCTTGCGAAATAATTTTATCAATAAGTTGTTGCCAATATGGTACTAAAACCGTTTCTTTGGCTATATTTAGCATCAGAGCATAGGATAAATTGTTAATATCTTCGGATGTACAGGCAAAATGGATAAACTCATTGATAGCATGTAGTTCTTCGTTACTGCTGACTTTTTCTTTTAAAAAATATTCAACCGCTTTCACATCGTGATTGGTGATTCTTTCAATTTCTTTAATTCGCAATGCATCTTGCTCATTAAAGTTTTCAATAATTTGATTAAGGTGTTCAATCGCTAATTGGCTTAATGCTGGGACTTCAGGAATATTTTCTTGAGATGCTAATTTTTGTAACCAACGGACTTCAACTTGAACGCGATATTTTAATAAACCATATTCGCTAAAAATGGTACGTAATTGTGTTATTTTCTCTCCATAACGGCCATCAATAGGCGAAAGAGCAGTAAGTGCGGATAATTCCATCGGTTTAACTCCGTGACTATTTTGAAATATCAAATATAAGATATACGTTAATAAGCTGTATTCATTGTTTGTAATAATTGCTGTGCTGCATCACAAATACGTTTGCGATGAAACAAAAATTGTAAACGGCTTCCACCGACTTGATACCATAAAATGGCCGATCGAATACAACCTAAAAGTGCCGTTCTCACTTTAGCCTGAACAAAAGCATTTTGTAAAAATTTGGCTTTACCTGTTATCTGTATTTTGGTGGAAATAGGGCTTACAATATCAGAATAGATTCCAGCCAATGAATAGGATAAATCTTCAATACTACTACCAATTATTTCATCATTCAAATCGGGATAAAGACTAGTAATGTGTGTTAATCTTTGAGATATCTTACTTAATGAATCATGCTTTTTAAGCAATTTATTGGTAATATTTAAGGAACTAAAAATATAACGCATTATCTCCATCTGTTCTTTTTGTCCAGATGAAAGTAGCTCAATAAGTGTTTGTAACCCAATTTTAATGTTACTAATGCCACCATAAACCTCTAATGTTGTTTTTGGTGAGGTTATAAATACACTTCTGATCGAGCGTTCATATAATGTTGTATTACAAATTCCTGAATTTGCTAATTGCGGAATTAATATTGCACTTTGCGCAATGCCGGCAAGAGCAATTGCAATATGATGATATTTGCTGTCCATTCTATGACTCCTTTCTGCCTATAATTCGCTCTTCAATGATGCCACCACCAAGACATACTTCTCCTTGATAAAAGACGGCTGATTGTCCTGGTGTTATCGCAGCAACAGGATGGGTGAATATCACTTCAATTTTATTTTCGGATAAAGGAGTAACCTGGCAAGCGATATCTTGTTGGCGATAACGTGTTTTTACGGTACATGTAAATGGTTTGCTGATAACTTGACGATCAACCCAATGCAATTGGCTAGCAATTAATCCATCAGAAAATAAAGCAGGATGGTCGTGTCCTTGTGCAACAATTAATTCATTATTGTGTAAATCTTTATCTACTACATACCAAGGAGTATCATCAGCTTGCTTTAAACCACCGATGCCTAAGCCTTTACGCTGCCCTAATGTATGATACATAAGCCCTTGGTGTTTACCAATTATTTCACCATCGACAGTGCGAATTGCGCCTGCTTTTGCCGGTAGATAGCGCGCTAAAAAGTCGCTAAATTTTCGTTCTCCAATAAAACAGATACCCGTTGAATCTTTTTTAGCTGCCGTCGCCAAACCCAATTGTTGGGCAATTTCTCGTACTTTTGGCTTTTCCAGCTCACCCACTGGAAATAGGCTTTGCTTAATTTGGGCTTCACTAAGTGTGTAAAGAAAATAACTTTGGTCTTTATTGTTATCGACACCACGTAATAATTCAACTTTACCATTACTTTCTCGTTTGCGCACATAATGACCGGTTGCAATGTAATCTGCGCCGAGATCTTCTGCAGCATATTCAAGAAAGGCTTTAAATTTAATTTCTTTATTACATAAAATATCAGGATTTGGTGTTCTGCCTGCTTTATATTCAGATAAAAAATGTTCAAATACATTATCCCAATATTCAGCTGCAAAGTTAATAGTGTGTAATTTGATATTCAATTTATCACAAACAGCTTGAGCATCGGCTAAATCGACGGACGCAGAACAATACTCTTCGGTATCATCTTCTTCCCAATTTTTCATAAACAAGCCAACAACATGGTAACCTTGTTGCTGTAATAAATAAGCTGAAACAGATGAGTCAACGCCGCCGGACATGCCGACAACAACTTTTTTAGATGTATTTATCTTTGACATAATAACAAAATAATAGGCTTAAGAATTACGATAATTTTATCATACCTCACTAAAAAAGCATAAAGTTATACCCATGGCAGTATGTTTGAACATGAGTGTTTTTCACTAAAACATAGGGTTAGCCTTAAACTTTTTCATATTTTTTGTAACTGATTTTAAAGTTGATGAGAAAAGAAAAAAAGCATTAATATTTGTTTAATAACTCTGTCGAATGATTTAACGACAGAGTTATTAAGATATCATCTGAAGGCTTTTATTAAAAATCCTTTAATAAATAGATAACATGCCCAATAATTTCAAAATTTTGTGGTGAGTTTTTATCAACCAATATTGTTGGATACTTAGAATTATCACATAATAATGCTAAGTTAGTTCCTTGATTTTGAATTCGCTTTACACAAATTTGATCATCATATTGTACCGCGTAAAGATAACCATCTATTGGTTTGCAATATGCTTTATTGATGATCAAAATATCATGGTTGGATATAGTCGGATCCATACTGTCACCTTTAGCCCAAACTGCAGTTAAATCTTCACTTTTACAACCTTGATTTTTTATCAAATTTATTTCAAAAGGAATGGATTCAATTCGTGATAATGGATTAACATTTTTAGTTAGATCATGAAAAGGAATACGAATTAATTCTGTACCTATAGAATTGGTAAGTAAACGACATTCTCCTTTTCCTGTCGCTAACCACTCAATGGGTACATCACATTTTTGTGCAATGATTGCTAATCGATTTAAAGATGGATAGGTTTTGCCTGATAAATAATCACGAATTACAGCTTCTGACATGCCAACTTTTTTGGCAAAAGCGTTACCGGATAGTCCTTCTAATAATAAAGTTAATCTATTTTTAAAGTTAATTACGCCCGTTTTCGTTAAAATGCTCGTTTTTTCGTGCTCATTTAGCGTTTTAAAATTGTTTTCATTCATTTTTTATTCCATTTTATAAATTTTTTCGTTTTTATAGTTTTGTTTCGTTTTTTTATGTGTTATTCTTTTTGCGGTAACACTTTACCATCATTGTAATGCCGATAATCATTACAATAGCAAAGAATTAACCTGAAGAGGATCTCATAATGAGCGAACAAGATCAAGATTGGTCACCATCAAGAGTTGTAGGTGAAATTAAAATTAGAGGTGGAAACTTAAGAGCGCTATCAAGATCAAGTGGCTTACAAGCTGATACTTTGAGAAATGCATTATATCGACATTGCCCTAAGTATGAACGAATTATTGCTGAATATTTACAAGTTTCTGTTGAAACAATTTGGCCTTCACGTTATAGCATTCAAGCAAAATAGTTATTTTTTGTTACTACATGAATTATAATTTTGTCTTAAAAAGACGCCTTTTCAGGCGTCGATAATTTATTTTTTAGCCTGTTCTGCCGCTCGTACAATCGCTGCAAAAGCATCTGCTTTAAGTGATGCACCTCCGACTAAAGCCCCATCAATATCAGGTTGTGTAAATAACTCAGCTGCATTTTTATCATTAACTGAACCACCATATTGAATAATGACTTGTTCAGCAACTTTTGCATCGTGTTTTGCGATATGATCACGGAGGAATTTGTGAACAGCTTGAGCTTGGGCTGGTGTAGCAGATTTGCCGGTACCAATAGCCCAAACTGGTTCATAAGCAATCACTGCTCCGTTAAATGCTTCAACACCTAACGTATTTATAACAGCATCAATTTGACGCGCACATACCGATTGAGTTTGACCGGCTTCATTTTCGGCTTCTGTTTCACCGATGCAAAGTACAGGTACTAAACCAGATTCTTTTAAGATACCAAATTTTTTGGCAATAAACTCATCTGATTCTTTATGGTAAGTACGACGTTCTGAATGACCGATAATTACATGAGTTACACCCACATCTTTTAACATTGCCGCTGAAACTTCACCAGTGTAAGCACCAGAAAGGTTAATATCTACATCTTGAGCACCTAAAATAATATTAGAACCGCCTAGTTGATGTTTTACAAAGTCTAGATAAACGACTGGCGGGGCAATAGCAATATCACATGCTGCTTCTGTCGATAGCTCTTTTCTTAAACCTTCAACTAAATTTTTAGCCATATCAATACTACCATTGAGTTTCCAGTTACCCATAACGAGAGGTTTTCGCATAATTTTCTCCAACTTAAGTTTTAAAAAGGTGTTGATTTTAGAATGAATTCGTTATAATGATAAGTATTATACATAAATAATATGAGCTTGAGGAAAAATATGACATTAGAAATATTAAATCAGTTAGAAAATAAAATTCAGCATACGGTTAATACTATTACAACATTGCAAAAAGAAATTGCTACTTTAAAACAAGGTAATCAAGAATTGGAACAGTTGATCAATGACAGTTCAGACGAAATGAAAGCATTACGCGAAGAAAATGAAAAACTCAAACAAGATCAGCAAGTTTGGCAGCAACGTATCCAAACTTTATTAACTAAAATAGGTGAAATCACCCAATAATTCACGCTATTTATAAACGCGGCTTATCTTGCGTTTGTTTTATATTTCATTAATTTAATTGTGAAAATTAACTATAATGCGAGAAGAGTTAAAATCGTTGTGGATTGCTCAGACTATTCATTTAATTGAAAAAGAATCTGGGCGATTTGCTGATCAAGATATCAATCGACAAGTAAGAGTGACTCAAACGTCACTGATTAATCGTATCGTTATGCGTGCGGTCATGCTATCAAAACAAAATGGTTTATATGCAGCACAAAAAAATCTATTAAGAGCAATTAACCTTTCATTTTTCATATTTGTTTTTCTATCTATCATTTGTGGTGCATCGTTGGCTTTTAGTACTCTTAGTCAAAATCCAATAAATTTGTATTGGGCGCTTTTTAGTTTACTAGGTCTTCACTTAATAACGTTTTTTGTTTGGTTAGCTTCATCTTTTTTATTTAGTAATTTTACTGGTAGTTTTTTAATTTATTGGTGGTTAGGGTTAGCAAAAAAGTTCTCTCAAAAAAAAACCGTTCAACAACTGATTCCAGCTTTTGTTGAGTTATTTGGAGGACGTATCCGTTGGCTAATTGGATTTGTACTCAATCTATTTTGGACCGTAATATTAAGCAGTACGTTAATTGTACTTATTGCCTTGTTTTCAACAAAACATTATAGCTTCGAATGGAAAACAACCTTACTTAGTTTTGATACGATTATCAACCTGACTCATTATTTAGGTTGGTTACCCTCTAAAATCGGTTTTATCATTCCTGATGATGATGTGATTAAATTAAGTGAACATGCTCAAAATGCAGGAGAAATACGTTCTGCTTGGGCGATTTGGTTGCTCGGTGTTTTCATTGTTTATGGTTTAGCAATTCGATTTTTATGTATGATAATTTGTGGTTTTAATTGGTTAATAAGTTGTCGACAAATTAAATTCAATATTCAACATCCCGATTTTCAATTATTAGCTGATGATTTACAACCTATCAAGTTTCATGTCGAAGATGAAGATAAGAAAGATAACGTAAAATTTAAACACGCAACGCCAAATTTCGCGAAAGAAGGGGATGGTGCTTTCTTGGTAGCCATTGATGTGCTAGATGAGTGGAATCCACCCATTTCGGTGACTTTTTTAGGTTTTTTAAATACGCGTGAGCAACGTCGTAAAATTCTTGACTATTTACAATTATCTCCAGCAAAGAAGTTATTGATAGCTATTGATACCGATAGGACACCTGATAGAGGAATGTTAAATTTAATCAATCAACTGATAAATAAATCGCAACAAAGTCGCATCTGGTTTATAAATCACGGTAAACAATTTTATAATTGGCAAGCGTTATCGTTACAAACAGCTTTACCAGCGTGGTTAGATGAGGAATATTAACATGTTAACGACATTAAAATTAGCTGTGGTTGGGCATGCAAATGTAGGGAAAACATCCTTATTACGCACTTTAATTCGTAATAGTAACTTTGGTGATGTATCCGATAAACCTGGCACAACAAGACATGTCGAAGCAATTACCTTGCCTGTAGATAATCAAAACACTATTATCTTTTATGACACACCTGGTTTAGAAGATAGTTTGGCACTGTATGATTACATTCATCAATTAACACCAGCGAATAATAAAATTGATGGTATAGATAAATTAACGTTTTTTTTGCAGAGTCCAGAAGCTGAAAATACCTTTGATCAAGAAGCTAAAGTAATCAGACAATTATTAAAAAGTGATGCAGCAATTTATGTAATCGATGTGCGTGAGCCAATTTTAGATAAATATCATGATGAATTAGCAATATTAGCCAGTGGTGCTAAACCGATATTAGCGGTGTTAAATTTTACCGCCAGTGGACAACAGAATGAAAATAAATGGAAAAAATTACTTTCTCGACTTGGTATTCATGCTATCATAAAGTTCGATGCAATCGTACCGCCAATTGATGGCGAAGAGCGATTGTATAAAAGTTTATCTTTGCTAATTGAGCCAGCAAAATGGATTTTAGATCAATGGCTGAATAAAATTACGCAAATGCATGAAACTCGCAATAAAAAAGCTAATTTGATAATTGCTGAAGCTTTAGTTGATGTCACTGCTTTCTACAAAATGACCAAATCTGATGATAAACAAGCTATTGTTGATATGCAAAATCAAGTAAGAGCGCGAGAACAGTTGGCAATCAATGATCTGTTAAAACTTTATCAGTTTAACTCTGCTTTAGAAAGTGAAGAGTGTTTACCTTTGTTAAAAGGTCGTTATAATGCCGATCTATTTAATATAGATGCCCTAACAACAATGGGCATGCATTTGACGAAAGGTTTTGTGTCAGGTGCTACAATTGGTGCAAGTATTGATTTCGTTACTGGTGGCATTACGCTTGGTTCTGCAACGCTAATTGGTGGTGCTTTAGGTAGTTTAGTGCAAACAGCTAAGCATTATGGCTCCAGAATGCGTTATCAGCTTTCTGGTTATAATAAATTAAGTGTTGATGATATTATTATTTGTTATCTTTCGTTACGACTTGTTAGTCTAAAAGAGAGTTTAAATCATCGCAGCCATGCGAACACTTGCCCTATTAAATTGTCTAAACTAGAGACTAAAGAATGGAAAAAAGGGATTTTACCTAAAAGTTTGAAAGTAGCAAGGCGTTATTCGCATTGGTCGACGTTAAATAAAGGAACAAAAAGAAATGACAAAAAAAGACAATCGACAATTGAAAATGTTGCCGAACACCTTTTTTAGTGTAAAAAAACGTTTTTTTATCACATTACTGCTTTCTATGTTTATGTTATTCGGTTGCAGCAGTAGTACGACAGCTACTGTGAATACCAGTTCTGGACCTACATCAGCAAAAGCAGCTAAAAAAAATGCGGTAATGTTAGCCAAAATTGATTCCCATTATAAAAAATGGCATAACACCCCATACCGTTATGGTGGTACGACTTTAGATGGTAGTGATTGTTCAGGTTTAGTTGTTAATTTTTTCAAAAATAAACTTTCTAAAAAAGTACCAAGAAGCGCGGCTGAGCAGGCTCAATTGGGTTATAAAGTGACTAAACCTCAAGCGGGTGATTTAGTCTTTTTCAAAACAGGCCGCAGTCGTAGTGGTTTACATGTTGGTATCTATTATGCGGATGGTAAATTTTTACATGCTTCAACATCAAAAGGCGTTACTTATTCAAATCTGAATGATGATTACTGGAAAAAACGTTACTGGATGACTCGTCGAGTAATTGGCAGTTAAATAGAAAGCTGCTTGCCTTATTTTATTCAATGTATTGATAATGATAGGCTCTCTAAAGATTATTTAATTTAGAGAGCTTGATTTTTGTTAACAACACTATTTCTTAAAATCAATTAAGAGTTAAATTTTACCTTTTTCTTTCAATCCCCGCATAATATTCGCTACATATAGCATTTCTCCAGGTGTTCCGAGTGAAATACGACACCATTGCTTAGCCGGTTCAAAATCTCTTCCAATCAAAATAAAGTTACTTTTCATTAAGTCCCGATATTCTTTTAAATCAATTGGACTTTTATGGAACATAAAATTGGTTTCAGATTTTAAGTAATACAAACCTAGATCGGATAAGACGTTTTCCATGATCTGACGAGAAACATCAACAGCTTTTTTTGAATAAGTTAAAAATGTCTGATCATCCATTGAGGCTAATGCTGCACAAACACCACAGTAGTTAAGTTTTTCACCAGCCACATATTGGGTAATATGTTTAATATTTTCGACGGAACTAACAGCATAACCTACACGTAAACCTGCCATAGCATGAATTTTTGAAAAAGTTTTGAGTAATATGATATTTTCACAACCTTCTGCAATGAGATGATCGACTGATTTGTAGGCTGGATCGTTAACAAACTCAGCATAAGCCTCATCAACAATAAAAATAGTATTTTTAGGCTTGTTTTTTATCCATGATTCTATGGCATCAGTTGCTAAAACAGTCGAAGTCGGATTATTAGGATTAACTAAATAAACAATCGATGAGCCTTTATAATTCTCCACAGCTTTTTGTAAGCCTCTTAAATCGATTTGCCAATCCGGTAAACTTGGTACTTTGCTGATATGCAAATTAAAAATTTTAGCGAAGTGTTCTCCATCACTATACGTAAGTTCTGGTATGACCAATTGCGTATCAGGCTTTACATAGGCGGCAATAGCACTACGAATCCCTTCTGATGAACCATCTGTTAATAAGATTTGAGATTCATTGACATTATGGTGTTTAGCTAATCTTATATTAAGTAATGGTATTTCTGCTTTAGCATAGCGATTAGCTTTAGGAACAGCGTTGATTGCCGCTTGTTTGGCATTAGGTGACATACCAAGAGCATTTTCATTAAAATTAAGCCTGACTGGATTTTTTGCATCGGGCATAACTACCTTATCAATCATTGGTAGTGTATATGAAATCGTGTTTTGTACTTGTTGTGCATAAGCTTTAGATAAAAATTGATTAATAGACAATCCCGCTATTGCTGCACTTGAAAACGTTAATAGTTTTCTTCTATTGATATTTATATTAGACACCATGATTCACCTCATGTTTAATTGATCCTTATGTAGTCGATTATTATCAATGCAAAAATGATACCAATTAAAAAAATAGATTAGTTTCATTGATTTATAGGTATGAAATGATAAAAGAAGAAAATTCGCAATCGATGTTTGTTAAAAAATGCACAACTATGATGCTTTATTGCACAAAAAGTGCATAGAAAAACCAGTTATCATTTTTTAGGTAATAACTGGTTTATTCATTAGTTTATAAAAAGGCACCATTAATACTTAATTAACTATCAGGTGGAGTTTCAATATCCGAATAACTTGCTAGCATTTGTAAAAACCTATATTTTGATTCAACCATTTTTGTCGAGCGTGTGTGTAGCATATTAGCGACCTGAGGTTCTAAGGTTTCTAAACGTCGGAATCTTTGTTCTTTAAGTAAAATGCTCGATAGCGCTTCACTATTTGGTGATTTTGAATCTAAAATTAATCCCGGTTTTCCTTCAGCAGCGCGGCGAGGATCGTAGCGATACAGAGGCCAGAACCCTGATTTCACTAGATCTTTCATCTGTTCGTGGGATTTTGCTAGATCATAACCATGTTCTTCACAAGGACTATAAGCAATGACAAGTGATGGACCATCATAAGCTTCGGCTTCTTGTAAGGCCTTTAATGTTTGGTTAAGCTGAGATCCTAAAGCGACTTGAGCTACATAGACATGCCCATACATCATAACACTGACACCTAAATCTTTCCGTGCTTTATGTTTACCCAAATCAGCAAATTTAGATACAGCGCCCATAGGTGTTGCTTTGGACTGTTGGCCACCAGTATTAGAGTAACACTGAGTATCTAGTACTAAAATATTGATGTTATCGGTTAAACTCATCACATGGTCAAGTCCACCAAAACCGATGTCATAAGCCCAACCATCTCCACCAATTGCCCACACAGATTTATCAATCAGATAATTGGCATCGTCTAATAACTCTTTGGCTTCGACGGAATCAATATGTTTTAATTGCTCTCGTAATAAGTCAACCTGCATTCTTTTTTCAGCGATGGTTGCATCTGAAGATTGCAAGGTGATTGCAATTTCTGGAGAAATCTCACCAGCTAGATGATCAAGTAGACGTAAAGCACGTTTTCTATGTTGGTTATAAGTAATGCGGTAACCTAAAGCAAATTCAGCATTGTCTTCAAATAATGAATTAGCCCATGCAGGTCCGCGACCAGAACGATCGGTAGTATAAGGCGTTGACGGTAAATTACCACCATAGATAGAGGAGCAGCCCGTTGCATTGGCAATAGCTAGATGATCGCCATAAAGTTGTGTTAATAATTTTATATAAGGTGTTTCACCACAACCAGCGCAAGCTCCCGAATATTCAAATAATGGTGTAATTAATTGAGATGTTCGTATATCTATACGTTCGAGTGATTTGATGTCACGATCCGGTAATTGAGAAAAGAACTCATAATTAACTCGCTGTGTTTCAAGGTTATCAATCCGAGATTGCATATTAATTGCTTTTATATCAAAGTTACTACGATCACGAGATGGACACACCTCAACACATAAGTTACAGCCAGTACAATCTTCCGGAGCTACTTGCAATACATAACGTTGACCTTTCATATCACGAGCTTTAACTTCCAGCGAGTCTAATGTATCAGGGGCATTAAGTATTGCATCAGGCTCGACCACTTTGGCTCGAATGGCGGCATGTGGACAGGCAACTACACAATGATTGCATTGAGTACACAACTCTGATTTCCAAATTGGAATTTCCTCAGCAATATTGCGTTTTTCCCATTTTGTGGTGCCAGTTGGCCAAATGCCATCAGGTGGAAATGCCGAAACAGGTAAATTATCACCTAAACCTGCTAACATAGTTGCGGTAACGGTTTTTACAAAGTCTGGCGCATTGTTTGGTACAATTGGTGGCATTGATGGACTACTTTGATCCACACAACTTAATGGGATTTGTTCAAGCGAAGTGATGGCCAAATCTAATGCTTTCCAGTTATTTTCAACTAATTCTTGACCTTTACTACTGTAACTTTTGGCAATGACTTCTTTTAATTGTGCGATGCTAAAATCATTTTTAAATATATCAGATAGATGAAAAAAAGCCGCCTGCATGACAGTATTAATTCTTGCTCCTAAGTTACATTCACGCGCAATTTTAGCGGCATTAATTATATAAAAATGGGCTCTTTTCTTAATTAATTGCACCTGAACTTCTTTAGGTAAACGATGCCAAATTTCGTCTTTATTATAAGGGGTATTAAGTAAGAAAATACCATCATCTTTGAGTTTATCGACAATCTGATATTTATCTATAAATTGGTCTTGATGACAACCAATAAAATGTGCGCTGGTAATCAAATAAGGTGAATCAATTGGATCTAAGCTTACTCGTAAGTGAGATGTTGTTAATCCACCTGCTTTTTTGGAATCATAAACAAAAAAACCTTGTACATAAAAAGGTGAACTATCCCCAATTATTTTAATATTATTTTTGGTTGCAGAAACCGTTCCATCGCTACCGAGACCGTAAAACAGTGCTTCTAGAGCAGATTTTTGTGGAATAGACTTATCTGGTAGTGGTAATGATAGGCCTGTAATATCATCATATATGCCCACGGTAAATCGAGGTCTTGGTTTATCTAAATCAAGCTCGTTAAAAATGCCAAGTACACAGCGGGGATCAAACTCTTTAGAGGATAATCCGTAACGTCCTCCTACAATCTTTGGCATTAGGTTACGTTCTCCACGAGATAAGCTCTCAGCAAAAGCTGTCATAACATCTAAGTATAAAGGTTCTGCTTGAGCACCTGGTTCTTTAGTTCTATCCAATACCGCAATTTTTTTAACACTATTGGGAATGACAGCAAGTAAATGTTGAGCTGAAAATGGACGAAACAATCGAACAATCACTATGCCGACTTTTTGATTTTCTTTAAGAAGATGATCAACAACTTCTTTACTGGTACTCGCGCCTGAGCCCATAATTATAATGATTCGCTCAGCATCACTGGCACCATAATACTCAAAAGGTTGATATTTTCGACCTGTTTGTTTTTCAAAAGTCGTCATAGCATCAACAACGTGCTGATAGGCATTATCATAATAACTGTTAATTGCTTCTCGACATTGAAAATAAGTATCAGGATTAGCAGACGTACCTCGGATCACCGGTTTATCAGGTGTCAGTGCTTGTGAACGATAGGCTTTAATTGCTTCATGCGGCAAAAGATTATGAATGTCTTCATCTGAAAGAGGATAAATCTTATTAACTTCATGTGATGTTCGGAAACCGTCAAAAAAATGGACAAATGGAATTCGGCTATTAAAACTGGCAATTTGTGAGATTAATGCTAAATCTTGTGCTTCTTGGACGGAGCTAGAACAAAGCATAGCAAAACCAGTTTGTCGAATGGACATAACATCAGAATGATCACCAAAAATTGACAAAGCATGCGTCGCAACTGTACGTGCAGCAACATGTAAGACAAATGGTGTAAGTTCACCTGCTATTTTATACAGAGAAGGAATCATCAACAATAATCCTTGTGATGATGTAAACGATGTTGCTAATGCACCAGTCATTAATGCACCATGTACAGTTGCAATTGCACCTGCTTCGGATTGCATTTCAACGACTCTTGGAATATCACCAAATACATTGGGCTTATCAAATTCTGCCCATGTGCTGGCTTGCTCGGCCATTGAAGAACTAGGAGTAATTGGATAAATGGCAATGACTTCGTTTGCACGATAAGCGACGGAGGATACCGCGCTATTAGCATCTGATATGATCATTAAAAAACCTTGTAATTTATAGTGTTACGACATTACTTAATTATTATAAATTTCAACTATTGTATCAGAAAGTAAGATAGCTTTTAGTTATTTTTATATTAAATTTTGAGTTGAAGTTTTTGAATTACTGATTGGTCCAGTTTTTTGTTGAGATATTAATAAGATACACAAAAAAACAGATTTTCAGATAGACAAATAGTTATGGTGAATGCATAGTATGATAAAGATATCCAGTGATTTAATGATTGATAATAAGTCAATAATCTTTAATATTTATCCCATTAAATTTGTTAAAAATGATATTACCCTAGAGGTTAACTTTTAGAATAATATCATAAAGTTATCTTACTTGATCACAACGCGGTCAGTTGATGTTGAGTATTTAATTTCACCTAATAACCATGCTTTTTCACCATGCTGCTTAAGTATAGAGATTGCTTTCTCTACTAGTGAATTTGGCAAAGCAATAATTAAACCTACGCCACAGTTAAAAGTGCGGTACATTTCATGACGACTGATATTACCGGTTTTTTGTAACCAATCAAATATTGGTGGCCATTGCCAACTCGCTTCGTTTATTATTGCTTGAGTGCCATCGGGTAGTACGCGCGGAATGTTTTCCCAAAAACCACCACCAGTAATATGAACAATTGCATGAACATCTTCAATCTGAGCAATTAAATCAAGAACAGATTTGACGTAAATTTTAGTTGGTGCAAGCAGATGATCAGCAAGTGGTTTTCCCTCAAGTTGTTCAATGACTGGGTTAACACCACTCACTTCAATAATTTTTCGTACTAGTGAATAGCCATTGGAGTGTATGCCACTTGATGCTAATGCAATTAATGCATCACCGTCTTGAACTTTAGTACCATCAATCATTTGCAATTTTTCAACGACACCGACACAAAATCCTGCTAAATCATAGTCATTGCCATGATACATGCCTGGCATTTCCGCTGTTTCTCCACCGACTAATGCACACCCCGATTGTTTACAACCCTCTGCAATGCCTGTAACAACTGTTGTAGCAATATCAACATTAAGTTTTCCCGTTGCATAATAGTCAAGGAAAAATAAAGGTTCAGCCCCTTGAACAATAAGGTCATTAACACACATTGCTACCAAATCAATACCAATTGATTCATGGCGGTTCAAATCCATTGCAAGACGTAATTTAGTACCAACACCATCTGTACCAGATACTAAAATGGGTTCTTTGTATTTTTGTGGAATAGCACACAGTGCACCAAAACCACCTAGTCCACCCAATACTTCTGGGCGTTTAGTTTCTTTTACAACCGATTTAATGCGATTGACCAGTTCATTGCCAGCATCGATATCGACACCAGCATCTTTATAACTGAGAGATTTATTGTTTGACACAGCGAGCAATCCTTACAGTAGAAAAATTGCTAGTTATTTTAGCAAGGTTGAAATTTGTTGGCGATGAATTATTTAATAAATAAAAAATTAATTCAGTTTGCTAATTGTTATCAAACCAACTTTCTAAAATAATAACAGCAGAGGTAGCATCAACATGACCTTTTTCAAGAGCACGATAACCACGAGAAGCAAAAATACGTGATTTCGCTTCAACTGTTGATAACCGTTCATCTTGCAGATGAACTTGATAACCAAAGCGTCCATGTAATCGATTAGCAAACTTACGGGCTCTTGCCGTTAATGGCTGTTCTGTTCCATCCATGTTTAACGGTAGACCTACGACTAATAAATCAGGTTGCCACTCATTTAGAATTTTTTCAATATGTTGCCAATTAGGTATGCCGTCACGAGCTTTAAATGAACAAAGAGGATTAGCTGTTCTAGTCACATCCTGACCAATGGCGGCACCAATACTAAAGGTGCCAAAATCAAATGCAATTACTGTTGCCATCGGTTATGCATTACCCATTTGGTGTGAAATAGTGTTCATATTGACGCCCAATGATTCGGCTGCTTTTTCCCAGCGATTTTCAAAAGGAATTTCAAAAATAATTTTAGCGTCAGCATCAGCAACCAACCAATCATTTCTAGCAACTTCATCTTCAAGTTGCAACGGTTGCCAACTGGAATAACCCAATGCCAATAAAAGATCTTTAGGTTGTTGACTGGTACCAATGGATTTTAACAAATCCAGAGATGTGGTTATCATGACATCATCAGAAATTTGAATACTCGATGAAAAACCCGTTTGTGGTGTGTGTAATATAAAGCCTTGTTCTTCTGCAATCGGCCCCCCTGCAAATACAGGATATTCAAGTTCGGCACAATTTCTTGATGCAGTAATTTCAAGACGGGTTAGTATCGTTGAAATATTCAGTTCAATAATGGGTTTATTGATAATAATGCCCATGGCACCATCACGGTTATGCTCACAAATATATACAACAGAACGACTAAATAATACATCGTTCATGTTCGGCATAGCGATAATAAAATGATTTTTTAAATTCATATGCTCACATCTTCAATTGTTTATAAAGCACATTTACCGATTTTAACATTATGCTCAATATCGCAACGTAATAATAATTCTGATTCATTGCTTTCTTCATTAATTGATTCTGATATGATTTCAAAGTTTTGTGAAAGAAAAAAGTTAATTGCATCAGTATTTTTTTTATAGACGTGAACAAAAAGTTGATTATAGCGTTGTTTAGCTTTATTAACCAAAGCTTTACCTGTACCTTGTTGACGATAATTTTGTTCAACAAATAACCCTGAAATATAATTTTCAGTTATACCAATAAAGCCTTTAACTCCATCAAGATCTTGAACATACACGGTTGACATTGGGATCAACATTTTTACAATATCAAAATTTTGTTTGAAAAAATTACTATCAATAAAGTTATGTGCTTGTTCATTACCTTGTAACCATATTGCCATGACTTTATCTAAATCAGTACTTTTAAATTCTCTTATCATTTTTAACTCAACTTATTTAATCGACGTTCAATGGCATCCATAAGCATGCCAGTAATTGAAAGATTTGGATTTTCTGCTTCAATTTCACGAACACAGGTTGGGCTAGTAACATTAATTTCAGTGAGTTTATCACCGATAATGTCCAAACCTACAAATAATAATCCTTTTTCTTTTAGAGTAGGAGCAACACTTTTAGCAATATGCCAATCACTTTCGTTTAATGCTCTCACTTCACCATGACCACCTGCCGCTAGGTTACCTCGTGTTTCACCTTTTTGTGGTATTCTTGCTAGACAAAAAGGTACAGGTTCACCATCAACAATTAAAACCCGTTTATCCCCATTTGTTATAGCTGGTATATAAGTTTGCGCCATACAATAACGTGTATTGTGTTCAGTTAATGTTTCAATAATAACAGATACGTTTGGATCGCCTTGCTTGATTCTAAAAATTGAAGATCCTCCCATACCGTCCAGTGGTTTTAAAATAATATCAGAATATTGTTGATGAAACGCTTTGATATGTTGAGTTTGCCGAGTGACCAATGTTTCAGGCGTAAATTGCGCAAACCAAGCCGTAAAGAGTTTTTCATTACAATCTCGTAAACTTTGTGGTTTATTAACCACTAATACACCTTTTGCTTCAGCTCGTTCAAGAATATACGTTGCATATATAAATTCGGTATCAAAGGGTGGATCTTTACGCATCAAAATAACATCAAGATCACTCAATGGTATTGTTTGCTCTTCGGTAAAATCAAACCAATGGGAATGGTCGTTATAAACCTTTAATGTCTTTGTCGTTGCGTAAGCTTCGCCATTACGTAAAAAAAGATCATTCATTTCCATATAAAAAAGTTGGTATCCGCGTTTTTGTGCTTCATGTAGCATAGCAAAACTTGTGTCTTTTTTAATTTTAATATGACTAATGGGATCCATTACTATACCAAGCTTAATCATGGTAACTCCTTACTGACTTTATTAGTTTTATCGACATTTATGATGATAACATATATTTAAGTTATACAAGTTTAAAAGTATATTTGAAACATATTATGATATAGTGTTACCCACTATTATGAGAACATTGCTAACTATCATACTCGTAACTGGTCTAGATGCAAATACACATTTATTATCTTATTATTAATTCATTAACCTAAATCACCTAAATACACTTGTAAGGCTGTAATTGCTGTAAGAGCTGCAGTTTCCGTGCGTAATATACGTGGACCAAGTAGTATATCAGTAAAATCAAATCGATGTGTCATATTGATTTCAGCATCAGTCAAACCACCCTCAGGACCAATTAATAAACTAATATTATGTTGATCATAAGGTAATTGCTTAACACCATGTTGCGCTTTTGGGTGTAAATTTAACCTTAACGGACTTGTTAAACTTGCGCACCAATTTTCGAGTTTCATTACAGGGTTGATGACGGGTATCACATTACGACCACATTGCTCACAGGCTGAAATCACGATTTTTTGCCATTGTTGGACTTTTTTATTCATTCTTTCTTCGTCTAACTTAACACCACAACGTTCAGATAATAGGGGAGTAATAGTGTTAACGCCTAATTCCACGGATTTTTGAATGGTAAATTCCATTTTTTCGCCACGCGAAATCACTTGTCCTAAATGAATGTTCAAAAGAGATTCACGATTATCTAAAACTGTTTTTGTCGTTTTTACTGTAACTGATTTTTTATTTATTTCATGAATAATAGCAGGGGTGATGTGATTCGAACCATCAAATAAGATGATTTCTTCACCTATTTTCATTCTTAGTACCCGTATAAGATGATTAAACGCATCATCATTTAAAGTAATAAGGCTGTTTTGATTTATGTGAAAAGGTTGAAATATTCGAGTCATAATTACTAATTTCTTCTTATATGTTGCAATAAATTATAGCGTAATTTATCAAGATTCGGTAATCTCTATTTAATGCAGATCAGCAATTGGAATTAACTATGAAAATTAATAGCAAAGACAAAGTAATCGTTGAAGGTCTTACCGTCCTGACAACCATTGGTGTTTATGAATGGGAAAAGACCATAAAACAAAAGTTAATACTTGATATTGAAATGTCATGGGACAATAAACCTGCGGGTGAAAGTGATGATGTTTCACTGTGTTTGGATTATTTTTTGGTAAGTCAAGCGATAACCAGTTTTATTCAATCGACTCAATTTGAGCTTATAGAATGCGTTGCAGAACGTACAGCAGAATTAGTTATACAAAAGTTTGCTGTACAATGGTTAAAAGTGAAAGTTTCAAAACCTAATGCGATTGCTAATGCGTGCAATGTTGCGGTAGTAATTGAACGATCCGCTAGTTAATCGGGGTTTTAATAAATGGTAAACAAGCAAGGTGCTGATAATAATAAAGCACACCGTTTAATTAAAAAATTTGATAATATTGAACCATTTAACATCAATTTTATTAAAACATGGTTGTGGTATCAAAGACGAAAAGTGCCAGAGCCAAAAGGAGGGTATCAAGCTTTCAGTCAGACTTGGTGTGAGGCTATTGATCTTACTCTACCCAATGATAGGGTATGGTGGATAGGTCATTCAACGAATTTAATTCGTTTGAATAATAAGATGATTTTAACCGATCCTATTTTTTCTAAGAGAGCCTCACCATTACGAATTTCAGGACCCAAAAGACATACTCCTCCAGCCCTCACGATTGATCAACTACCTAATATTGATTTTGTTTTGATATCGCATAATCACTATGACCATTTGGATAATTATAGTATTCATCAATTGGTTAAGCGATTTCCTAATCTCATCTTGGTTATTCCTTTGGGATTGAAAGAAAAACTTAATAAATGGGGTGCTAAGCAGGTTATTGAACTTAATTGGTATGAATCAATGACATTTGATAATCTCACATTTACTGCAACTCCCGCTAGACATTGGAGTAACCGAGGTCTTTTTGATATTAACACATCATTATGGTGTGGTTGGGTAATGCAGTCAAATGTCAATATTGTTAATAAAACTAAAACGGTTTATTTTATGGGAGATACTGGCTATTCACCAAGTTTAAAAGAGATAGGTCAACGTTTTACTTGTATTGATCTGGCCTTAATTCCAATTGGTGCTTATTCGCCGCGTAGATTGTTGCAATCACAACATATCGATCCTATACAAGCTGTGCAGTTGTATGATGAACTCAATTGTCATGAAGCGGTTGCCATTCACTGGGGAACATTTGAATTATCTGATGAATCATTAGATGAGCCTGCGCAACAATTGTATGAACATCGGGCTGATCGGTACTTTCATCTTTTAAAAATAGGTGGCAGTTTAGCTATTAATCATTATGATTCTGGATTAAAATAACTTAAAAAGGTTTGGATTTTAAACCATATTTAGTCTGTTATTCTTTGCAAGAAAATAGGGAGGAGGTATGAAATTAGCAACGTTTGGATTGACTTGTATCATCTTAAGTTTAATTTTAGTAGGATGTGGAGGTAAGAATGATCAAGGGAGAAAGTATCATTGGTCAAAGGCACATGGCGTTTTAGAAGATTGCCAAGGTATGATGCGTAAATCACAACAATGTGAAAATAATTCAAATAATCAGCAGTTCCTTTTCCAAGTCGATAAGTATTAATATGAGTGCATGGCTTATTTATGCTTTACTTTCAGCCATTACCGCAGCTGGTGTGGCGATCTTAGGTAAAATTGGTTTACAGCAACTCGATGCCAATACAGCCACAGCAATTCGCGCTGTTGTTATGGCGATTTTTTTGGTTGGTGTGGTTGTGGTACAAGGAAAACTCAATCTAATTAATACCTTTTTCAATGATAAAAAAGCATTATTCATTATTGCACTTAGTGGTATTGCTGGTGCGTTATCTTGGTTATTTTATTTTATGGCAATTAAAGAAGGTAAAGTATCGCAAGTTGCACCAATCGATAAATTAAGTGTGGTTTTTGCAGTAGTTTTTGCTGCAATTTTATTTGGTGAAAAGATCAGTTTCTTATCTGGCGTGGGGGTAGTAATGATTGCAGTTGGTGCTATTTTAGTTGCTCTTTTCTGATTACTTTTTAACATAAATCACACCCTATTGAAATAGTGTGTGATTTATGTGTTACAAATTAAACTTCTATATTAAATTTACGAAATTACTTAAGCAATGTATTAAATAGTTCAATCGTCACCAACTCACCTTTATTTACATCACCGCGTTCTTGTTCAAGAATAATAAAACAGTTAGCCTGATTGAACGACTTTGTAATATGTGATCCTTGTTGACCAGTACTAATAACTTCTAATTCTCCTTGATCATCAATTTGTAATTTACCACGTTGAAAATCTAACCGACCAATACTTTTTTTAAGATTGTTTGCGGCTTTTACTTTGAAGCTAAAATCAGTATTAGATGTTGTAAGCCCAGAAAGCGCTAAAATTAACGGTTGAACGAGTTGATAAAAAGTCACCAAGGTTGATACTGGATTGCCAGGTAAACCACAAAACAACGCATTGCCAATTTGTCCAAAAGCAAAAGGTTTACCTGGTTTCATAGCAATCTTCCAAAAATTGATATGCCCTAAATCTTCTAATGCTGTTTTGGTAAAATCAGCATCGCCTACCGAAACGCCACCACTAGTTATTACAAGATTTGCTTGATTTGATGCCGTCACTAAAGCTTGTTTAATTCGGATCGGATCATCAGGAATAATACCAAGATCAATAATCTCACAGTTAAGTTTTGTTAATAATAATTTTAATGTGAAACGATTGCTATCATAAATTTTACCTTTGCCTGATAGAGGCATGCCAATTGGCGTGAGTTCATTACCTGTAGAAAAGATAGCCACTTTCAATTTGTTAAAAATGGTCACTTCGCTAATACCCAGCGTTGCCAGTGTTGAAAGTGTAGGTAGTGTTAATTTGGTACCTTGAGTAACCGTTATTGAATCTTTTTTTACATCTTCACCACATCGACGAATATTGTCACCAGATTTGATTTCTTTTAAAAAACAGATTCCTAAATCAGATTGTTTTGTATGTTCTTGCATTACAACTGCATCCGCTTCAATAGGTACAGGGGCACCAGTCATGATACGTAAACAAGTACCTTCGGGCCATTGTAAATGACCAATATCATCACCCGCAAAAATAGCACTAGCTACTGGTAAAATTTTTGATTGCTGTAGATCCGATAGTCTGACTGCGTACCCATCCATTGCTGAATTATCAAATTCTGGTACATTAATTGGCGAAATTATGGGTGTGGCTGTTATTCTGTCTAAAGCGTCAAACAAGGAAACATTCTGAAAAGTCAGTGGTTGCGCTTCAGTAGCGGTTTGTAACATATTTAGTTTAGCTTGTTTGTAGTTGAGTAACATTGATGTGTGCTTTCCTTATGTAAATAATCCGTTATTTTGACAAGAAGTTTCAGGTTAGGTATACGTTTAAGTAAAAAACTTTATTATATTCAATCTTAATGATAACTCAATGTCACAACGTCGCCAAAAGGCGACGTAAGATAGATGACTATACATTAAATAAAAAGTTCATAATATCGCCATCTTGTACGATATAGTCTTTACCTTCAGAACGCATTTTTCCTGCTTCTTTAGCACCTTGTTCACCACCATATTTGATAAAATCATCAAAAGCAATGGTTTGTGCCCGAATAAAGCCTTTTTCAAAGTCGGTATGAATTTTACCCGCTGCTTGTGGGGCTGTATCACCTACGGAGATTGTCCATGCACGAACTTCTTTCACACCCGCGGTAAAATAAGTCTGCAAATTCAGTAAGCTATAACCAGCTCGGATAACGCGATTTAAGCCAGGTTCAGTTAAACCCAAATCATTCATGAATTCATCACGATCAGCATCATCAAGCTCGGCAAGTTCCGCTTCAATTGCTGCACATACAGGAACAACAACAGACTTTTCTTGAGCTGCTATTGCTTTTACTTTCTCTAAATAAGGATTATTTTCAAATCCATCTTCATTAACATTAGCAATGTACATGGTCGGTTTTAAAGTTAAAAAGCTCAAGTATTTAACTGCATCAAGCTCTTCTTTACTCAAATCCAAAAGCAACAGTTTTTTTCCTTGCTCTAAATGGGGTAAGCATTTTTCAAGAATTTCGAGTTCAAACTTAGCATCTTTATCTCCACCTTTAGCACGTTTTTGTAAACGTGTCATTGCTCGTTCGCAGGCTTCTAAATCGGCTAATGCAAGTTCTGTATTTATGATTTCAATATCTTCAGCCGGATCAATTTTACCCGCAACATGAATAATATTTTCATTTTCAAAACAACGAACAACATGACCAATGGCTTCAGTTTCACGAATATTAGCTAAAAATTGATTACCTAAACCTTCGCCTTTTGAAGCTCCCTTTACTAATCCTGCAATATCAACAAATTCCATAGTTGTCGGTAAGGTGCGTTGAGGTTTAACAATTTTAGCCAGCTCATCTAAACGTGGATCGGGCATTGGTACTACACCCGTATTGGGTTCGATAGTACAAAATGGAAAGTTAGCTGCTTCAATGCCTGCTTTGGTTAGTGCGTTAAAAAGAGTTGACTTGCCGACATTTGGTAGTCCGACGATACCACATTTAAATCCCATACTAGTTGTTACCTTTAATTAAAAATGTCTTGAATATAAGGGGTAATTATATACTAAATCATGCTATTTATGCCAATGTTCTTATTGACATATTGGTTATAGATATGCATTAGATAGTGATGTATTTTTTAACTCGTTACTCTGCTTAAATTTGTTATACCTGAAGAGCATTATTTAACTTGTTAAATTAATCTTCAAAATTCAAACCAATTTGATAGAGTTGATTCTTTTTTAGACCATAAATTTCAGCAGTAATAGCCGCTGCTTTTTTTAATGGTAGCTCTTTTTGTAATAATTTGAGGGTATTGATGGCTTTCGGATCAATATCATTATTAACTTCTGTATAGCCAGCGACAATTAAGACAAATTCACCTTTTTGACGAGAAGGATCTTGATTTAACCAGTTGATGAGTTCATTGACAGGAAAGCTAACAATGGTTTCCCATGTTTTGGTAAGTTCCTTAGCTAAAACAATTTGCTTATCGGCACCAAAAATAGTTTGCATATCTTTCAGTGTGTCTAATAAGCGGTGGGTCGATTCATAAAAAATCAGAGTGCGAGGTTCAGTAATTAATGAAGCTAAGCTATCTTGTCGTGCTTTACTTTTAGCAGGTAAGAATCCTTCATAAATAAACTTATCGGACGGTAATCCAGCTACCGACAGTGCTGCAATCGCAGCACAAGCTCCAGGAATCGGAACTACTTTTATATCATTTTCACGGCAAGTTTTCACTAAATGATAGCCAGGATCATTGATTAATGGCGTTCCAGCATCTGAAATCAATGCAATAGAAAGACCTGATTGAAGTTTTTCAATCAGAATATGTACTTTTTCTTGTTCATTATGATCATGCAGGGAGAAAAGTTTCGCCTTAATACCTAAATGTTGTAATAATAAACCGCTATGGCGGGTATCTTCAGCAGCGATCAGATCAACACCTTTCAGTGTATCAATTGCTCTAAGGGTAATATCATCTAAATTTCCAATGGGTGTAGCAACAATATATAAAGTCATTAATTTGAGTCACATTAAAATTTCATAGAAAATAGAATAAATCTACTGTACGAACAAGTATTTTATTGTATATACTCACCACTTTCAAAAATAAATTCTATTTTCTGCTATTTGTTATAATAGTGATAATAAATAAAGATGTTGCTGATTAAATGTTGACTATTTGTCGAACAACCCATTGATAATCGAGAACAGAGGGTATATTTGTGCGAATTTAGTAGAAATTCGATGGATCGTAGTTGATTTAAATTGTATCTTTAACTATTTTATTATAGCTAGCATAACAAGGACCCGATATAATAGCTTTATATATTAAAAATGATAGATTATGCTCTTAAAACAATATTAACGAATGAAAGGTACTGCTTTGAAAAAGATTCTTACGCTAACTTGTTTAAGCTTGGTCATTACTGCCTGTACACAATCCAATCCTGCTCAAATTGAAGATATTTCGGATTTTCCTAGTAATTCATCAGAAACAGGTTATTCTAAACCTCCTGTTAATATTTCTACTGGAAGCGGGATTTCTGCACCTTCAGTATCATCAAATGCTCATTCAAAACCGGCACCTGACTCAGTAATGACGTCAAGCTCCAATAGTAATGATGCGAATAATCATGTTAATAATACAAACAGTAATAATGGTGTTGTTGTAACTAACGAACGTGTTTCATATAACCGTAATTATGATGAAATTCCTAAAGGTGGTTATCAAGGTGATACTTATACTGTAAGTCGAGGTGACACATTATATTATATTGCATGGGTAACGGGGAATGATTATCGTTCTTTAGCGGCTAAAAATAATATTAAGAAACCTTATTCCGTTGTAGTTGGACAGGTATTGGATGTAAGTGGGGGAACAACTGTTGTCACACAAAAAGTAACCAGCAATCAAACGACTCAACAAGTGGTAGCTGCCAATCCTCAGTCTACATCAACAGTAATTAAAACTACACCTATCTTAACTACTACCACTACCACTACCACTACCACATCGGGTAAAAATCAAACAACGCCTAATGTTGTTCAGACCGTTGAAACTGTTACTGAACCAGTTAATAGTAGTACAAATAATATAACAACCAATTCGTCAGATACTGGAAAGTCTGTTTCTAAAGTTGCAAATATTTCATGGCAATGGCCGGCAAAAGGCAAAATTATTGAAAAATTTTCTAATTCTAGCAAAGGGATAGATATTGCTGGCGGATTAGGGAATAAAGTAATGGCTGCCGCAGATGGTCGCGTGGTTTATTCAGGTAATGCTTTACCAGGTTATGGTAATTTAATTATTATAAAACATAATGATGATTACTTAACGGCATATGCACACAACCAGTCGATTTTGGTGAAAGAGCAACAAGCGGTTAGAGCTGGAGAGCAGATTGCGACAATGGGCGCCACGGGAACTTCGTCAGTGAGATTGCATTTTGAAATTCGTTATAAAGCAAAATCCGTTGATCCTTTAAAATATCTATCAAAAAATTAATCATTATTAACTGTAAAACAGTTAATATATCGAATTTACAAGTATTATAAAGATTATTTAAGTTAAACAGTTTTATTCTACGTAACAAAGGAGTTAGACTCATGGCAGTAAAAAAATTAGTTCTTATTCGACATGGAGAAAGTGTTTGGAATCAAGAAAACCGTTTTTGTGGTTGGACTGATGTTGATTTATCTGATAAAGGTAATAAAGAAGCAGCTGAAGCAGGTAAATTACTGAAACAAGAAGGTTTCCAATTTGATTATGCTTATACTTCTGTTTTAAAACGTGCAATTCACACTTTATGGCATGTGTTAGATGAAGTTGATCAAGCTTGGTTACCTGTTGAAAAATGTTGGAAATTAAATGAACGTCATTATGGTGCACTACAAGGTCTAAATAAAGCTGAAACTGCGGCTAAATATGGTGATGAGCAAGTAAAATTATGGCGCCGTGGTTTTGCAATTACGCCTCCTGCACTTGAAAAATCGGATGAGCGCTTTCCTGGACATGATTCACGTTATAGCCAATTACCTGAATCAGAATTACCATTGACTGAGAGTCTAGCGTTAACAATCAAACGTGTACTTCCTTATTGGGAATCAACAATTGCACCGCGCGTTGCTAAAGGTGAACGGGTAATCATCGCTGCTCATGGTAACTCTCTTCGTGCTTTAGTTAAACATTTAGACAATATCAGTGACGATGATATTATTGAATTAAATATCCCAACTGGTGTACCATTAGTGTATGAATTTGATGACAACATGAAAGTTATCAAACATTATTACTTAGGTAATGCTGATGAAATCGCAGCAAAACAAGCAGCTGTTGCTAACCAAGGTAAAGCGAAATAATTAAGCTTTAACCATTAAAAAGGTAAGTTATGCAACTTACCTTTTTTCAATCAAAACTATCTCTGTTATCCATTAATTTTATCCTTGAGAGTCTTATTTTGTCGAAAATATACTATATTTATGCCGTAATGAATGCAGGTAAATCTACTGAATTATTACAAATTGACCATAATTACTTAAGTAATAATATGCAGACTTTATTGCTTAAATCTTCGGTCGATACTCGTGATTCGGCAGTTGAAATTGTTTCACGTTTAGGTTTGCGTAAAAAAGCATTACAACTTGATGACAATAGTGTTGATGAAATCATTGAATTAATAAAGAAAAATAATTACGCTTGCATACTCATTGATGAAAGCCAATTTTTATCTCAAAGCACTATCTGGAAACTATCTGATGTGTGTGATGAATACGGTATACCGATGATGTTTTTTGGTTTAAAAACGGATTATATGGGACATTTATTTGAAGGTTCAAAAACATTATTAGAAATTGCCGACAATTTTAGAGAACTAAAAACAGTTTGCTGGTGTGGAAAAAAAGCAACCATGAATTTGCTTGAAGGAAAAGATGGGCAAATTGTTAAGTTTGGTAATTCAATTCATTTAGGGGACAGTGAGTTTCATTCAGTTTGTCGCAAACATTGGAAAGCTGGACAGATTAGACCTAAACAATAATTTTCACAATATTTCACACTTATTCAATCAAACTAATCAATTTGCTGTTTTTATTATTTGATTTTGTAAAAGTGTGAATGACCTCTCATTTTAATGATTTTTCTTTGTCGATTTCTGATGATTTATGTCATATTGACTGAAACGATTCAGTGTTGTTTTCTTAATCATAAGAGGAATTATCATGAGAGTTCAATTAGTTTCATTAGCTGCGATACTTAGTTTAGCTAGTTACAGTGCCGATGCTAAAGAATTCATATTAACGGATGTTGATAAGGGTCTTGCTAAAGGTAACTGGTCAATTTCGAGTCAAGATTTAGGTATAAAAGCGCATAAATTTACTGTCAAAAACACTGTGCTTCAAGGTGGTAAACAAGATGGTACTGAACTTTTAACCATTGCTAGTGACAACCTTACAATCAAATTAATTCCAAGCCGTGGATTAGGTATTTTATCTGTCGTTGGTGATGGCATCCGTCTGGGATGGGATTCACCCGTAGATGAAGTTGTCAATCCTAAATACCTAAATTTGGAAAGTCGCGGTGGATTAGGTTGGTTAGATGGTTTTAACGAATTGATGGTACGTTGTGGTTTTGAGTGGACTGGTCATGCAGTGCAAGCCGATGGCATGATGTATACACTTCATGGACGAGCACAAAATACTCCAGTATCAAAATTGATTGTTAATGTATTAGACAAAGCACCCTATACCATATCAGTAAAAGGATTAATTAAAGAAAATACTTTCAAAAAAAGTAATTTAGAAACTTGGGTATCGCTGAGTTACATGCCAGGTAATAAAGATTTCACTGTTCATGATGTGGTTACCAATAAGGGCGATTATGCTCGTGATTATCAAATTATTTATCACAGCAATTATGGCACACCGATTCTTGAAGAGGGCGCTCGATTTGTTGCACCAGTAAAAGAAATTTCCCCCTTTAATGATTACGCCAAAGAAGGCTTAAAAACATGGCAAACGTATTTAGGTCCAACTAAAAACTTTGATGAAATGGTCTTTAATATTTATCCTTATGCCGATGATCAAGGACAGACTCAAGTAATGATTACTAACAAAGGGGGGGATAAAGGCGCTGGTATATCGTTTAATACCAATCAATTACCTGTTTTTACCTTGTGGAAAAATACTGATACTCTAAAACAAGGATATGTAACAGGATTAGAACCTGGAACCAGTTTTGCTTATCCAGTTACGATTGAGCGTGAACAAAAACGTGTCCGCCAATTAGAACCAGGGCAAAGTACCGAATTCACCTTAGTTTACAGTTTATTATCAAGTAAAAAAGCTGTTGAGCAATATGAAGCACAAATTAAGTCCATACAAAGTAATCAAGAAACCAAAGTGATTGAAACACCACTGGCGAAAGAATAAATTTGTGGAACACAACTAACAGGGAAGTTAGTTGAAATATAATTGTTTATTACTTCATAAATCGATTATTTTCATGCTCATGAACGCATCGTTATTTATTGGCAAATCTTGCTATTTTTTTAACAAAAAAATGCATATAACATTGATTCGATACAATAAATTATCTCATTAAGGTTCAAAATCAATTATCTACGTAGATGCTCACTTGATAGCGACCTCTTATATCGGTATGATTATTTATATTTAATTATTTAAAATCAATTTTTGAAATTTATAAACGTTAAATGCAGCTTGAATAATTATCAAGAGTTATCTGATTTTATCGTGTTTGAAATGATTGATATTATTATGGTAAATCCAAGAGAATTTTTATGATTTACGATAGGTGATTAATCAACTAACACAATTTTTTATAGACTGGTGACAACTGATATTGTCTCTGACCCTATGACAAAATTAGAGGGTATTTATCGTTGTTTTGATTGCACGTTCTCCTTTATTGAAAAACAGAATTGGAATGAGTGCGTTTTCAATAAGTTGATATAAAAGTTTGGCTTGATTTTAAATAAAATAGGAATGAATATGACAGTAAAACGACTAGTAATTGGTATCAGTGGCGCAACGGGTTTTGCTTATGGCATTAAAGCTTTAGAGCTTTTAAAACCATTGGATATTGAAACACATCTAGTAATTTCAAAAGCTGCACAATTAACGCGCTCTTACGAAATACCTACTATGAGTTTGACTCAAATTGAATCATTGGCGGACAAAGTTTATTCCGTCAATAATGTTGGTGCAGCTATTGCTAGTGGTTCCTTCAAGACTATGGGCATGCTCGTTGCACCTTGCTCAATGCGATCTTTAGCTGCAATAGCCCAGAGTTTATCGGATAATTTATTAACTCGTGCGGCAGATGTCGTACTAAAAGAACGTCGCCGTTTGGTAGTAATGATAAGGGAATCCCCCCTTCATTTAGGCCATATAAAAAACATGGAGATGGTCACTCTAATGGGGGGAGTGATCTTTCCACCTGTACCAGCACTTTATCAACATATTGACAGTATTGATGATATGATCACCCACAGTGTAGCACGAGCCCTTGATCTGTTTGATATCGATATCCCGTCACTACCACGCTGGGGTGAAGATATGCACTTAAATATCAAGCCAGAATAACGTATGTTAATCGATCCTAAGATTCTTAAATTTATAAAAATTAACCATATATTAACACTGAGTGTCATAACACCAGATAATTCACCATGGGCGTGTAATGTGTTTTATGTATTGGATGAGGTGCCGTTTAATTTGTATTTTTTAACTGAATTAAAAACAGAGCATGCTAAGGCGATGTTAATGCACCCGAATGTAGCAGGCACTATTACAGTTGAACCTAAAACAATTGCTCAGATTCAAGGGATCCAATTTCTGGCACAAGCAAAACAGTTACAAGGTGAGCAAGCTAAAGATGCTTATAGACAATACTATCGTGCATTTCCCTTTGCCAGAATGATGAAGGCACCAATTTGGTCTTTACAGCTGCAACAGATAAAAATGACGAACAATCTTTTAGGTTTTGCCCATAAAACGCATTGGCAACGAAAGTGAATTCTAGTTGATAGTAGCTCAGTAATAAAAAGTCAATGGCTTAAATTTAAACATGTTAAACTTCTATCTCATCAAGTTTTACAGGAGTTTTTCATGCTTATTTGGGTTGTATTTAAAAAATAGAATGATAGAAAGTATTCTGATATTTAGTATTCATGCAACAAGTAAAACAGCAATTTGCTTCTAAAAATAATCTCAATTATCAGATACCCTTACCCAACATTAAACAGACACAAAATTTAACTCAAAACTAACAGATTATAACTTTCTGTTAGTTTACTGGGTAATGCTCAGTTAGAATTAAATTAATGCTCAATCTTACTAAGATTTATTAACAGCTGTTTACAAAATATTGCGTAATGCGATTGTCTTGTGTTAATTCAGGATGAAATGCACAAACCAAAATTTTACCTTGCTTAGCCATTACACAACGCCCATCAATAAAAGCAAGTTGTTCCACTTGTTTACTTGCTTTGGCAATATAAGGAGCACGAATAAAAACTGCTGGAATTTTTTTGCCGATTAACTTAACATCTAACCGTGTTTCAAAGCTGCTAATTTGTCGACCAAAACCATTACGTTCAACATTAATATCGATTAACGAAAGCTGTTCGATTTCATTATGGGTGGTCGTTTTTCCACATAATACTAATCCAGCACATGTTCCTAAAATACCTTTACCTTGTTGAACAAATTGTTTAATGGGCTCAAACAGTCCATTTTGTTTTATCAAACGGCTAATTGTAGTTGATTCTCCACCAGGAATAATCAAACCGTTTAGTTTAGCTAATTGCTCAGGATTTTTCACTGCTATCGCTTGCACGTTATCTAAACTGTTTAGCATAGTGATGTGTTCACTCACTGCTCCTTGTAAATTGAGCACACCAATTTTTTTAAAATGATTGGATATTTTCGATTTTGTCATTACCAACCTCGTTCTTGCATACGTTCCGATTCGGTAAGTTTACTGATGTCTATTCCTTTCATTGCTTCACCTAAGCCTTTTGATAATTCTACCAAACGTGGGTAATCATCAAAATAGGTTGTCGCTTGCACAATTGCTTTAGCAAATTTTTCAGGATTTTGTGATTTAAAAATACCGGAACCAACAAATACGCCATCAGCCCCTAGTTGCATCATCAGTGCTGCATCGGCAGGAGTTGCTATGCCTCCAGCAGCAAAATTGACAACTGGTAATTTCTCAAGTTGTTTGATCTGTTCGACAAGCTCAAAGGGTGCACCAATTTCTTTAGCAAAAGTCATCAATTCATCGTTCGATTTACTGATAACTATTCGAAGTTGCTCATTAACTTTACGCATATGGCGCACCGCTTCAACAATATTACCCGTACCGGGCTCGCCTTTGGTTCGTAACATTGATGCTCCTTCACCAATGCGGCGCAATGCTTCGCCTAAATCACGACAACCACAAACAAATGGCACGGAAAAATGGCTTTTAAGTAAATGATATTGTTCATCGGCAGGGGTTAATACTTCACTTTCATCAATATAATCGACGCCTAATGATTCTAACATCCTAGCTTCAACAATATGCCCAATACGTGCTTTTGCCATGACAGGAATCGTCACTGCCTTCATTACCTGCTCTACTATCGTTGGATCCGCCATTCGGGCAACACCTCCAGATGCTCGTATGTCTGATGGTACTCGTTCTAAAGCCATTACAGCAACAGCCCCTGCTTGCTCGGCAATTTTGGCTTGTTCGGCATTAACAACATCCATAATTACCCCTCCTTTTTGCATTCGAGCCATGCCACGTTTAACCGTTTGGGTACCTGTCACTTGATTCATATTTGCTCCTAGTAAAGTTCTGAATAATAAAGTTTGTGAGTTGGTTTTTATTATTCATAAAGATAAGAGTGGAATAAACGGCCAATTGGACTATAATTAACCCATCCAATTTTATTTTTGTGTTCGGTTTAAATCAGGCAGTTGGAATGCATTTTTAAACATTACTTAAATAACTTTTGTCTCAAAACGATAATTTCGTTTTGCAATGCAGATCGCAACAAAGTTTATATCATCAATAAAAGAATTATACGCTTGAGCCAACTTATCGGTTTCTTTGTTCGAAATAAAATTTTTTTATATGAAAAGGCATTTTACATCGTCAAAAAATAACCTTATAAAAATCATAATGGCAGTAGAAAAAACACAATTAATAATCGTTTCAAAAAATTAAATTTATCACCACGATACAAAAAGAGCAAAATATGTGGCATAAACAAAAACTTGAACCTTTTAAAGGTCCATTATTCAAAAAAGTTATTCAACTCATTGAATATTATATTGAACAGGGGATTTTAATTTCTGGTGAGAAATTACTTTCGGAGCGAGAACTGGCTAAACAATTGCAGGTTAATCGCTCAACAATTGTACATGCGTTGAACCTTTTAACTGAACGCGGTGTATTAATTCGTAAACGAGGTAGCGGTACTTATATAAATAATCAGAAATGGGGGGTACAAGTTTACTCGACAATTAATTGGCGTTTACCTAGGCATTTTTATCAAAACAAACAAACACTGTATCAGCAAAAAATTGACAAAATACGAAACAGCAAAAATCAAATATATGATCTTGCTAATGGAGATTTACCCACAGATTTAATCCCTAAATTACATTTACCCAACATTTCGTCGCAAGAATTAATTATGCACGAAAAACAGAGTGATTTGATGCAGTTGGGTTTACCTTCTCTCAAAGAACAGATTGCAAACTACATGAAAACCTGTTTTGCTATGAAAGTTAATCGTGATGAGATCCTAATTACTTCAGGTACTCAGCAATCATTATTTTTAATTACGCAGGGTTTACTGAAACCAGGAGATGCGATAGGCATAGAATCTCCTTCATACTTTTATTCTTTACCATTATTTCAAGCGGCCGGATTACGATTATATGGTATAGAATGTGATCATCAAGGCATAGTGCTTGAAAGTTTAACAAAAGTAGTCGAACAACATCAAGTTAAATGGTTGTTTTTAAATCCTGTATTTCAAAATCCAATGGGATTTGTTATGAGTGATAAACGAAAAAAGAGAATACTTGATTTTTGTCGTTCACAATGTATTGGTATTGTCGAAGATGATGCCTATAGTAATTTAGCCTTTAAGAATAATTTAGCGATTTCGCCGATTAAAAAATTTGATAATAGTGATCAGGTCATTTATTTAGGCTCATTATCTAAATATATCGGTCGAAATATTCGAATTGGATGGATGATTGCTCCTAGAACCGTTATTGAAAACCTAGCTAAAATCCGCCAACATATAGATTCAGGATTAAGTATTTTACCTCAGTTATTGGCAGAACAATATTTGCAAAACCATTATCTAGCCCATCAACAATTGTTACGCCATAAATTAAAATGCCGATCAGAGCAATTAATAGATTGGTTAAACTCGAAATTCAATGGTGAGATAACTTATCAAGTGTCATTAGGTGGATTTCATTTATATGCCAATTTACCGGTGACAAATCCGGTTCAAGAATTAATGTTTTTAAATCAACTGTTATCACAAGGTATGATAGTTGCACAAGGTTCAGATTTTGGGGATAGCTTAGGTAAAGTCAGATTGAGTTATGGACATTTTATTCAGAATTTGATTTGATGAGCAAATTCAAATTATTTTATCTGTTAATTATCATGGAAAATTTCAAAGTATCATCATCATTATCGATTAATAAACTGTTATTTGTTGCTGGCACAGGTTGGCTGTTTGATGCAATGGATATTGGGTTATTATCTTTTATTTTAGCCGCGTTAAAGCAAGATTGGGGGCTTTCCCCTGCTCAATTAGGTTGGATCGGCAGTGTTAACTCTATCGGCATGGCGGTTGGGGCATTTGTATTTGGTATTTATGCTGATCAAAAAGGGCGAAAATCGGCCTTTTTGTTTACCTTACTCATGTTTAGTATTGCCAGTGGATTAAGTGCCTTTGCATGGGGACTTGGTAGCTTACTTATATTACGATTTTTTATTGGTATGGGATTAGGTGGCGAATTGCCTGTTGCATCCACTCTGGTAAGTGAAAGTGTGGCACCAGAAGTACGCGGTAGGGTAGTTGTTTTATTGGAAAGTTTTTGGGCTATTGGTTGGGTACTTGCGGCATTGATTGCTTATTTTCTTATTCCTCTTCCAACCGTTGGCTGGCGAGGAGCGATGATAATTTGTGCTGCTCCTGCTTTTTATGCCCTTTATTTACGATTTAACTTACCTGATTCACCAACCTATATACAGTTAAATTCTGATGCCAAAAAAGATTCCATTTTGAATAAAATGCGGTCATTGTTATCTACAAAATTTCTTCGTCAAACATTAATGCTATGGATTGTTTGGTTTTGCGTAGTCTTTTCTTACTATGGCATGTTTTTATGGTTGCCAAGCGTTATGATGATAAAAGGGTTTGGTATGGTCAAAAGCTTTAAATATATTTTATTAATGACTCTTGCTCAGTTACCTGGTTATTTCACCGTTGCGTGGCTGATTGAACGTTTCGGGCGCAAATGGGTATTAGTTACCTATTTATTTGGTACATTAATAAGCGCTTATCTGTTTGGCGTTTCCGAATCTGCACATCAGTTATTCGTTTTTGGTGCATTACTTTCGTTCTTTAATTTAGGTGCATGGGGAGCGATGTACGCTTATACGCCAGAACAATACACAACCAATATTCGTGCGACGGGTGCTGGAATAGCGGCATCAATTGGTCGTATCGGCGGTATTTTAGGTCCGTTAATGGTAGGTTTATTAATGGCAAATAATGTATCAATTAGTCAGATTTTTGGGCTTTTTAGTTTATCGATCTTAGTAGCAATTATCTGTATTGTATTTTTAGGTTATGAAACGAAACAAACTAAACTAAACTAAACTAAACTAAACTAATTATTGTTAATTTTACAACTATCACCAATCGTTGAAATAAATTGATTTGTGTGGTTTTGATCGTATAAACCGATAAACCACACAATGCATTTTATAACTTAATGAATAATTAAAATATTCTACAGATGATGCAATCTCATCTGATTATCCCGTTAATTTGTTTTAGCGATAATGAGCTCTTTTGACCGAAATCGTGTAATTGCAGGCAATACTATACCTGACTATAATCATTTCAAAATCTTTAGAAAATTAAAAAGGGGACAATTTTGAAACTATCAGAAAAAGCTTTCCATTATTTAGGTATTATCGCAACGGCAGCTTCGTTATGTATGTATATTTCTTATATCCCGCAAATTATTGACAATCTTCATGGATTAAAATCTAATCCTACGCAACCCTTAGCTGCTGCGATCAACTGTTTACTGTGGGTATTTTATGGATTATTACGGGAAAAGAAAGATTGGCCAATTGCTATTGCTAATTCTCCTGGTGTAATATTTGGCTTTATTGCATTTTTAACCGCGTTATAAATTCTGGTGAGGTAATATGACAATCAATATTTGTATTGATTGTCGCTTATTTGTTGCTTTTTTCGTGAATTAAAAGGTTTATCATATCAATCCCAGTAAGTGAAAAATAATTAAATCGTTGCAATTAACTGTTTACTACAAATTTAAGTATTACAATAAAGATATGGATTGATTAATTTAAATATTAACTATTGAGAATTCTTGTTGCCTTTATGGTATTTTTCACCACTTTGAATAAGAATAATTATAATCAACAATCAATATTAATATGTGGTTGTTGCTTTTTTATTGCAATTTTTAGGATAAAAAGATTGACTCTTTAAAAAAAATAAGAAAAAAATACTTGCTTTTTCACCTGATATGTAATTGAAAAATTAAGTGGTCACTATTTGGCCTTTAAAAAATAATATTATAAATCAATACTATAAAGAGTTATCAACAGGTTTGTTAAATACTTATCAAATAGTATAGTGAATAATTTTGGGGATATATCATTAAAAAAATTTTATTAATGATTAATATTTGTCCATTGTAAAGAGTTTAATATACTATTATAGTAAAAGTGCTAATAATACTTTGATAAGGATTTAAATTTTAGGATTGATGGAACTTGTTATTCGAAGAAGTTGATGATATTAACCTTAAAGACTGGCTAATTTAAGCGAATCGTTGTTAAGTAGGTAATGACAAGACAAAAGGAATGAATATTATGACTGAGATAAATTTTTCAGATGACCTGATTAGAGAATTCATCTACTCCGTATATCGTAAAGAGGTATTGTTAAATTTAAAAGGCGTAGTATTAACTCAAGATGATCGTAAAAAATTGCACGAAAAAAGGGATTTTGTGAATAATTTATCGGAAGATGAGTTAAACGATATTCGTTCTTGGATTGTGAATAGATTGAAATTATTGGAAATTCAACACTTGTAAACGCTATTTCATTTTTTTATATTAGGCTTATCTTTATTTGCTTTTATAAACAATTATGTTTAACACAAATAGACAGATTCACCAATAATTTTATAATATTAGTAGTTGTATATTTAAAGGAAAGGAAATGAAAAAGTTAGTTTTGGTTCTTTCATTAGGTTTACCCGCGATGTCTATAGCATCTAATTGTGAGAACATTAGTGCCAATATAGCAGAAAAAATAAAAAATAATGGTGTTGCTCCTTCTAAATTTCAATTAAAACTTATACCAGTAGATCAAGCAGATCAACAAAATGAAAGTAAAATTGTTGGATCTTGTGATGGTGGTCAACAAAAAATTGTCTATGTGCGTTTTGAAGATATCTCCTTAACTACTGAATCAATCGAACAAACACCAACTACACAAGACCAAAATACTCAATCTGATACCTCAGCTCAACAAGAAGCTGCCCCCCCACCAACTATCAAAAATCAGGAACCTTAAATTGATTCAAATAATCGATATAGACGTTAATAGAATAAGTGCAATAAGTTAACTCTGCAAAGATTTCTAATAAACCTGCTGAACGGCAATGATAAAAATAAAGATTCATTTTTAGTCAAAAAATAGAAGAACAAATAAAGAGTAAAATTTCTTAATAAATTATTACTCATGTAAACGTTTCTCATTATTCCGAATGTTTTATTTATCTATGGTGCTATAGTCCGAAACTCTATCCGTAGCACCTGATTTGATTAATACCGACTAAGGGAGTTTAAAAGACGCTTTTTGTGCAAGTCTGTTTTACTCGTTAGTAACTGAGTTGTTAGAAAGGAGCTGTTATGTCATCGTTTTACTCACTTATTAAATCATGTCAAGCCGATTGGGATCATTATATTCAACATGAGTTTATCCAACGATTAGGCAAAGGAACATTAGATATCACTTGTTTTCAACATTATTTAAAACAGGACTATCTATTTTTATTCAATTTTTCTAGAGCTTGGGGACTTGCTGTGTATAAAAGTCATGATCTTGCTGAAATGAAGCAATCTTTAAATAGTTTAAAAACCATCGTTGAAGTTGAACTTGATTTTCATATCGAATATTGTAAAAGATGGCGAATAACTGAAAATGAACTCAACACGTTAACAGAAGCCAGAGCAAATATGGCATATACACAGTATGTGCTTGATGTTGGATTAAAAGGTGATATTTTAGACTTACACATTGTATTGGCTCCTTGTTTAATCGGTTATGGCATGATTGCCAATTGGTTAAAAAAACAACATTGGTATAATGCGAAAAATAATCCATATTCCAGTTGGATCAAAATGTATGTTACTAAGGAGTTTCAACAAGCAATGCAAAATGAAATTGCTTGGATTGATCAGCGCTTATTAAATATAGATACAAACCGCTTAGAACAGTTAAAGACACTATTTAAACATGCTACTCAACTTGAAGCTGATTTTTGGCAAATGGGGTTGGATAAGAGCTTTTAGTAATAAGCATACTTTACCATTTAAGGTAAAGTATGTTGATTGCAAACTAAAGAAGTTCTGTATAATTTTGTTTGGTTGATTCATCCCAAACGCTCGCTTGCACTTGACCGATATGTTTTTGTTGTAAAAGCAACATAACTAGACGAGATTGACCAATTCCGCCACCAATGGTTTGTAATAGTTCGCCATTGACTAAAGCTTGGTGCCAAGCAAATTGCAAACGATTCTCGTCACCAGTGATTTTCAATTGACGTTTTAATGTTTCTGAATCGACACGAATACCCATAGATGAAATTTCAAATGCACTATTCAAAACTGGATTCCAAACTAAAATATCACCATTTAATCCTTTAGAACCCATTTCATTATCCGTACTCCAATCATCATAATCCGGTGCGCGCACATCATGTTTTTCGTTATTTGATAATTTACCTCCAATACCAATTAAGAACACGGCACCAAGCTCTTTAGTTATGGAGTTTTCACGCTCTTTAGGTGATAAATTTGGATAACGTTTTAAAAGTTGCTCACTGTCCATAAACGTTATTGATTCAGGTAAAAATCGGGAGAGATGATATTTTTCCGATACTGCTTTTTCGGTCGCTTTAATAGCCGAATAAATTTTTTCAACAGTCCTTTTTAAATAGGTTAAAGTACGATCTTCTGGTCGGATTACTTTCTCCCAATCCCACTGATCTACATAAACGGAATGAATAGGTGAAAGACAATCTTCATCAGGACGTAGTGCTTTCATATTAGCATATAAGCCTTCTCCTATGGTAAAATGATGATTACTTAAAATTTTACGTTTCCATTTAGCGAGTGAATGTACCACTTCAAATTGGGCATTATTGATTGTTTTTACCCTAACTTGCACTGCATTTTCAGTGCCAGATAGGTTATCTTGTACACCATCACCAACTTTACTTAGTAGGGGGGCTTGTACTTCAATTAATGATAAGTTTTCAGCCAACTTCTCGGCAAAAAATTGTTTAACAAAGCTGATTCTTTGTTGTTGTTCTTTAAATGATATCTGCATGTTTAGTCTCTAATTATTTATAATTTGTATAGGTAAAGTAAACTAGAAAATAAAAATTTGCAAGGTACAATAAGCTAAATGCAAATAACAGCAATATTGCTCAACCAATTATGGTTTTGAATTAATCGATGATAGATAGTTTATTTTGTTAAATAACTTTCAGGTTAACCTTACGTTTCAGTAAAAAATCAATAAATAATTTTAATTAACTTTACGGTTATAAAGGAAAATATACTGTAGATCCAGTATAACCGTTTACTTTTAATATTAACTAATAAATTTAGCATAACAGACTTGTGTATTAGTTTGCATATAAAAAATTTCTTAACAAAGTTACATAAGAATGCCACCCAAAATATCAATAGTGGAAGCAATAAAGATCGTTAATACAGGGTTATTTCACTAACAATGAGAAGTAACACTATTAAAAATTGTTTGATAGTTAATGAACGATTAAATGATGTTTTAATTGCATAATTTAGCCGAAGTGTGTCTGTTCAGATGGACTCATAATTAATTCATCTAACCGCTTTGGCGGTTTTTTATTGCTCAACGCATCTAAATAAAATACTATTACAAAAAATAAGATTTAAGGTATGAAAAAATTTAATTATTTTTTCATCTGTTTTGGTTCGATAATAAATGGAAGTAAGGAATGAAAAATTTAATTGCTATCTCAATATTCACTCTAATGAGTTTCAATGCTTTTGCCAATGATAATGCAAAAAGATTAACTGAGTTGCTTATAAATGAAGATATTGCTGTTTTTAAAACAGACGGTGAATCAATTATTGGTGAAAAAATACCAACTGTATCTGTATCAGCTTTAAATGAAGAATTCAGTAATGACCTGATTAACTACGAAAAAACATACGATCAGAAGTTAGTTAATATCATAGCAGAAGCATCAGATGTTAAAACGGATTTAAATGGTAACCCATATATTATTGCAAGTGATGAGGATCCATCTGAATTTGTTGTTATCAAATTGAAAAATAAAGATGATATGCAGAGTATTATTAAGGGAAGTGAATTAGACTTAATTTGTTTAGGTATAAAAGACAACAAATTTCCGTCGTTAGAAAATTGCGTCACTACTGACAGTTATCTTCAAAACTTTCTTGAAAGGATAATGAATAATATCAGCCAACTAAAAGAAGGGGACGTTCCAAAAGATTTTTTTGAAGCGATTTATCTGAGTTTTAAAGAATTTGATATTCAGAATCCTAATAGATTAGATGAAAAAAAATTAGAAAATAACCCAGATGATATGAATGCTATCATCAAAATAGTAACGGATAGCATTAAAGATGACGCCAAACAATTTACAATGCCTCACCCATAAAAAAGCCCGAAAGGGCTTGATTCCAACAAATTGATTTTCATTTTACATTATTAAAAAATTGCCGCTTTATATTAACAGTAGACTTTTCTATGTTTTAAATTAACACAGTTTATGTTATCGGTATGTACATCAATTCATCACTTATACTATAATATCACGCAGTTTTTTTGTGTTCCTTGTATGTACAGGGATAAACCGTTTAGACGAAAAGAATAGTAATTGAAGCTATAGGTTCCCTGTTCATACAGGGATTATTAAATAAAAATTATTGAAGGGGCAATGTTCATCCCCCCCTTGTTTACTTACACGGGGGAATATTTTATTCTGCAAACTTATTTTTATGATCATACCGATTGTAGTGGATAGTATCACTCATTAAGTAGTTGTAGATTTCATCTACAATATCGATACCATTTTTTAAGTAATTCGCTTCGCGTTTTTTGCCTCGTTCACCAGGGAAAAAGATTTCACTGTTTCCTTTAGCTGGTTTGACCTGTTTAAGTTGGTTAAGCATTGCTGACATATTCTTTTTGAATGCTTCAATACCGATAAAATAATCGGGATTGATCACAATATGCAAATGCCCAAGATCGCGTCCTTTGGATAAATTGGCATACATTGATGATACGTTTTTACCAAATGGAAGGCCCAATAAAATGCCTGACAATATATCGACCATCATCATTAACCCATAACCTTTAGCATCTGCTATTGGTAACAAAGCGTTGACTTTATGGGGATCGGTTGTTGGTTCTCCCTGTTCGTCTACAGCCCAGGTTGGCGGAATCGGAACACCTTTGGAGCGAGCATAAAGTATTTTTCCCCAAGCTTGTACTGTGGTAGCCATGTCGAAGGAAACAAGGCGATCGTCGGCAGTTGGTGCAGCAAAGGCGATAGGATTAGTACCAAAAAACTCTTCTGCACCACCATAAGGTACAGCCATCGGATCAGATTGGCACATTGATATCGCAATTAGGTTTTCTTCAGCGGCCATTTCAGTAAAATAACAAAGTGAACCACTGTGTGACATACGACGAATACCTACCACTGCAATGCCATTTTTTTTCGCCATTGCTATTGCTTTGTCCATGCCAACTTTAGCGGCCACCAAACCGCAACCATTGTCAAAATCTAATATCCCACTGGCAGGCCCAGTTTCTTTGTAAGTGACATTAGGATTAGGAGTCATACCACCTTTGGCGATACGTTCGGCGTAATATTCAACTCGTACCGCACCATGTGAATGGATACCACGCGCATCAGCAAAGGATAGGGCATCGGCAGCAATATTAGCATGTTCATTTGTTAAACCTGCTTTATGCAGTTTTTTCGCGATTAAATTGTGTAAGGTTTGTCTATCAACTCTCATAGTAAAACTCCTGTCTTTTATCAATATGTTTATTTACTCATTACATTGTTGATTTGATGGGCTGACAATAGTGCCTTTACTGGTATCTAATAACGCTTCAATATCGGTCAAAGTGCCAATATAAGCCCTGCTTCCTGTCTTTTCGACAAATTCAATTACAGATTTTATTTTGGGACCCATCGCACCATCGTCAACAGCGAGTGGTTTTAGTTGTTTAGGGGTGACATGACGTAACGCAGTTTGGGCAGGTGTTCCCCAATTTTCATAAACTGCATCGGCATCGGTTAAGATCATCAGATGATCGGCCTTGAGTTGTGTTGCAAGTTTTGCAGCTGAATAATCTTTATCTATCACTGCTTCAATACCTTTATAACCCTTTTCGTCTTTTATTACTGGAATACCTCCACCACCGTTACATATCACAATGGTATCATCGGTTAGTAATTTTTGTATGGTATCAATTTCAAGTATTGTCTTCGGTTTCGGTGATGGGACAACTCGACGAATATATTGTCCATCTTTCTTAAATGTCCAACCATATTGTGCTTCCAATTTTTGCTTCAAATCGGGTTGATAGACGGGGCCTATGTACTTAGTTGGATGCTTAAATGAGGGATCGTGCACATCGACTTCAACTTGTGTTAATAGTGTCACAACTTTATTAACTCTTTTATATTGTTGTAAGCTGCGCCCTATCATATAACCTAACATGCCTTGTGTCTGGGCAACTAAAATATCCAACGGGTAGGCAGTTATTTGAGTATAAGCCTGATTTTGTAGAGCCAATAATCCTACTTGTGGTCCATTGCCATGTACAATTACCAATCGATATCTACCAGCAAGTTTGGCAATAATTTTCGTTGTTGCATCTATATTTTCATATTGATTATCTACTGTTAAGAGTTGTTTGCGTTTAGCAATGGCATTACCGCCTAAAGCAATGACAATAAGTTCCATTTTGTTTCCTTAATCATTTTTTATGGTTGCTAGTTTTGTATTTATATTTCTATATCTCGATGGCAATCTTTAGAATAGATGTAACTTAATGGCTCTTTGCCAACAGAGTAGCAAGCTTGCAGTGCATAAGCACCCATAAAAATATAATCATCCTTTTTGACTGGTATCCACTCATTATCAAGCAAATATATACCCTCACCACTAAGTAAATATGCACCGTGCTCTTGAACATGTGTTTCAATGTACCCATGACTCGCTCCTGGTTTAAAAGTTAATATATGGAAGTTCATGTCAAAACCGAGCTCTTTAGGTAGTAGGTCTTGCACAAATACGTTATCCATATCTTCGTAACAGACGTAATCTAGCTTTTGAGCATGGTTGCTTACTATATGTGCTTGATGACCTACGAGCGATATATAACGGCGTTTATACAAAAATAGTCGTGACAATGGGACGTTATTTTGCAAATACAGTTTAACTCCTGCAGGACAGTATACATAGCCAGTTGTTTTAAGATTATAGGTTTGATCACCGGCTTTTACTGTCACTTCACCACTAATCACATAAACAAAAACTTCAATATCTTTACCGCCAAAACCTTGTTGATTTTTGCCATCTTGATGCATAGTGACAAGATAATCCACAAACGATGCCCCTAATTTTGGCGTGGATAGGATGGTAATGTCACAGTTTTCAAATCCTGGAATGATATTTTTGACTAATCCATCAGGCGGTATTAATGCGTAATTATGGCGTTTAATAATGGCTCTGGAGGCAAGTAAATCTTTTGGATAACCAGTGTTGTTATTGATATACCCCATTTTCATTCTCCTTGTAAAATGACGATTTTTTGACTATTTTTTATTGAATGTTTCGTTGATTTTTATTTAGGTAATAGCAATCCCAACTTATAAAAAGCAGTGATTTGTTTAACCGGCATAGGTATTTGGCCGGTAATGATGTTTATTGGTTGTTTGACATTTTTTTCGTATTGATCAGCATGAAGATTAGTGTAGCAACGACCAATATGCCGATGGCAACATAAAATCCAGTGATTTTAGTACCAGTAAGATCGGCTAAGTAACCAGTTAATGGCGGTGCAATTACTGATGAGCTCATGCCAAAAAAATTAAAGACACCAAAGGATGTGCCGTAATTGGATTTTGGCGCTGTTTCGGCAACATGTGAAATCAATATCGGTTCAACAGTGAGTTTGCCAAATAATCCATAAAACATTAATCCCGCAAGTAAAAAACTAATGGTTGTAGATTGTACGGTAATCAATAAGGTTGCAGCAGCAATCAGTTCTAATACGATAATGAAGAGTAGACGTTTACTTCTAAATTTATCAGATATTTTACTGATGATTAAGGCACCAGGTATTGCTGCGAAGGCTACCAATGATGACGCTGAGCCAATACTTCCACCAGTAAATCCACGTTCAGTTTCCAAAAAGTTTGGTAACCAACTGACAATCATGTAGTATCCATAACATGTTGCAAAGTATATAATGTAAGAGGAAATCATTTGAATACTGAAGAAACGGTGTTTTTTCTCAGACTGAATGGGCGAAATTGTCGTTTGTTTATCGATTGTATTATTTATAATTTGTTGTTTTAATTTATGTTTTTCTTTTATAACAATAGCAAATCCTGCAACTAAGCAAAGTATTAAAGCTGCTATAATATAAAGCATGTATTCCCATGGCATACCCCATGATTTCACTAAAAAACTGGTAGCCAACAAACTTATGCCCATTCCTAAGGCCGACCCCGTATTGATAATTGCCGAAGCAAATCCACGATGTTCTGCTGGGATATTTTCGGCTGAAAGTGACCAGGCTGAACCATAATAAGAACCACAACCTAAGCCAGCTAATAAACTTCCAACATAAATCATTAATATGGAATGCGCATTACCGATGATTAAAGCGGCGATAGCAAATAATAAGAAACCGGGAATAACCACGGCTTTTTTACCAAACTTATCAACTAACATTCCTGCTGGAATTTGCATTGCGGTGTAAGCAAAAAAATAGCAACTAGCAATTAAACCTAATTCAGTATTGGATTGCGGACCTATAGTTTGTTGGACTTCCGGAAAGATAGCGGTAAGGACTGGACGATAGATCCACATTACAGTCCAACCAAGACACAATAAAACTACTATTTTATGCCAATATTGAATACCGCCTGCTTTAGCTATTGTGTTAACTGTTGTCATGCTAACTCCTCATTATTCTTGGTAAGCTAATTTATAAAGGGCATAGGTCAGCGCTTTTATACCTTCAACTAAGTCTACGGTTTTGGTATCTTCAGCGGTATTGTGGCTGATGCCTTTGATACTAGGTACAAACAGCATAGCGGTAGGTACCCGTGGAGCAAAAATTTGTGAATCATGTCCAGCACCACTGTGCATTACACGATAACTGAGCTTCTCTTTTTTGCAAATGTCTTCTAACATATGGATCAGTTTGTTGTTCATTGGTATTGGGTCTTCATCCATCCAGCGGTGGATTTCAATTTTAAGTCCTAGCTCTTTAGCAATACGTGTCATATCCGCTTCGATTTCTTCAGTAAATCTAATCAATTCGGTTTTATCAGTATGGCGACAATCCATAGTAAATAGCACTTCACCAGGCACGACGTTAACAACATTAGGTTTTGGTTCAACATGACCAAAAGTCAGCACTAAAGGATCGCCTACTTTTAGCGCCTTATTAATGGATTCATGACAGATACAACTAAAAGCATACACTGCATCTTGACGATAACCCATTGGTGTGGTGCCTGCATGGTTTGCTTCACCAATAAGTCTGATGTTATAGCGTCGTTGACCAACAATACTGGTTACAATGCCAATACTTTTTTGTTCTTTTTCAAGTACACCACCTTGTTCAATATGAATTTCTAAAAAAGCTTTAATATCGCTGCGTGCAGGTTGAGTACTAAATTGAAATCCACACGCTTGCATGGCATCAATAAATTTGATTCCTTTTTCATCAGTGATATTTTCCACATCTTTTTTGTTTGCAATCGCAAAAACATTTTTACTTCCCCAAAATACATATGGAAAGCGACTGCCTTCTTCTTCTGCCATTGAGATAAGTTCTAAGGAACGAAGTGGTTGACCGTAGTTTTCTTTCAAGTATTGCATGGCAAGTAGGGCGGCAATAATACCGAGTTGCCCATCTAGCTTTCCACCATTGACAACAGTATCAACATGCGAACCTGACATAATGATTTGATCTTTAAATTTACTACCTTCAAAGCGACCATATAAATTACCCACATCATCAAAATAGCTTTGCATACCAATATTTGTCATACGTTCTTTCAATGCATTTTGTGCTGCAAGCCATTGAGTTGTGTAAAGTAAACGCGTTGTTCCTCCTTGTTCAAGTCCCCCAAAACTGGATATCCACTCTACTGCATTTGCCACATCATCATGTAAGATTTTCATAAGCATCTACCTATTTTTAATCATTCTATTATTAATAATTATTCTGGTTATGTTTGATAAGTAACATACTATTAATAACAAATAATAATGTGATCAAACACTCTTTTTTAGTTTTATAAAATTTAATTAATTTAATGAGTTACTATTATAAAAAAATTTTTAACAATATCTTATCATAATGATTTATAAAGAATTTTTTTAGTATAATAAGTTATTGATTTGTGACATATAACCTATTTATTCTCAGTTTTTTTCGTAATATATAAATAGTGTGAAATTTTAAATTTGATAGATAAACGTATAACGATTTATCGGCGTTTAACAAATACCATTGGTAATAATTATTTAAGTTATTTATCAATTTACGTTTATTGCATATTTAAAAATAAAGAATTACTAAATAACTGAGAGGCAATTGGCATGATTCAATCTTTCATAAAAAAAGGAAGCTTTCAAGATTCGGTCAGTTTAATGTTAATTTCAAAAAAGCTGAGTAGTCTTGACGAAGTTGATGAAGTTTCCGTCATGATGGGGACACCAGCCAATAAATCCTTACTTACAGCAACGGGTTTTTGGAGTGATATATTTAATGAGGCTTCCCCGAATGATATTTGTGTTGCCATTAAAACGCATAATGATTCAATTAATGTTGTGGATCTAATCAGTGTAAAGCTTGAAAACTCGTTAAAAAATATCGTTCAGCAGCAAGGTAGCAGTAAATTACTCAAAGCAAGACGTTATGCTAGCGCAATTCAAAAACTACCTGACGCAAATTTAGTGTTGATATCGATTGCTGGTGAATACGCCGCAGATCTTGCTGAACAAGCCATTGATGATAATAAAAATGTAATGATCTTTTCAGATAATGTGCCTGTGACAGATGAAATTCGATTAAAAACTAAGGCTTCTAGTAAAGATTTGATTGTGATGGGTCCTGATTGTGGTACAGCGATTATTGCTGGTGCTCCATTGGCTTTTGCCAATGTGATTCCCAAAGGGAACATTGGGGTAATTGGTGCATCGGGTACAGGTATTCAAGAAGTCATCTCACAAATTGCGTTATTAAACCAAGGTATTACACAAGCTATTGGTTTAGGCGGGCGTGATTTATCGCAAGAGGTAGAGGGAATAAGCGCTTTAACCGCATTAAAGATGCTCGCGGCAGATGAGCAAAGTCAAGTCATTGCGTTTATTTCAAAACCTCCTGCTGAAAATGTGAGGGGAAAAGTTATTGCTTCCATGAAGCTGATTAAAAAGCCAATTGTGGCACTGTTTTTAGGATCAACTATCGACAAAGCACAAGATGAAAATATCTATTTTGTCAAAACATTAGATGAAGCAGCACGTTTAGCGTGTTTATTAGCCAAAGTAGAAATAGTTGCACATCAATTACATAAGGTAGCTAACAAAACGATTTCAGGACTTTATACCGGTGGAACTCTGGCTTCAGAAGCTGCGATACTACTTGCACAAGAGTTACATTTATCAGTCAGAAAAAATCATGATAAAGGCATATTGCTTGATGAAAACGGTCATAAAATTATTGATCTTGGAGATGATTTTTACACTGTTGGACGACCACATCCAATGATTGATCCTTCTATTCGTGAACAAGAAATTAGTAAACTAGGGGAACAAAAGTCAGTTGGGGTAGTATTACTTGATTTAGTGATTGGTTATGGCGCTAACTCAAATCCTGCTGAATCAATTATTGCCGGATATAAAGCAGCCAGTGCAGCGCGCTCAGCGGATAATCCCTTAATTGCTATCGCTACGGTAACGGGCTCACAGCAAGATCCACAATGCCGTAGAAAGCAAATTGATACCTTAACAGAGAATAATATTGTGGTGATGGATAATCTGTTCGAGGCGATATTATTAGCTAAAAAATTAATTACACCAATCACATCATCAAATTCACATAAAACATATCCTTTGCTTAATCATATAAGCGTAATCAATGCTGGATTGCGTAGTTTTGCAGAAGATCTTCAATCATCCAATGTCCCTGTTGTGCATTATCAATGGACACCAATAGCTGGCGGAAATCCAACATTAGCGGCTATTTTGAAAAAATTAAATTAAGAGGTTTTGACGAATGAATAAAGTAATTAATGAAGCAAACCAAGCCATTATGGAGCGAATCAAAGCCGCTAGACCACATTGGATTGGGGTAGTTGCTGCGAAAGAAGCTATACCGACTTTAGCACAAAATTATAAGTTATTACATGCTGGTCCTCCTATTGTCTGGAAAGATATGACAGGACCAATGCAGGGGGCATGCATTGGCGCCTGTCTGTTTGAAAAATGGGCGAGTGATGAAAAACAAGCTTTGGATTTATTAGAAAATGGTGGAGTTGAATTCATTCCATGTCATTCCGTTAATGCGGTTGGACCGATGGGCGGTATCACTTCAGCCAATATGCCAATGTTAGTTGTTGAGAACCTCACTCATGGTAATCGAGCGTACTGTAATTTGAACGAGGGTATTGGCAAAGTAATGCGCTTTGGTGCATATGGTGAAGAAGTACTCAATCGTCACCATTGGATGAAAGAGTCGTTAGGACCAGCATTAAATGATGCTCTTAAACTGTTTGAAAATGGAATTGATCTTACAGCCTTAATGGCACAAGCCATTACTATGGGTGATGAGTTTCATCAACGTAATATTGCGGCTTCAGCTTTATTGCTAAGAACATTGTCACCTAAATTAATTATGCTTGATCGCAATAAAACAGAACTGGCTAAAATATTTGAATTTTTAAGTGTAACGGATCAGTTCTTTTTAAATCTAGCGATGGCATTTTGTAAATCGGTCATGGACAGTGCAGCATATCTTCAAAAAGGGACTATTGTTACAGCTATGACGCGTAATGGTAAAGATTTTGGCATCAAGGTCAGTGGTTTAGGTGATGAGTGGTTTACTGCACCTGTTAATACTCCGCAAGGTCTATTTTTCACTGGCTATTCACAAAATGAAGCCAATCCAGATATTGGTGATAGCGCTATTACTGAAACTTTTGGTATTGGTGGTGCGGCTATGGTAGCTGCGCCAGGAGTAACCCGATTCGTTGGCGCAGGTGGCGTAGATATTGCATATGAAGTATCAGAAGAGATGAGTGAAATCTATCTTGACCATAATATGTTGTTACAAATTCCATCTTGGAACTTCCAAGGATGCTGTTTAGGTCTTGATCTTCGCCGCATTGTTGAAACGGGTATCACGCCTTTAATCAATACTGGCATTGCCCACAAAAAGGCCGGTGTGGGTCAAATTGGTGCAGGAACGGTACGTGCTCCATTAGCCTGTTTTGAAAAAGCACTCGAGGCATTAGCCAAAAAACTTAAAGTTTAATTTATGAAATGTAAATATGCAGAGAATAAATTACAAACAAAAGCGATAAGTACTTCACTTACGGCAACATCATTTGCTGCCGATGCAAATCGGCAGTTTTTCATGTCATCAACCCAAAATCACTTACAGCAATTTAAACCATTAATCATCAGTGCCCATGCACCAAATGTAGAGGGAAAATTATCTCTATTTAGTTTACATGAACATACAGTGAATTTAATCAATCACCAGCAACAATTAGTCACATTACATCAATATGGTAGTGGTTTATCACCTATGGGTTGGGTTGTTAAAACCGATGATTTTAATGTAATTCAAACTATGCTAGCTAATGATTATTTAACTCTAAGACAACAGAGTAATGGTGATTTATTACTCGGCGATATTTTGTTAAGTTATAATACTCATATCTGCAATATGACATTAAAGAGTAGAACACACACCGAATTAGATAAAACCGCGATTAGACAATTATTCATGCAGATAAATTATCCAACAGGCTTATTTGGGTTACTTCGAGAAAATATTGTCAACAACCCCGCACCAGAACTAATAAGTTTATGTAATAGGTTGAATAGTTTAATGTTGGGGGAAAGAGTAAATATTACTCAATTTATTGGATTAGGTCCGGGTTTAACTCCTAGCTTTGATGATATTATAGTCGGAATAATTGCAATACTTTTCTGTGATCATCGTTTTAAACCCAAAATACAACGAATAAAAACGACATTGCAGAATTTGCCATTAGAGGTATTGACAACAAAAATTAGTGCTACATTTTTAAAATATGCATTACAAGGTAAATTTTCATTACCTGTTTTAAATGTTATTGAACGCCTGAATCAACATAGGTATAACCATTGTGCAATTCATAATCTTTTAAATTATGGACACACATCAGGAGCCGATCTTTTATTAGGGATCTGGTTGGGTATTGATCGTTTTGTTATAAAGGATTGAATAATGTTAGATACAGAAACTATGCGAACCTTCACAAAAGTAGTTGAGTGTAAAAGCTTTTCCAAAGCAGCCAAATTGTTATTTAAAACTCCAGCTGCCATTAGTTATCGTATCAAATCATTGGAAACGGATCTTAATACTCAATTGTTTGAACGCACAACACGAACAGTATCATTAACTCTTGCAGGTCAACATCTCTATGAGCATTGCAGCCAATGGCTACTTTGGTTGACTACTATGCCTGAAGAGCTACATCAAATACGCAATGGCGTCGAACGCAAAATTAATCTGACCATTAATAATTTACTCTATGATGTTGATGCGGTCACGGAGCTATTAAGCCATTTGCAAAAAAAATTTCCATTTACTAATTTTACCTTTAATCGACAAGTATATATGGGCGTTTGGGATTCGTTATTATACGGTGAATATCATCTTGCTATTGGGGCAACAGGAACTGAATCATTAGATAATATGATTAATATTTTTCCATTAGGTGAAATTAATTGGGTTTTTGTTGCAGCAAAAAATCATCCGATCACTCATCTAGAAGGTCCGTTATCAAATGAAACATTACGTAAATATCCCGCTATAAATATTGAAGATACATCAATTCATATGAATAAACGAGTTGCGTGGCTATTGCCAAGTCAATCTGAAATTATTGTGCCTAATATTACAACCAAATTATCCTGTCATTTAAAAGGGCTAGGGATTGGATTTTTACCACGTTCGGTTTGTCAAAAGTATTTGGATTCGGGTGATTTAATTCAATGCCAAGTGATTAATGAACGTAAACCTTCACCATTATCTTTAGCATGGAAAAAGTCGCATAAGGGAAGAGTGATGAGCGAAATTGTTAATTTATTTAAGTTCCACCATCCATTAGCCAGTAGTTTTTTAAAAAATATCGATGTAAAAAGATAAACAATTCATCACAACTAAACGTGATTGTTAACAAATAAACAAGACTTAACTCAAGGAAAATCACATGTTAGATTTAGATAACTATGATCAAATTAATCCACCAGCACGATTACTGATGGGACCCGGTCCAATTAATGCTGATCCACGTGTAACGCGAGCAATGGCTGCGCCTTTAATTGGTCAATTCGATCCTGTTATGACTGATTATATGAATCAAACGATGGCGCTTTATCGTGACATATTTAAAACCAAAAATGAACAAACTTTTGTTATTGATGGCACCGCCAGAGCTGGCATTGAAGCTGTTCTTGTGTCAACCCTTCGTCCAAGGGATAAAGTGTTAGTGCCAATATTTGGACGATTTGGTTTATTACTTTGTGAAATTGCTCATCGTTGTAGAGCAGATGTGCATACTATTGAAGTGCCATGGGGAGAAGTATTCGATCCTAATGTAATTGAAGATGCCATAAAAAAAATTAAGCCACGCTTGTTACTTTGTGTGCAAGGTGATACTTCAACTACTTTACTTCAACCATTAAATAAAATTGGTGAAATTTGTCGTAGATATGGTGTGCTTTCTTACGTTGATGCAACCGCTTCAATTGTTGGTAACGATTTAGAAGTCGATAAGTGGCAACTTGATGGTGTGTCAGTGAGTTTGCAAAAGTGCTTGAGTGGACCTCCAGGCGTGGCTCCTTTAACATTAAGTCCAAAAATGGTTGAAATCATTCAAGCACGCAAATGTGTTGAACTTGGTATCCGAGATCAAGGGGATAGCAGTGGTAGTGATGAAATGATATATTCGAACTATTTTGATCTTGATATGATTATTCGTTATTGGGGATCTGAACGGATTAACCATCATACTGAAGCTACCTCTATGCTTTATGCAGCCAGAGAGTGTGCTCGTATAGTATTGCAAGAAGGATTGGATAATGTCATTGAACGTCATCGCATTAATGGTTCGGCTATGGTCGCAGGTTTACAAGCAATGGGACTTGATTTGTTTGGTGATATTAAACATAAAATGAACAATGTGGTTGGGGTTATACGTCCAGAAAATATTAACGACCTAGAAGTACGTAGTTTAATGCTCAATGATTTTGGTATTGAAATTGGTGCATCTTTTGGTCCTCTAAAAGGTAATGTTTGGCGTATTGGTACTATGGGTTATAACGCTAGAAAACAGTGTGTTTTACAAACATTAACTGCCTTTGAAGCAGTATTAAATCGTGTTGGTTTCAAAACCATTCAAGGCGCTGGATTACAGGCGGCTTGGAATATTTATCAACAATAAATCATATTCTTATAACAAACACTCAATTATAGTTTAACCATAAAAATCAAAAAATAATGCTTTTTAAAAAAGCAGAGCAATACTCTGCTTTTTGTTGTTAAGATGACAAAATTCTCTATTTCAATTGAAAATTGAATTCTTTTTTCAACTTTGTCTTACTCATTAATCCTTTAATACTTCTCAAAAAAGTAAATAATATAATGAAATCTAAATATTAATTTGCATTATTTCCCTTAAAAGCTATTATGTTTTTCATATTTATTTATAGATAGGAATTACCATGATTAAGTCTTGTTTTTCGTTAATTTTATCTGCTTTTTTATTAGTTTCTAGTTATTTAAGTTACGCAGATAAGGCAACAACTTATGTAGTAGGCGCCGGTGGTACGTACCGACCTTTTGAATATGAAAATAATCAGCGTCAGTTAGAAGGCTTCGATATTGATATTATTCAAGCGATTGCTGATGTTGAGAATTTTAACATCAAATTAATTAATACACCTTGGGATAGTATTTTTGCAAGTTTGAACAATGGTGAACGTGATATTATTATTTCAGGTATTACTATTACCGATAAACGAAAAAAATCGGTCGATTTTTCGTTTCCTTACTTTCCCGCTGAACAAGTAGTTGTGACCCAAGCAAACTCTAGTATTACTTCATTGGAAGATTTAAAAACAAAAACGGTTGGCGTTGTAAATGGCAGTACGGGGGATGTGGTTGTTTCAAAAGTTTTAGGAATGAATAGCAAAGCGATCAAACGTTTTGATAATACTCCTCTTTTGTTGCAAGATCTTTATGAAGAAGGGATTGATGCTGCGGTTAGTGACGTTGGGGTAGTTAAGTTTTATATTAAAATGCATCCAGGAAAAGATTTCAATCTAATTGCTGATCAAAATTTCGAAGCTCAATATTTTGGTATAGCTGTTGCCAAAGGAAATGATAAATTACTAAATAGTATTAATGAAGGACTTAAAAAAATTATTGTTAATGGTACTTATGCTACCATTTATGCAAAATGGTTTGATGAAAATGTACCAACTTTGCCCATTAATTAATCTACAGCAATAGGATATTTGATTTATGCAGTTTAATTGGGAAGTGATTAGTGATTATTTGCCTCTGTTTATTGATGGCGCAATAATGACCATTACCTGTACTCTAGTTTGTGTAGTGTTTGGTACGTTTTGGGGATTAATTTTAGGTCTTGGTCGAGTCGCTCAAGTAAAGCACGGTATTTATAAATACACTTTATCAATATTAGTGAAATGGCCAATTAAAATTTATGTAAGCGCCTTTCGCGGTACCCCTTTATTTGTTCAAATTATGGTTATGTATTTTGTTATCATGCCATTTTTGTTACACCCTCGAGAGGGTGTTTTGGTCTCAGATTATTTAATATCGCCTGAAACCGCGCGTTATTTACGAGTGCAATATGGTGCATTTATTTCTTGTGTTTTAGCGATAACTTTAAATGCAGGTGCCTATATTTCAGAAATCTTTAGAGCTGGCATTCAATCTATTGATAAAGGACAAATGGAAGCTGCACGATCTTTAGGTATGAGTTATAGTAGTACTATGCGTAAAGTAATTTTACCTCAAGCTTTTCGACGAATGCTTCCTCCTTTAGGTAATAATGCGATTGCGATTTTAAAGGATTCTTCCTTAGGTTCGGCAATCGGATTGGTTGATTTAGCTTATGCAGCAAGAACGGCTGGTGCGGCGAATGCAGTTTATACTGAACCTTATCTAGTCATTTCTTTAGTTTACTGGTCTATGACATTTTTATTATCCCTACTGGTTAAATATATGGAAAAAAGGTTAGGCAAAAGTGATTCACATTAATAATCTACAAAAGCAATTTGGCGATATCCATGTATTAAGAGGTATAACATGCGATTTTCAGGAAAAAGAAGTTATTTCCATTATCGGTCCTTCAGGATCAGGTAAAAGTACTTTTTTGCGTTGCATTAATGGGTTAGAGGATATCACCGCAGGTGAAATTGAAGTGAATGGCTTTAAAGTACATGATCCAAGAATTCCTATTAATCGCTTGCGAGAATCTGTGGGTATGGTGTTTCAACGCTTTAATCTATTTCCGCATATGACAGTGTTAGATAATTTGATTTTAGCACCTCGTGATGTCAAAAAAATGGCTAAATCCGAAGCTATTACCAAAGCAGAAAGTTTATTAATTAAAGTCGGATTAATTGATAAGATTGATGCTTACCCAAGTCAGCTTTCAGGTGGTCAACAACAGCGTGTTGCCATTGCTAGAGCTTTAATGATGGATCCTAAAGTAATGTTATTTGATGAACCAACTTCTGCACTCGATCCCGAATTGGTTGGTGAAGTTCTAGCTGTCATGAAATCATTAGCTCAAGAAGGTATGACAATGGTGGTTGTAACTCATGAAATGGGCTTTGCCAGAGAGATGTCAAGTCGAGTGATTTTTATTGATCAAGGAATTATTCAAGAACAAGGATCACCAGATCAGATTTTCAAAAATCCACAAAATGAACGGACACAGTTATTTTTAAGTAAAGTGCTCTAGTTATTCATTTAGTTAATGATTTGAAAAAAACCGTTCTTAATAGAACGGTTTTTATTTACAGATAAAAAAATTGTTCAATTAAGCTTTGTATTTTTTCATCACAATTGAGGCATTCGTACCACCAAAGCCAAAGCTATTTGACATAACGGTTGTTAATTCACGTTCGGTTGGTTTTGTAATAATATTCATGCCAACTGCTGCTTCGTCTAATTCATCGATATTAATACTTGGTGTAATAAAGCCATGTTCAAGCATCAATAATGAATAGATAAGCTCTTGCGCACCTGTTGCACTTAATGAATGGCCCGTCATAGACTTAGTTGATGAGATTGCTGGAATATTGTCACCAAATACTTGTTTGATTGCCCATAACTCTTTTACATCACCTACTGGTGTTGATGTACCATGAGTGTTGATATAATCAACTGGCACATCTAAATCTTGAATAGCAAGTTGCATACAACGCATTGCACCTTCACCTGATGGAGCAACCATATCATAACCATCTGATGTTGCACCATAACCGACTAATTCACCATAAATATGAGCGCCACGTGCTAATGCATGTTCTAACTCTTCTACAACAACCATACCAGCTCCGCCAGCAATAACAAAACCATCACGATTGGTATCATAAGCTCGTGATGCTTTTTCTGGACAGTCGTTATATTTCGTTGATAACGCACCCATTGCGTCAAATTCACAAGACATTTCCCAACAAAGCTCTTCACCACCACCAGCAAAAACGATATCCTGTTTGCCCAGCTGAATAAGTTCAGCAGCGTGACCAATACAGTGCACAGACGTAGCACAAGCTGATGTCATAGAATAACTCACACCTTTAATTTTAAATGGTGTAGCTAAACAAGCTGAAATTGCAGATGACATTGATTTCGTCACTGCATAAGGACCAACGCCACGTAATCCTTTCTCTTTCATACCAGCTACAACATTATATTGAGTTTTAGTTGAACCACCGTAACCTGCAATTAAACCAGTACGTGGATTAGAAACTTGTTCTGGAGTTAACTTAGCGTCTTCAATAGCTTGTTGTAAAGCGAGATAACCATAAATAGAAGCATCGTTCATAAAGCGAACTATTTTACGGTCAATGAGACCTTTAGTATCTAATTTAACATTTCCGCAGATATGACTACGCATTCCGCTATCTTTCATTTCTTGTGAAAAAGTAATACCACTACGGCCAATTTTTAAAGATTCTAAAACTTCTTTGGTATTATTTCCAATACTTGAAAGAATTCCTAATCCTGTTATAACAACGCGTTTCATACAATATTCTGCTCCTAAATTATCTGCTTCTAACAAAAATTGATGTGATTATAGCGTACACTTGTAAGCTCAACAATACCTGAGTAATTCTTTTATCTTTATTTTTTTGTTAATAAATTGATTATTAATATATTAATTAAAAGAATGCGACATTGAATTGATTAAGAATCTTCAAGTTATTGATAGAGTGATGGCTTCAGTTTGCCAAATTAATACCGATTAAATAGCCACACACTTGCAGAGTGTAATGCAGTTACGATATACTGTATATAAATACAGTTTTATGGTGATGCTAAATGAATGAAAAAATGATTGCGAAACTTGAGATATTAGCCGAATCGGCAAAATATGATGTCTCGTGTTCATCGAGTGGATCAACGCGTCGCAATAAAAATAAGGGTATTGGTAGTGCAAGCAAGAGTGGTATTTGCCACACATTTACTGCCGACGGGCGATGTGTATCGTTACTTAAAATTATGTTAACTAACTACTGCATGTTTGATTGTGCTTATTGTATTAACCGGCAAAGTAACGATATTCCTAGAGCAGGTTTTACTCCGCGCGAACTGGCTGAGCTGACCATTGAATTTTATCGCCGAAACTATATTGAAGGGTTATTTATAAGTTCGGGCATTGTACGCAGTCCTGATCATACTATGGAGCGCATGATCCGCGTAGTGAAAATTTTACGTAGTGAGCACCATTTTAATGGCTATATTCATATGAAAGCGATCCCTGGTGCCAGTGATGAACTGATTAATCAAGCTGGATTGTTGGTTGATAGAATGAGCGTTAATTTGGAAATTCCAACCGAAGAAAATCTCAAATTACTTGCGCCAGATAAAGATCATAAAAGCATCTACCAACCTATGCGCCAAATTCATCAAAATTTGCTTGAGAATATAGAAGATCGTAAAAAATTTAGATCTACGCCGAAATTTGTACCAGCAGGGCAGAGCACACAAATGATTATTGGTGCAACGGATGAATCTGACAAACAAATATTACAACTCACTGCCAAGCTTTATAAGCGACCGAGCATGAAACGAGTTTATTATTCAGGATTTGTTCCTGTAAATGGTTATGATAAACGTTTGCCTGTTGTGCAAGATGTACCACGCGTGCGTGAAAATAGACTTTATCAAGCCGATTGGTTATTACGGTTTTATGACTTCAATATTGATGAAATTGTTAACGATAGATATCCTGACCTTGATTTAACCATTGATCCCAAACTGTCTTGGGCGATCCGTAATCCGCAGTTTTTCCCAATTGATATAAATCGTGATAGTTACCAAAAAATATTGAGAGTACCAGGTATCGGCGTTAAATCAGCCAAATTAATTGTCATGGCAAGGCGTCATCGCCGTTTAACATTTGATGCACTCAAACGGATTGGTGTAGTGTTAAAGCGTGCGCAGTTTTTTATTATTTGTCATGATATGAAAAAATTTAAAATACTCGGCTCATCAGCAGAATATATTAAATTGTCTTTGCAAGATCCCCCTTTGTTGGAAGATCAAATAATTCATCAACCGCATCAACTCGTAATGGGGTGGTAGAGTATGTTAGCATTTTATTACGAAAAGACGTTTGAAGGTGTGCTATGTGCGGTATTTGATGCTTTTAAACTCAAAAAAATGCCGGAATGTTTATTAGCAGCAGGACAGGTGGAACCATTACTGGTGACCGATAGACATCATGTCGAATTTCGAGAATTTAAGTATGAACGTGTGCGCGTAGCATTAATCAATAAATTGAGTAAAACTGCTTTACGACAATTAATGTATGTATGGTTATCTGAATTACCAGATAGTGACTTAATTATCTTTCGATATATTTGCAAAGTGTTTAAAGCCACAAAATCTATCGAAACTGATTTTGCCGATCCCGATGTACTAACGGTGCGCGAAATTGCGAAAAAAGTGAGTAACGAACGTCATCGTATGCTTGAGTTTATTCGTTTTAATGCCATAAAAAATCCACTGAAAAAAATGCATAAGCAAGCATCAGATGACGACGAAAATGAAGTATGCGAAAAAATCTATTTTTCTGTGATTGGTCCTATTTATAATGTACTACCTCTAGTACTCACTTTTTTTAAAGATCGTTTTGCAGATCAAAAATGGGCAATATATGATGAAAAGCGCCAATATGGTTATGTCTATGATTTGAATAGCATTGAACAGGTATCATTGGTAGATAAAGATGATTTAATTATTAATAGTCAAGTTAATCAAAATTATCTCACCGAAGATGAGGTGCTGTTTCAAACAATGTGGCTAAAGTATTGCAATGCGATAACTATAAAAGAACGTATGAATCTCAAATTACAACGCCAACATATGCCAAGTCGGTTTTGGCGATATTTACCCGAAATGAAACTCGCAGTAAAAGATTACAATGATAATTAGAAAAAAATTTTATAAAATACATAAAAAACCGCCAAACAAGGCGGCTTTTAAAAATATAATTAATTGAGCTTATTGAGAATCTATGTCATTAATTATGCTATTAATGCTTTCTTGCCGTTGCTGCTGTTTTTGCTCATCAACTTTACCACCAGACGCATTAAAATCATTACGTTGGAAGTAAGCATTACGCATAAAGTTATAAGGATCATCACTATTTTTAAGCAAATCTTCATACTCAATTGCCATAGCGCGAGCTTCAATACCATCAAATACGCTTCGGACTAATGCCCATTCCCAATCTAACCAAACAAGTGGCGGATATAAAGTATCGACAATATCACCACCTTCTTGGCGGATTGTTGCAGAACCATAGAAAGGTAACACAACATAGGGACCATAAGGTGTATCATAATGACCTAATACATCACCAAAACTACGTTTAGAACCTTTTTGTAATTGTGGATCAGCCATACCTGCAACATCAAATAAACCGGCTACACCAAAAATGGTATTTAAAAAGAATCGAGCTAAATGTTTACCTGCTTCATGACCTTCACCTTGTAGAGCACTATTGACCATTGATGCGGGTTCTGAAAGATTAGATGAAAAATTAACGACTCCTTTACGTATCGGTGTGGGTACATAATCTTTCCAAACAACTGCGGCAGGTCGCAAAATGTAAGGATCGAGTGCATAATAATTAACATTAAACATAGTTCTATTGAACCCAGATAACGGGTCAGAATAACTATTTGTCTCAGGCTGATAAGTTGCACAACTTGTCAGTGCCAAAACCGTAAACATCATACCTATTATTTTTTTTTTCATAATGTTACCGAATTATCGAATAAAAATGGTAAAGTATTGAATGAACATGATTGTATCATGTTTACTCAAAATAGAAAATTTTTCATGATTTGAATAGCAATGTTTGTTAAAATTTATTAAAATGCATGCTTCTATGACCTCATAGTTAAATGGATATAACGAGCCCCTCCTAAGGGCTAATTGCAGGTTCGATTCCTGCTGAGGTCGAAGTGTTTAATATCGTATCCATTTTATTTAAATCATTTTTTATTCCTATCAATCAAATAATAGATATTTTATAAATAGTATTTTTATCTCATTCAAAAATAAAACGCTATTTATTTAACCTACTGAGGATTTATTACTTTATTAGATTCTTCAATTTAATAGATTGGTCTATAAATAATGTGCAATTTTAAGAATATTTATAAAGTAAATAATTGCATGACGTAAAAAGATCTTTAAAAAAGGTTTAAACTCATTAAGTGCAAATTATCATTGTTCCTTAAAGGAAGAAGTAAGCTAAATAATCGCATTTTATGAAAAATAGCATTAAAAATAAAGATTAACATTTTGAATAGTTGAAATTTTTAGTAATCTACTTTACCTTCTCCATTTTAAGCCCAAATGAGCTTATAGACAAAATTATTTATTGTTTTTCTGAAAAAAAATAAAAGGATTATGTCTTAATTGCTATAGAGTTAACGTCACAATATAGGTTAAAATAAAACCTATCAATTATTAAAAATCATTTTTACATAAAAATCCATTTACTAAATATTAGAAGTCTCGGCTAAACAATGATTAGTAATAACCATAAATTTGTATAATATCCGATTAATATTAAATAAAATTATTTAATTAAAAACTAGTATGATAAAGCAAATATAGCTATTAAAGCTGATTAGCAACTTCAATTTGCTTTAGTTAATTTTTTTACACTAAAAGCACACAAATTATGGTGGATTAATTATCATTAAATGAATTTAAAATCTAACTTTCTTTCTTATTTTATAATTAATTTTTAAAACGTTAATAAAAAATTGTACGGGAAAATGGAACTTATTGTATAGTAAAAAGTTATGAAAAAAGAATATAAAATTAAAAAATAAGGGGTTAAGAAGAAAAAATTCCTCCGGTGATCAACACCAGAGGATCATATGCAAGGGATGACGCATATAACGAGAAAGTTGTTAAATAATAGAATTTTTAATCTTATTTTGTCAAATTTGATCCGAAAAGAAATCGTAAAAAAAATTTCAAAATATTGAAATTGATAGCTAAACCGTTAATACCAATGTTTATATAATTTACAGGGTAATTAAATGTCTATTTAGTAAAAAATATGGCAATAAATGTAAATAATTCGAAAATAAAAAACAAAAGTTAATTATCTGATTTTTCATTGAACAATAAAAATTGAGATGTTTTTATAAAAAATTCCATTCACGTATGGATCGTTGATGTAAATTCTTTTCTTACAATGTTTAAATGACAAATCGTTATTTTTTTTGATTATTTATTAATTATATCTGTAAGTTATCTTCTTAAATTAAAATTAAAGTATTTTTCAAAAAAAGGTTGCAAAATACACGAAACAGGGTATTTTATATTCTTTTTTAGGTTATTTTTTAACACGAATTCACTTCAGGTTTGAATGATGTTTCTCAATAAAAAAATCAACCTTTTGTTGTCAAAGTAAAGTTAAATAATTGTTCATAACAATAGCAACAACAATAACAACAATAATCTATATTTCGTAAGCATGAAATACTAAAAGAGGATAACATGGATAAAGGATTAACCCATCTGATCAATCCATTGGA